>CBRAFL010000205.1:0-10320 GCA_967755055.1 uncultured bacterium
CGTGAAGATGGGGCACGGATTCGCACGCGTGCGGACCGTTGTTGATCACGAGGCGGAACCCGGCGGAGAGATTGAGTTTTTGCGCGAGCTGCGCGGCGACTTGCAGCAAGTGGCCAAGGAGCGGTTCGTCAGCCGGCGTGCTGACGGAGAGGCTTGCAATGGGTTGCTTCGGGATGATCAAAAGGTGAACCGGCGCCTGCGGCTGGATATCGTGAAGGGCGATGCAACGGTCGTCCTCGTACTCGAGCTTCGCAGGGATTTCGCGGTCGATGATTTTTTGGAAGAGAGTCTTCATGGCGGAGGAAGGAAAGTAGTGAGTAGCGGGTAGCGAGTAGCGAGTAGCGAGCATCTGGGTGAGGCTCCTGATCCCTTTCCGCTATTCGCTGTTATAAAAACAGCAACTTTAGGTTCGCCGTTTGGCTGGTGCGGGCGGCGGCGAGAGTTTGGATGAAGGTGACGGCTTCGTTGTAGTCGCGCTGGCGTCGCAGAGTCGCGCGGCGGGTCGGCGGGATGAGAGCGGGGCGGAGATTCGTGACGAGCAGGGTGGACTCGCGATACGGCGCGAGGTGCTTCAGACCGTTCATGATCTCGGCGCGCGTAAAAAGCGGAGTGGCGGAAGCGAGCGTGAGAGAGGCGTCCCAATGGAAAAACCCGTGCCGTGGCAGATGCGAGAAGTGTCTCGCGAGCAACTCAGCGGCGGCGGCGTTGAACGCGGCGTCGAACTTCGCGGCGAACTCTGGATGAGTTTCACTCTGCGACTGAAGTTCGGTGAGGCTGAAGGCGATCGCTTCCTTGATCTGCTCGGCGAGGTAGAGATCGTCGCCGGTGACGTGAGCGAACAGGGCGTTGACGAAATGCAGCCGGCGAAGGTCGTCGCGGGAGGAGGCGGACACTCAGCGGGGTCCCGGCTTTCGTTTTCCCAGCGTGCTGATCTCGTCGACGAATTCGCCGACGTCGCGGAATTCTTTATACACGCTGGCGAAGCGGACGTAGGCGACCTGATCCACGGTTCGCATCCGATGCATGACGGCATCGCCGATCGCAGCGGACGGAATTTCGCTTTCGTACTGGGCTTCCAGCACGTCGATCACGTCCTCAATGAGCATCGTGATTTGTTCGGCATCGACCGGGCGCTTATGGCAGGCGGCGCGGACGGCGTGCAGAAGCTTTTCGCGGGAGAATTCTTCGCGCCGGCCATCACGCTTGATGACCGAGATACCATCGCGCACGAGGCCTTCGGTCGTGCTGTAACGGTGGCCGCATTCAAGGCATTCGCGGCGGCGGCGGATGGTCGAACCTTCCTTGCTGATCCGCGAATCGATGACTTTGTCCTCGATCGACGTGCATTTGGGGCAGCGCATGGGGTGATCAGTTGAGCGACAAAAAGTTTTTCAAAATGTTCATTCCGCCCTCGGTCGCAATCGACTCGGGGTGAAATTGAACACCCCAGATGGGGAGCGTGCGATGGCGCAGTCCCATGACTTCGCCTTCCGCCGTCTCAGCGGTGATCTCGAGTTCAGCGGGAAACGTGCTGCGTTCCACGAGCAAGGAATGATAGCGCGTGGCGGCAAAACCCTGCGGCATACCGTGGAAAACGTCCGTGTTGCGATGTTGGATGGGCGAGGTCTTGCCGTGCATCAGGCGGGAGGCGCGGATGACGTTGCCGCCGAAATAGTGGCCGATGGACTGATGGCCGAGGCAGACACCGAGGATGGGTTTTACGCCCGCGAATGCTTTGATGATGTCGAGCGTGACGCCGGCTTCGCGCGGGGAGCACGGCCCCGGAGAAAGCAATACACGCTCGGGATTTAGGGCGAGCGCTTCGGCGGGCGTGATCTCGTTGTTGCGGAAAACACGCTGCTCCACGCCCAATTGACCAAAGTATTGGACGAGGTTGAAGGTGAACGAATCGTAGTTGTCGATAACCAGAAGCACTCCGCCACACTTACCCATGAGAGGAGAGGAGGGTCAAGCATGGGGGTTTTCATTCTGGCATTGCGAGGAGCACAGTGACCCAGCAATCCCATCTGGTTTCTTGAGGCATTGTGACGCCGGTGAGTCCGAATCGCGATGCCGTACCTGCTTATGGCCGAACATTTCCAGCTCCTAAAAACGGATACAGCAACGGCGGCCCGCCTCGGTCGACTGCAAACGCGGCATGGGGTAATCCAGACGCCGATCTTCATGCCCGTGGGAACGCAGGGAACGGTCAAATCCATCACGCCGGTCCACTTACGAGAGATTGGGGCGCAAATTATTCTGGGTAACACGTATCACTTGAACCTGCGTCCGGGCAGTGAGCTGGTGCGCGAACTCGGCGGGCTGCACAAATTTATGGGTTGGGATGGCCCGATCCTTACAGACAGCGGCGGGTTTCAGGTTTTCTCATTGGCCAAGCTGCGCGACATCCGCGACGACGGGGTGGCGTTTCAATCGCATCTCGACGGCGCGAAGCTTTTCCTCGGCCCGCGCGAAGTGATGGGGATTCAACAGAATCTTGGCAGCGATATCGCCATGGTGATCGACGAATGCCCACCCTGGCCGTGCGAAAAAGACGACTGCGCGAAGGCCGTGGCGCGTAGTTTCAAGTGGGCGAAGCACTGCAAGGAAATTGCCACGGAGAGTGGCTTTCTGAGCGCGGGACATCACGTGTTTGCGATCGTCCAAGGATCGACCTTTGACGATTTGCGGCGTGAGGCGGCGGAGTCGCTCGCGGCATTGGACTTTCCCGGATACGCCGTGGGCGGGGTGAGCGTGGGCGAACCGGAGCCGGAGATGTTAAAGCAGGTGGCGGCGACCACACCGTTTATGCCGCTCGATAAGCCACGTTACACGATGGGGCTCGGGACGCCGCCGCAGTTGTTGAAGATGGTCGCTCTCGGCGTGGACATGTTCGATTGCGTGCTGCCTACACGGGTGGCGCGGAACGGTTTGGTCTTCACGCCGGACGGACCGATGAATCTGCGAAACGAAAAGTACCGCACCGATCCGCGGCCGATCGTGGAGGGAATGGACAACTATACGTGCCGCACTTTCTCTCGCGCTTATCTGCGGCACGTGACGATGGCTGGTGAGATCATCAGCTGTACGCTGCTCACGTTGCACAATTTGCATTTCTACCTCGATCTGATGGCGCAGGCCCGAGCTCATATCGAAGCAGGTGACTACGACGTGTGGCACCGAGCGTGGATCGAGCGTTACGAGACCGGAGCGGCGGCGCGGGTGGCGTAAGTAAGTAGCGGCAGGCCTCCGTGCCTGCTGTTTTCGGAGATCGAAGATCGGAGACTGGATGCCGGGGTTCGGATGTCGGAAATCGGAGTTCGGAATTCGGAGACAGCAGGCACGGAGGCCTGCCGCTACCTCAGGCGCTCCGCGGAACTCGTTGCGGCTCAAATTATCGGGGTAAACCTGATCGCTGTCATCGGACAGGATTTGCTGGAAACCGAAAGCGGCTTCACCAGTCTGGCCCCCGTATGCGTATTCTCGTTACCGGCGGCGCCGGCTTTTTGGGCTCTCACTTGTGCGATCGCCTGCTGGCCGGGGGCCACGACGTGGTTGCCATCGATAACCTCTTCACCGGCCGGAAGCTCAACATTGAGCATCTGTTTAAGAACCCGCGTTTCGAATTTGTCCGGCACGATATCATCGACCCGTTCAAGTTCGAGGTGGACCAGATCTACAATCTCGCGTGTCCGGCCTCGCCGCCGCACTACCAGTACAATCCGATCAAGACGATCAAGACGTCGGTGATCGGTGCGATCAATTGCCTCGGACTCGCCAAACGTACGCGAGCCCGCGTTTTTCAGGCATCAACGTCCGAAGTTTACGGAGACCCGCATGTGCACCCGCAGCCGGAAAGCTATTGGGGTAACGTTAACCCGATCGGCCGGCGCTCGTGTTACGACGAAGGCAAGCGCTGCGCCGAAACCCTTTTCTTCGATTACCACCGGGAAAACAAAGTCGATATCCGAGTGATTCGCATTTTCAACACGTACGGACCGCGAATGCATGAGGCCGACGGCCGCGTCGTCTCCAATTTCATCGTACAAGCGCTGCGTGGTGAAGACGTGACGATTTACGGTGATGGTTCGCAGACGCGTTCGTTTTGTTACGTCGACGATTTGATCGAAGGCTTTGTGCGATTCATGGCGCAGACGGATACGGTCGGTCCGGTGAATCTCGGCAATCCGGGCGAGTTCACGATGCTGGAGCTGGCGGAGCTCACGTTGAAACTCATCGGCGGCAAATCAAAGATCGTCCACAAACCGCTTCCGTCGGATGACCCGAAGCAGCGCCGCCCCGATATCACGCTCGCGAAAAAATATCTCGGCGGTTGGGAGCCGAAGGTTCCGCTCGAGGAAGGCTTGGAGCGGACGATCGCGTATTTCAAGACCCGCGTCTGAGGCTGGTGTTCGCGATGTTTTTTGCGGGTAGGGCGGGTTATCCCTAACCCGCTGATTTGAGAAACGCCGCATTGGAACGGCGCGTTAGGGATAACGCGCCCTACCTTGACCGGACTCAGAGATAGCTGAGCCACGCGTCACGCCGACGACGCTTCAATGCGGCGAACCATTTGCACGCGGGGTACAGCCCGACGACCACACTGATCCAAACCAAGTAGACGATCGGTAAACTGAATCCTGCATCGGCAGCGACATGTGCCGCGTGGCGATCCGCGTCGGCGACGCCACCCGTTTTCAGCCAGCTCGCGAGTACGGCCAGAGCGTGAATCAGCGGAATGTGAAGTACGTAATAAAAAAATGGCACGCGTCCGTAGACAAGAAACGGCCGCAGGAATCCGGGTGTCGGCCGCTCGAGCAATGAGAGCGCGATCATTCCTGGCCCGAGCGTCATCAAAAGATAACACAGCGACGGCGGGTATTTCGTGCAGTCGAGAAACGACAAAAAGGTGAACAACGCGGTGGGTTGATGCGTCCATGGCGTGAGGTTGCCATAGAGATTGGTCAGCCGCAGCAGCACAAATGCGATCGTCGCGGCCACGCCCGCGCGCAACAGCCAGCGTTTTCTCACCGGAGATTCCCAGCGATAAATTGATCCCAGTCCATAGCCCACGGCCATTACGCCAACCCACGGAACGAGCGGGTAAAAGGCGTTAAAGGTGAAATGTGTGGTCTGAAATCTTCCGCTGACATGCAGTACGTTCCACGCCCACGCCGCCGAGCCCCAGCTCTGCGGTGTAATGCCATCAAACGCATTGTGTCCGACGATGAGCGCCAAGCCGAACGTCGTGATCACCCACACCGGCAGTCGTACCAGCGCGGCAAGTACAATCATCGACCAGCCGAGCGCCCAGAGTGTCGCGAACGTGTAGTGGGTCAGGTGAATTTCAAAATCCCAGCCGAACCAGATGAGCAACGTGAGTTCGAGGAAGATGAGCCAGGCGCCGCGCGTAATGAGAAACCATGCGAGTTCTCCTTTTGGTTTTCCGCGCGAGGCGGCGAGAAAAACGCCCGTGCCTGCGAGCAAACTGAAAATCGGCGCGCAGTAATGAGTGGCCCAGCGCGTGAAGAAAATCGCAGGCGTTGTCGTCGCGAGATCGAGCGGATTGTGGCCTTGCAGCGACCAGCCGTGGAAATAATCCCGAGTGTGATCCAGCGCCATCAAGACCATGATCATTCCGCGAAGCAGATCCACAGATTCGATCCGCAGTGCCGGCGCAATCACTGCGGCCTTACTCGGACCCGATTCCATTTCGGCGTTGGAGGCGATCGTGGACACGGCTGGTGTGAAGAAAGGCTGCCTCGGCGCGGGTCGCTGGCGAGCCAGAATAGGGCTGAATCCACTGTATTCGGGGTTTTTATGGTGGCCTGTGAGCGGGGTCGTTTGAAGATGACGACGGCTTTACGTCTCGACTGAAGGCGCCACTTCTCCTCGAGGCGTAAAGCCCGCCCACAATTCCTTGCATCGCCCTTTCCACACCTTGGCATATTTGCTGCAACCGGCCCGCGCTCATGAAATCCACCGCTTTTTGTCTCTTTGTCCTCCTCGGCTTGACGCCGGGATCGCTCTGCTGCGCCGCCGAGCTGATCCGGCCAAAAGTCATCATTGTCGCGACCTTCGAGATCGGAAACGACACGGGGGACAAGCCCGGTGAGTTTCAATTTTGGGCTGAGCGCGAACATCTGACGGGCGTGATCGACGTCCCCGGCCTCGATCATCCGGTCCGGTTCAACGACGCCGGTGTGTTCGGCGTGGTGTCAGGCACCACCGTGCGCGCGGGCAACCAAATCATGGCGTTGTGCCTCGATCCGCGTTTCGACCTCACGCACAGTTACTGGATCGTGAATGGGATCGCGGGCGTGAATCCCCAGGTGGCCACCGAGGGCAGTGCCGCATGGGCGCGTTATGTAATCGATGGCGATATCGCCTATGAAATCGATACGCGCGAGGCGCCGGCCGACTGGCCTTACGGCATCATGGCGATTGGAAACAAATCGCCAAAGGAGAAGCCGGTTATACCCGATTGGGCGCCGAAGCCGATGCAGTGGACGCTCAATCCAGCGCTCGTTCAATGGGCGTTCGATTTCACGAAAGACACGCCTCTGCTCGACACGCCAGAGGCGAAAGCGCATCGGGCGCTTTACGCAGGATTTCCCGCGGCGCTTCAGCCGCCGCGCGTGCTGATCGGAGACAGCTTTGGCTCCTGCCGCTACTGGCATGGAGCGGTGATGAATCGCTGGGCTAGCGACTGGACTGGTCTCTACACCGGCGGAAAAGGAATCATGGCGATGACTAACATGGAAGACCATGGCATCGCCGCGGCGTTTACCCGCTTAACGACGATGCAACGGATCGATTTTCAACGTATTCTGTTTTTAAGAACGGGGAGCAATTTCTCGATGCCACCGGGCGGTCAAAGTGCAGCGGAGAGCATGGTCGCGGAGTACGCCGGAGAGCTGCCAGCCTTGGAGTCCGCTTATCGCGTGGGCAGTCCGGTGGTGCATGAGTTGATAAAGAACTGGTCGAGCTACGAGGGGGCGCCGCCGGCTCGTTAAGTCTGGCAGCTGTAGGTGGCGCGCTTGCCGCGCAACTTTGCCTCGAGCCGTGGCGCGGCGAGCGCGCAACCTACGGTGTTGGGGCGTAAAGCCCCTCTCACATTCCCAGTTGCGCCGCGACCCGACCTTCGTGGTATTTGCCATTTGCCAAGGCATCGGTGAGAGCTAGCGTTCACACCCTTTCATGCTCTCGTTTCTCTTCAAACGTTTTTCAGGACGGCACTATCGGAAGTTTATCGAAGCTTCCAAGCCGATCGTTGCGCGTATCAACGAGCTGGAAATCTCGTACCAGTCGCTCACCGACGAGCAGCTTCGCGCCAAAACCGACGAGTTCCGCGCCCGCATCGCCGCCGCCGAGGACAAACGCGCGGCGCTCGAAGCCATTCTTCCCGAGGCTTTCGCCACCGTTAAAAACGCTGCGCGGCGCCTGGTTGGCCGCAAGATCATCGTCTGTGATCACGAACTCACGTGGGACATGGTGCACTTCGATGTCCAGTTGATCGGCGGCATGGCGATTCACCAAGGCAAGATCGCGGAAATGGCCACGGGTGAAGGTAAGACGCTCGTTTCCACGCTTCCGCTCTATCTCAACTCGCTCACTGCGCGAAATACCCAGCTCGTCACCGTCAACGACTACCTCGCGCGTCGTGACTCGGAGTGGATGGGGCACCTTTACAATTTCCTCGGCGTCACCGTTGGCTGCATTCAGCAGCAGATGTCGCCCGATCTCCGCCGCGACATGTACGGGCGTGACATCACCTACGGCACGGCGAGCGAGTTCGGTTTCGATTACCTGCGCGACAACGGCATGGCGACGCGCAAGGAAGACCAGGTTCAGCGCGATCACTGGTACTGCATCGTGGATGAAATCGATTCGATTCTCGTCGATGAAGCGCGGACGCCGCTGATCATTTCCGGCCCGGCTCAGATCGAGCGTGAACAGCCTTTCACCCGATTGCTTCCTCCGGTGAACCAGCTGGTCAACGATCAGATGCGCCTCTGCAACCGAATCGTGACGGACGCCAAGGAAATCCTGGAAAAATCCGACGCGAAGCCCGAGGACAAACAGACGGCCTCCCGCAAAATGTTGCAGGTAAAAATGGGCCATCCGAAGAACAAGCAGCTCCTCCGCTTGATGGAGACGCCGGAGTGGCGAAAGCTGCTCGATAAGGTCGAGACCGAGATGAACTCGGACTTGAACAAGGAAGACCTCTATCGATTGAAGGAAGAATTGTTCTTCGTCATCGACGAGCGCCAGCACCAAGCCGATCTCACCGAGATCGGTCGCACGCGTCTCCGTCCTGACAATCCGGACGCGTTTGTCCTGCCGGATTTGGCGACCGAGTTCAGCGAGTTGGATAAAGATACGAGTGTTACGCCGGAAGCGCGCGAGGCGCAGAAGCTCGCTTCGCAACAGCGCTATTCGGTGGTGTCGGAAGACATTCACGCGATTTCCCAGTTGCTCCGTGCCTACTCGCTTTACGAGCGCGACGTCGAGTACGTGGTACAGGAAGGCAAGGTCATGATCGTCGACGAAAACACGGGCCGCGTCATGCCCGGCCGCCGCTGGTCCGATGGTCTCCACCAAGCGGTCGAGGCGAAGGAGGGTGTGACGATCGAGCGCGAAACTCGCACCTACGCGACGATCACGATCCAAAACTATTTCCGCATGTACGAGAAGCTGGCCGGCATGACCGGCACAGCCGAGACGGAAGCGACGGAGTTCAACGACATCTATCGCCTCGCGGTACAGGTGATTCCCACCAACCAGCCGTGCATCCGCGTTGATCGGAATGACTCCATTTTCAAAACGCGTCGCGATAAATTCACCGCGGTGGTGAAAGAAATAGAAGCGGCCAACAAGCGCGGCCAGCCCGTCCTTGTTGGTACGGTGTCAGTCGAATCTTCCGAAGTGCTTTCGCGTATGTTGAAGCGCACGGGCGTGATTCACACGGTGCTCAACGCGAAGTTTCACCAGCAGGAATCCGAAATTATTTCGCGGGCTGGACAACGCGGCGCAGTTACGATCGCCACCAACATGGCGGGCCGCGGCACCGACATTAAACTCGGGGAAGGCGTGCGCGAGATCGGCGGACTTTATGTGGTCGGCACTGAGCGTCACGAATCCCGGCGCATCGACCGCCAGCTCCGCGGACGTTGCTCACGTCAGGGCGATCCGGGTACGACGAAATTTTTCCTCTCGCTCGAAGACGACCTGATGCGGCTTTTCCTGCAGGGCAATCTCGCCTCGCGGTTGATGGAAGGCTCGATGCAGGAAGGCGAGGAGCTCGAGCATCCGTGGCTGAATCGCTCGATTGAATCCGCACAGAAGAAGGTCGAGCAGCAGAATTATTCGATTCGCAAACGGCTGCTTCAGTACGACGATGTGCTCAATCAGCAGCGCGAAGTCATCTACGGAATTCGCAACGCAGCGATTCACGCAGAGCGGCCGAAGGATATTATTTTCGAGCAGATTCAAGAGGAGTTGTTGAATCGTTTGGAAATTGCAGGTCTCGGCGAACGCGCCGGCCAGACGCAGACCGCGATGGAAAATGTGGTCGGTTGGGTGAATGCCCATTTCCCGATCAGCCTGCGCGCGGAAGAACTCGCGGGCGGCAACATCGACTCGCTCACGGCGAAGCTGCTGGAGCGAATCAAGCAAGCTTACGCGGTGAAGGAGTCGGTCGAGATTCCGGAGGCACTCGGCTCGCTCGAGCGTTACGTCGTGATCAACGCGATCGATCACCACTGGCAGGAGCATCTCACCGAGATGGAAGACCTGCGAAAGAGCATCGGTCTTCGCAGCTACGGCCAGAAGGATCCACTTGTTGAATACAAGAGCGAAGCCTACCGGTTCTTCGAGGAGTTGATGAACAATGTGCGGTTGCAGATTTGCACCGGCCTGTTCCGCAGCGCTTCGAATCTCGAGTCATTTGAAAACATGCTGGCGCTCCTCAGCCGTACCGCGCGCGCGGTCGGCCCGAGCGATTTGCCGGCTGCGGCCCCGGTTGGCGTGCCTTCTGTTTCGACGCGGATGGCGGTAACCGGCGGCGGTTCGACGGGAGAGGCTGTTGCCGAGGCCCCCCCACCTCAAGCCGAGGTACAGTTGCCCAAGATCACGATCCGCCGCGATGTGCCCAAGGTGGGCCGGAATGATCCATGTCCGTGCGGCAGCGGAAAGAAATTTAAGCAGTGCCACGGTAAGTAAGCTGGAGACGGATATTTGGAGAGTCGGATACTGTAGGTTGCGCGCTCGCCGCGCCACGGATAGGGCGGTTCGTTGCGCGGCGAGCGCGCAACCAAC
>CBRAFL010000206.1:0-10241 GCA_967755055.1 uncultured bacterium
GATCGAATTCAAGCGTCGTTGCGTCGAGCGACTTCTGACCCGCGGTGCTGTATTCGCGAATGTGATTCACTTGTCGGCTGTCGTCGGCGAGGACGCTCATCTCGGAGTTGGCGTGATCCTTTGTCCACACGCGGTGGTGAGTCCGGATGTGCGGCTCGGAGATTTCGTGACCGTGAATCTGCATTCGACCGTGGCGCACGATGCAGTCGTAGGGCGATGGACTCAGTTGCATTGTCATGTCGATGTCACTGGTGGAGTCGTGTTGGGCGAAGGTGTGACCGTGGGCAGTCACGCCTCGATTCTGCCCGGCGTAAAAGTCGGTGACGGCGCAACGATTGGCGCTGGCTCCGTGGTCACGAGGGACGTTCCCGCAGGCGCGACCGTTTTTGGCGCGCCGGCTAGGCCCTTGGTGATGAAGGAGGTCGCATGATCAGGACGGCGAATCTGTGGCGGCGTCCCTCGTTGGTAATACCTGCGCTCGTGCTGGTCGCGGCGGTCGCGTTGCAGAGCATCAATCTTTTCCGCGAAACGTCCACGCCCCGCGGCCCGCATTTGATGCAGGCGGTGCCGTTGACGCTGGCCGGCTGGGCTGGACGCGACGTGCCGCTCGGGCCCAACGAATTTGTCTCCAGCGAAGTGGAAAAAGTCCTGAACTATGACGAGGTGGTGAACCGCGAGTTCAGCCGCCCGGGCCAGAGCTTCGGGGTTTACATCGCCTACTGGGGCGCAGGCAAAATGCCGACGCGTCTTGTGGCCTCGCATACACCGGATCGTTGTTGGACGGAGAATGGCTGGCGGTGTCTAGAAATGAAGTTCAAGCAAACGCGGACGTTCGAAGGCACGGCGCTGCAGCCGGCGGAGTGGCGCCGCTTCGAACCGCCGCTCGGTGGGCGTCAGACCTACGTGTTGTACTGGCACCTTGTTGACGGGACGACCTACGATTACGGCGAACGGTTTAATTCAATTCCGGATCCATTCCGCTGGTGGAAGGACACGATGCAGCAAGTGCTGCTCGGGAGCCGCGAGCAGCATTTCATTCGGATCACGAGCAGCGAGCCGTTGGAGAATTTATGGAGCGATCCGGGCTTCGCTGAACTACTGCGCGGACTGGAAGGAATCGGCCTCGCCCAATCCGCGGCAACTCCTGGAAACGCATCTCGATCATGAGTACCGACGTTGCTGCAAAATCCAGGATCTTTCTTTCGCCGCCGCACATGGGTGATGCGGAATTTGCCTATGTGCAGGAGGCATTTCGAACCAACTGGATCGCGCCCGTTGGGCCGCACGTGGACGCGTTCGAGCGGGAGTTTTGCGCGAAATTTGGTTTTGGTAACGCGGCGGCGGTCGTGTCCGGCACGGCCGCGCTTCACCTCGCGTTGCGCCTGGTCGGGGTGCAACCGTGCGACGAAGTTGTGTGCTCCACGCTTACGTTCGCGGCATCGGCGAATCCCATCGTTTACGAGTGGGCACGACCGGTGTTCATCGATTCGGATGAGGCGACATGGAACATGGACCCGGGTCTGTTGGAGCGGTGGCTGGAGGCGAGGGCGCGGATCGGCCAGTTGCCGCGAGCGGTCATCGTCGTGGATCTTTATGGACAGTGTGCCGATCTGGAGCGCATTGCGGCCGCTTGTATCCGCTATGATGTGCCATTGATCGAGGATGCGGCCGAAGCGCTCGGTGCCACGTACCGAGGTCGCCCAGCGGGGGCGTTCGGCCGGATGGCAATTTTTTCCTTCAATGGAAACAAGATCATCACCACCTCGGGCGGAGGCATGCTGGTGTCAGAGGATTCTGATCTGATCGCCCGTGCTCGTTTTCTGGCAACGCAGGCCCGCGAACCGGCGCCGCATTATCAGCATACAGAAATTGGATTCAATTATCGCCTGAGTAATGTGCTGGCAGGTATCGGCCGCGGGCAGTTGCAACAACTCACCGGGCGGGTCGAGGCGCGGCGGCTAGTTTTTGAGCAGTACGTTGCGGGCCTCGGAGATTTGCCCGGCGTGACATTCATGCCTGAAGCCGCCTATGGACGCAGCACGCGGTGGCTGACTTGTCTTACGATCGATCCGGTCAAGGCAGGCGTCGATCGCGAGACGGTGCGTCGCGCGTTGGAGGCGGAGAATATTGAGGCTCGCCCGGTGTGGAAGCCGCTCCATCTGCAACCGGTGTTCGCCCACTGTGAAGCGGTGGGGGGTGGCGTGTCGCAGCGACTTTTTGAACAGGGTCTGTGTCTGCCGTCCGGTTCCGCACTCTCTGACGCCGAGGTGCAACGCGTCGTGCAGGTCGTGCTCGACGCCTTTCGTTCGGGGTAGCTGACGTTCCTCCGATGTCCAACGTCTCGACCCAAGCCGACGGTCCGCTGCTTCCCTTGCTCGGGGCAATGGTGCAGGAACGCCTGCAGGCGCATGCGCGGTGGCAGATGGATTTTTTTGACCGCGTGGTCGGTGGGCGCCGCATTGCGAGGTTCCTCGCGATCCTGCTCGTCTACGCTGTCGAACTCACCTCGGTGTTTTATCTTTCGTATCAGTTCCGCTGGGACTTCGCGGTGCCCGATGAATCGATGAAGCAGATGTTCGCGCTCATCGCACCGGTGGTGCTGTGCAAGCTGCTTTTGCTTCATTCGTTCGGCCAGTTTCGCAGCATTCTCGGTTATTTTGGTCTCGCCGATTTTGGCGGTGTCGTGCTCGCGATGCTCACGGTTTCCGCGACGATGCTCGCTCTGTGGTTTGAATCCGAGGTTTCCGCCACGCCGCCGCGTGGAGTGATCCTGATGGATTTTGTGCTCAGCGTGGCATTGGTTTCGTCGTTTCGCCTCGCGCTGCGAGTGGTGCGAAGCTGGAGCATTTCGGGCGGAGGCTCTTCCTCTTTGGTGCGTCGCGTTGCCATCATCGGCGCGGGCGACATCGGCGAGGCGGTCGCAAAAGATATTTTGCAGCGCCGCGGCAGCGGACTCCGCCCGGTTTGTTTTATCGACGATGATCCGAAAAAGATCGGTCGCACGATTCACGGTCTGCCGGTTTACGGTCCGCTGGAAAAGCTTCTCAAGCTCGCCCCGCAAGCGCGGATCAATGAGCTCGTCATCACGCTGGCCGATGTGACGCCGCGGCAGGTGAAAGAAATCGCCGAACTCGGACGGCAGGTCGGCGCGACCACGCAAATTGTCCCTTCGTTTACTCAACTCGCGTCCGGCGAGGTGAAGGTCGAGCGCTCGCGTCCGGTTGCGATCGAGGATCTACTCGGTCGTGAGGCAGTGAACCTCGACTCCGCCGGCATTTCGCGGATGTTGCACAATCGCGTGGTGCTGGTCACCGGTGCTGGAGGCAGCATCGGCAGCGAGCTCTGTCGCCAGATTCTCGCCCAGGAACCGCTGCGCCTCATCATGGTGGATCAGGCGGAGATCGGCTTGTTTGAAATTGAGCAGGAGTTGCTCGGTATCGCGGGAGCTCGTCCGGTCGTGCCACTGATCGCCGATGTGACGGACGAGCATGCGATGCGCGCGATTTTCGCCGGGTTCCGTCCGGAGATTGTCTTCCACGCTGCTGCGCACAAACACGTGCCGCTGATGGAACGCCAGCCAAGTGAGGCGCTGAAGAACAACACGCTCGCCACGGCGGGACTCACGCGAATCGCAAGCGAGCATGGCGTGGATCGTTTTGTTTTCATCTCGACCGACAAGGCGATCAACCCGACGAGTGTCATGGGTTGCAGCAAGCGCCTCGCGGAAAAAACGCTGCAAGCCCGGCAGCGCGCGCCGGGAAACCGCACGACGTTTCTCGCTGTTCGTTTTGGCAATGTTCTGGGATCGAGCGGCAGCGTCGTTCCGACATTTCGCCGGCAGATCGCGCAAGGCGGACCGGTTACCGTGACACACGAGGATATGACCCGCTATTTCATGACGATTCCGGAGGCGGTGGGGTTGGTGCTGCAGACCGCCACGCTGGGTCAGGGTGGCGAGATCTTCATTCTAGATATGGGACAACCGGTGAAGATTATCGATATGGCGCGCCAGATGATCGAGCTGAGTGGCTATCGCCCGGGTGTTGATATAGAGATCGAGATCACCGGGCTGCGTCCGGGCGAAAAACTGTTTGAAGAGCTCCGACACACCGACGAGACGCACGAGCCGACCGAGCATCCGCGAATATTCAAACTGAGAAGCGAACCGGGTCTGGGAGATACAGAGACCTGGCTGGCTGAATTGCGCACCGCGGCGAACGCAGGCGATCCGCAAGCCAGCAAACATGCGATGAAGCGCCTGGTGCCCGAGTATACACCGTTCGGGGAGAGTTGAGCGTAATTGATATTTTGCAGACAGTCTCGAGCGCTTACGCAAATGCTGACGCGACCGGCACTGGCTTTGCGCCCGATTCACGACTACGACTGGGGACATGGATAAACAACGCGTGCTCATCATTTCGACCAGCGCAGGTACCGGTCACGTCCGCGCGGCGCAGGCATTGGAAAAGGAGTTCGCGCGCGAACCGCGCGTGAGCCAGGTCATCCACGAAGACGCACTCAATTTCACGAACAAGATCTTCCGCGATTTCTACTCGACGCTCTATATGAAACTCGTCCGCACCGCGCCGAATGTGCTCGGCTGGGCCTATCGCGCCAGCGATGAGCCGTGGAAAGGTGAAGCCGTGCGCACGCAGCTCGACCGGCTGAACACCCGCAAACTCGTCAAGTTCATCCGCGAGTTCGATCCGCACATCACGGTTTGCACGCACTTCATGCCGGCGGGAATCATTTCGCACCTCATGGAGAAGGAGGAACTCCAGACGCGCCTTTCGATCATTGTTACCGATATGGATTGTCACGCCATGTGGCTCTCGCGCCGGTTTCAACGCTACTTCGTGGCCATCGATGAAACCAAAGCTCATCTCGAAGCGCTGGGCCTGCCGTCGAAACGTATCACAGTTTCGGGTATACCGATCGACCCGATCTTCGCCGAACCCGTGGACCGCGCAGCCGTGCGCGCCGCCTATGGGCTCGATCCGCGGCGCACCACGCTGCTGCTCTCCGCCGGCGCGCTTGGCGTCGGGCCGACGGAACTCATCGTCGAACGGTTGAAGCAGTTGAAGCATGCGGTCCAGTGCATCGTCATTTGCGGGAAGAATCCCGAAATCAAAACGCGCGTCGAACGGGCGGCGGGCGCGCATCACGGGCGCTTCTGCATCCTCGGCTATACCGACCGCATGCACGAGCTGATGCACATCAGCGATCTATTTATCGGCAAACCGGGCGGACTCACCACATCCGAGGCGTTGGCGTGCGGGCTGCCGATGGTGATTTTTTCGCCCATCCCTGGTCAGGAAGAGCGCAACAGCGACCACCTCCTCGAGGAGGGCATCGCAATTCGGTGCAACGAACTCACGACGATGCCGTTCAAGATCGATCGTCTGCTCGGCCACCCGGAACGCCTTGCCGCGATGCGCGAGGCGGCGCGGGCACTCGGGCGTCCCCACGCGGCGCGAACCATCGTGGAGACGCTGCTTGATGACCATCTTCCCCCGCTGGTGCTCGCGAGGGAACAACGTGACGCCATCGCGCAGGCAGCGGTGCGTACTGTGGACTGATGAACGAATTCCTCTGGGGCGTGGCCACTTCGGCGTACCAGGCGGAAGGCGGCTACAACGGCACCGGCGAACCTCAGACGAACTGGGCTCGCGCAGAGCGGCATGGCGACGTCGCGCCGCTCGGACGTTCAGCGGATTTCTGGAATCGCTACGAAGAAGATTTTGCGCGCTGTCGCGAACTCGGACTCAACGCTTTCCGGCTCGGTCTCGAATGGAGTCGGGTGCAACCTGCGAGCGACGAGCAGGCCGGCGCCGCGCCGCCGTTCGATACTGCGGTGCTGGATCGATACGCGGCGATGCTGGCGTCGTGCCTCGCACACGGTTTGGAGCCGGTAGTGACCCTGCATCACTTCGTCCACCCGGCATGGCTCGGCAGCGATCCCTGGCTCGATGATACGACACCCGGGCTGTTCACCGCCTTCGTCAGAACGGCGGTGGCGCATGTAAACGAACGCCTCGCGCGGCCGATCCGGTGGTTCATCACGATCAACGAGCCGAACATGCTCGTGCTCAATTCGTATCTTGGCCGGCAGTTTCCGGCGCGCGCTCGCATCGGGTTGGGAACGATGGTGCGTGCTTACAACCAGCTCCTGCGCGCGCACGTGCTCGCTTACAACGCTGTACATGATCTTTACGACGAGCGCGGTTGGCCGGCGCCACAGGTCAGCTTCAACAACTACTGCAGCGATGTATATTGGTCAGACAAACTGCTGCTCGATCTCGTCTGCGCACGGGAGCGCGGAGTGCAGCGTGAAAGTATCGGCGCGTATATTTGGGAGCGGGCGCAAGCTTTCGACGGCGCCTTCCGCGCCGCGCGGCTGCCGTTGCACAAAGACGTCGCCTACTACTTTGGCGCAGCCGCCAAGCGAGTGGGTAATTGGTTCGGCTACAAAAAATTCGCCGCGGTCCAGTTCGCGCCGTTCCTCGACGAGCTGTATGCCTCACCGCGCGCACGTCAGCTCGACTACATCGGGCTCGACTATTATGACCCGTTTGCCGCGCACGCCTTCCGACTGCCGGTGTGGTGGGATCTGGAATTCAAGCATCACTCGTTTCGTACCTGGATGCTCGCCTCGGTCACGAGCAAATGGTGGGACTGGCGGGTGCTGCCGCGCGGGCTGCATTTCTTCTGCAAGCACTACGCGGAAGATTTTGGCCGCCCCGTGCTCATCGCGGAAAACGGCATGGCCCTGCGGCGACGGAACGACGGGCGCAAACCGCGACGCGACCGGATGACGCGCAGCCAATTTTTGCAGTTGCACGTGCATGAAGTGGCGAGGATCGCTCGTGAAGGTGTGCCGCTGGCGGGTTATTTGCACTGGTCGCTCTTCGACAATTACGAGTGGGGGACTTACTCACCGCGCTTCGGGCTGTATGCCATCGATTTTGCCCGCGGCACCGAACGCGAAGTAGCCGATCCTTACAGCGATCGACCGGCGGAGACCTACGCGGCCTTGATCCGCGAGGCGCGCGCCGCGGCGGGCGGTGCCGGATAGAGGAGAGCGAAAGAGCCGTCGTAAGCGGTAAGCGGATACGATAAGGAAAGTAAGAGGTTGATTAGAGCGGGTTCGATTTAAATAGACGCAACACCAGGTAGGGCGAGGCGTCCCCGCCGAGCCGGTTCGAACTCCGATTCCGACGGTAAAGCACGGCTCGGCCGGAGGCCTCGCCCTGCTACCCGCGGCTGCCACACGTGCGTCCACCAAAATCGAAACGGCTCTTCCGTTTATCGTGAAAATCAAAAAATCAGCGTAAGTGGGCTCGAGTCCAAGTCCCGCCACCACTTTCTCACGCGCGGGAACTTCCGCGCGGCGATGGACACCGACGACGGGGAAATTACCGTGAGAATCATGATTTGCGCGCGCACCCCTGAGGCCCTGAAAGATTTCGACCGTCCGATCGAGGACTGTATCTCCACGTGCTTTCCACGGTCGCATGCGTTGCTGGAAGCGGCGCGGAACAGTCTGTTCTATTCCCTGCCGGTCGCTTTCGATCCGGCTCTGGGGACCGGTTGTTACCTCGCGACGGTGGACCGCGACGAGCGGGACGAGCCCTGGCGGTTCATCGACATGGGGGCGCAAATTGCGACCTGCGCGTTCGGAGAAAACGATCCCAGTCTGGCGGAAGTGCTGCGCGCCGCATTGCCATCCATCGTGAATCGCTACGCGCACAGCGAATATCAAACGGTCACATCACTTCGGTTTAAGGCAGCCCTCGATCGGTTGGCCCCGAAGGGAACGCCGCGGCACTTTGTCGTGAACACCGGTGCTGAGGCGGTGGAGAATGCAATCAAGGCCGCCCTGCTCGTGCGAGCGCGCACTGCGGGAGTGCCGGCAGGGGGCGTTATTCTGTCGTTCGAGGGAGCCTTCCACGGGCGCACCCTCGGGGCGCTGGCAGTTACCCACCGCAAGAAGGCCCGGCTCGGTTTCCCTACCTTCGAGTGGCCTCAAGCAATTTTTCCCACGGAGGACATCCGTTCTCCAGTCGCGACGCAGCGCCGCGAGGAACGGAGTCTGCGACAAATCTGGCAAGCTCTACAGGGTCGGCGCGAGGCGTTCGTCGACGCACTGGCGCAGATCGACTTCTTCCTGAATAATCCCGGAAACTTGGATCAGTTCATCGCCGCCGAGAGGGAAAAAATGGGTGCGGAATCTCTCAAACGCGCACAACGATTGGCCGCGGTCATCGTCGAGCCGATCCAAGGAGAAGGCGGAGTACGTACGGCGAGCGCTCGTTTTTTCCAACGTCTGCGGCTGCTCACGGTGATCCATGACGTGCCACTCATCTTCGACGAAGTGCAGACCGGTTTTGGGGCGACGGGAAAAATGTGGGCCCACGAACACTTCAATCTCCCCTTGCCACCGGATGTCGTGACCTGGGCAAAGAAGGCTCAGAATGGTGTCCTCTTTGTGAGCGACGCGCTGGCCGTGTTCTTTCAGGAGGAGAAGAAATTCAATACCACTTGGGAAGGAGATCCTGTGGGCATGCTGCGTCTCATGGCCACGATGGATCGTCTGGATCTATCGCAGGTACGCCAGACCGGTTCCACGGCGCGGACCGCGCTCGAGGGATTGCAGGCGCGCTATCCGGAACTCATCCAGCAAGTCCGCGGGCTGGGGGTGATGCTGGCCTTTGACGTGGCCCGCTCCGACTGGCGGGATGTTCTCCGCGATCGGGCCTTTCGGCGCGGACTGATCCTTTTGCCGGCGGGGGAGCGTGCGCTTCGCTTCTACCCACGATATGATACGCCGGAAGCGACCATCCGTGAAGCAATGGAAATCCTCGCGGTGGCGGTGGGGGACATATTGGCGCGAGGCGCAGCGGTGCCATTGGGACCGCTGCTTCGGGTGGGCACTGTCATTGTGCCGCCGGGAAGTGCCGAGGTGATCGAGTTGGACTCGCGAAACTTCCCGGAAATGCGGGCCGGGATTATGGCCGTGGAGATCGAGCGCTACGGCTCGTTATCGAACTATCCCGCGGATGCGCTCCACGAAGGACGCCGTCCCTTGCTGCAGTTTCCCGTCGAAGCGATCGAAGGCTCGCTCGCCAGTCCCCGGTCGGTGGGAGTGGCGTTGCGCTTCTCTGGCCGCATCATCGCCTACGCCGTCGGAAGCCCGCTCGAAAACTACGGCGAAGAAGGCGTGCATGATGATCCGTACTTCGGCGAGCACCAGGCCTACTACCTGCAAGCGATGGCAGTTGATCCGGCGGTTCAGAACGCCACAGAAATTGAGCACGAGCTACTCGATCTCCTGCGGACGCGCGTGATCGCACAAGGATACCAGCGTCTCTCGGCGCTCGTGGAAGAACGGTTCCATCAAGACGGTCCCGCCTGGCTGCGCGCGGCCGAGGTCCTGAAGGTCGTGGATAATTATCTGCGCAGCGGGCAGCGTTTCGTTTACCTGCAGGCCGCCCTCCCCGAGAGGGAACCGACTGGAGCCGTAACTCCGAGTTGACCGATGTGGTTCGTTGGCGCCGGCAGTTCGGTCGGGGCGCGATGCGGTAACACCCTGCGATCCTATTCGTGCAGCAGCCCGAGGTGTGGTGGCACAGCTTTCGAGTCGATCGGGTGACGGTAGCGCAACAATTTGGTGGAAGGTGCAATTCCCGCTGGAGCTTCCGTCGTTTGGGTCGACGGTGCTTTTCGCACCGATCATCCGGTCGGTGCTGTTCGTTGAAACAACTAGCGCCCAGACCCCATCGGTTCGGGCCTACCCGCCGCTTTTGCGGTACGAAAGGACGCTACGTTATGATCATGATTACACTCTGCGCCGCGTGGATGACGGTCGCCGTACTGCTTTGCATTACGGGGACCGAATATCGCTCGACCCGCAGCTAAACTAGCAAATGACGCCGCTCTGGGGTTCAGCCCTGGAGCGGTTTTTGCTTTTTCAACGAGTCACTCACGCTGCCATTGAGGACGGCTGCCGCAGGCCGAGGGTCTGTCTTCGAAATACTCGGAGGGGGAAACCGCTAATCGGATCAGCCAATGGGCAGATCCTTATATCACCCCTGCGGCTGATCGCCTCCGGAATATATAGTGGGGTCTGCTGATCGCAGACCGCGATTAGCGGGCTCCAATTATCTCCGGTCGCAGACGATTAGTCGCAGCCACTGGATCAAGATTTCCCCATTGGGAAAATCCCATTAGCGGTTCCTCTC
>CBRAFL010000207.1:0-10169 GCA_967755055.1 uncultured bacterium
GCAAAAAAACTTTCGTCGATCGCTCCTTCAAGACCGCGCGCGGTTCCATCCTCGATTGGCGGCAGCGGATCACGAAACGGCGCATTGAGATGCACCGGCCCCGCGGTCGGTGACAATGCCCGCGTCACCGCGTTCGCCATCGTTTGCCGGAGATATGCGAGCATCGGCAGCGTCGCCGCGGGCACGGCGAGTTCGTGGTAAAAATTCACGTGACCACCGAACAATTTCTGCTGATCGATCGTCTGCCCCGACGCGCAATCCCGCATCTCCGGCGGTCGATCTGCTGTGATCACGATCAACGGCACTCCGCTCTCCTGCGCCTCGATGATCGCCGGCAAATAATTCGCTCCGGCCGTACCGCTCGTGCACAGCAGCACGACGGGCCGTCGTTGTCGCTTCGCCTGTCCGAGCGCAAAAAATGCCGCGGACCGTTCATCGAGCACCGGCACCGCCTCAATCTGCGGATGGCGGACAAACGCAAACGTCAGCGGTGTTGACCGCGAGCCGGGCGAAATCACTGCGCTCCGCACGCCGAGACATACCAGCGTTTCAACGAGCACGCCGCCCCACAAGGAGTTCGCGTTGGAGAAATCCAATTGAAGGCTCATTCGCCGCTATTTCCCAGCCGGCTCGGTCGGCAGTTTCGCGAGGAGAAACTCCACGAGCGATTTGATCTGCTCATCGTCTAGCGAACCTTCGTGATTCTTCGCAAACGCCGGCATCAACGTGTTCTCGCCGCCTTCGCGTATCCATTTCTCCCAGTACGCCGTGTCGCGTTTCACCTTCGGCACCATCAAATCCGGCACCATTGAGGCGCGGTGCTCCGAGCCATGGCAGATCACACACGCGGTCTGAAACAGTTCAGCGCCCTTTTTTCCAACCGTCGGCGCCACATGACACGACGCGCAGTCCCCGTGCAGCACCGCCTGCCGATCCGCCTGCGCCGCCATCATGTTCATCTCGCGACGAATCGCCGGCGGGGGCGGCACCTCGACATGCACCACCAGCTGCTGCTCGCCCTCGGAAGTATCGACGTAAATCGTCTTCATCAATACACCGCGGCGGCTGCGCAGATCGACCACCACGCGCAACGTTTCGGTCGCTCCCGGTGCAATGATCCACGGTTTGCGCGGCGGCGTCGCCACGGTGCAGTGACACGATGTGGCAGTGCTGCGAATTTCAACCGCGTGATCCGTTCGATTCGCGACGGAAAAAGAGAACGCCGCTTCCTCTTCTCCCTCCTTCGCCACGTAATTTTTCTCCAGCGTATCCCACTCGAGTCCGGCCGCGCGAACCTCCGTGACCGCGCAGCACACGAGTATCATCAATCCAAGCACCGCCGAAAAAACCGTCCTCATGGCGTCAACGCCTCCTGAATCGCGCGAAATTTCAACTCCGTTTCCGCGAGTTCTTTTTCCGGCGACGACCCCGCCACAATTCCTGCGCCGGCGAACAACTGTGCCGTCGCTCCGTTCACCAGCGCAGATCGCAAACCCACAAAAAATTCGCCGCCGCCGCGCGCGTTCAACCAACCGAGCGCTCCCGCATAAAGTCCGCGCGGAAATCCTTCCAGCTCCCGCAACCGCGCCACCGCCGCATCTCGCGGCGATCCGCCGACGGCCGGCGTCGGATGCAGCCGCGCGATCACATCCAACAGTCGCACTGAATCCGGAAGCGTCGCTCGCACGGGCGTGTGGAGATGTTGCACGTTCGCCAGCTTGCGGAGCGTCGGCTCATTTGGGAATTCCAATGTAAGTCCTAAAGGTCCGAGTCGGCGGCAAATCGAATCCAGCACCAGCTTCTGTTCGCGCCGATCCTTCTCGCTTCGCAGCAGCGCTCCGCCGTGCACCGCGTCTTCGGTCGCCGTCGTTCCACGCGGCGCCGAGCCCGCGAGAGCTTCTGTTTCCAATACGCCGCGACTCACGCGAGCCAGTCGCTCGGGCGTCGCGCCGATAAAACTTTGCCCTTTTCCGTTCGCGATCGAGAACGCGTAACAATCCGGAAATCGCTGACGCAGGCCGTTCAGCATTCGCAACGGATGCATCGCTCCGGAACCGCGCACCGCCCGCGTCCGCGCGAGTACGATTTTATTGAATTCACCCGCCGCGATCCGACCGAGCGCAGTTCGCACGGCTGCAGGATAGTCACCGCGATCTTCCGTTTTCCAATTAGACACGTCTCCAGCCAGCTCTTTTCCATTTGTAATTTCCGCGATCGGGTCGGAAATCCGTCCTCCTCCATACTCGAACGCACGAAATTTTTGGTGAGCCCGCCAGACTTTTTCAGTGAGAAGATCGAGCGGAGCCTCGTGAGTCACCAGCAAGTTTGCCACCGCCGTCGTGCGACCGCCCGCTCGCGACACCTGCCAGCGCGGCACAAACACACGCGCGGCCGGAAAGGGTTCTCCGGCTTCAACCTCATCGTGAAACGCAAACGCCGTAAAAAAATGCGGCCCGCCGAAAGGCGCCGATACATCTCCCACTGCGATCGTGTTCGCCAGCGTTTCGTCCACAAAACGCTGAACGATCGCGAATCGTTCCGGTCCGCGAGCCTCAGTCATCGCCACCGATTCCGCACCAGCGATCGCAGTATCGAGCGAAGGCCGCTCCGCATAAAAATGCGGCTCGCCTGGCTCGAAGATCGACTCCAACACGGCAAGCGGATCAAGCGCGTCCACCGCGATTGAGATGCTCACCAACTTCGCGCATCCATCACGCACCGCGGCTTCACGACACTGTCCGAGGAACGAACGCAACGCCCCCGGCGTGGCGTTCGTGACGGGATCGAGAGGGAGGATGGTCATGGCAACGTCGTTCTCGTTCTTCGTTCTCTTTCTCGTTCTCCAACAAATAGAGAGAACGAGAACGAATAAAGAGAACGAGAACGATCAAGCGGATTTCGGCGCCTTTGGCTTTTCCGTCTTCTCCGGCTTCTCCGGCCGGGGAAACAGCACCAGCGCCTCCGACACTTTCGCGCCATTCAGTTTCGTGCCCCACGCCAACTCGTCGAGCCACTGCGCGCCCGGCGTGTAGCCGAGCACTGCGTTAATTTTTTCCGTTGTCGTCGGGGTGACGTGTTGGATCAACGCCACCGCCAGTCGCAGCGCTTCCGCCATCGTCGCGAGCGACGTCCTCAAAAGCGCCTGATCTTTCACTTCAGTCGATTTCCCCAATTTCCACGGAGCACGTTTTTCGATGTACGCATTCGTCGCCGTGACGAACTGCATCGCGCGCTCGAGCGCCGTGTGAAACTGAAATCCTTCGTTGAGCGAAACCGCCTCGGCGTGCGTCTTGGTCCAGAGGTCGTGCAACTCCCGCTCGGCGTCATCCACCACTTCCGCTGCCGGCAACACGCCGCCCGCAAAACGCGTGGTCATGTTCAACGTGCGGTTCACGAGATTACCGAGATTGTTCGCAAGTTCACTGTTGTAGCGCACGAGAAACTGCTCGCGCGTGAAATCGCTGTCCTGCCCCACGTTCATTTCACGAATGAGAAAATAGCGAAACGCATCCACACCGAACTCACCAACGAGATCGAGCGGGTTGAGCGCGTTGCCCGTGCTCTTCGACATCTTCGCACCGCGTTGCAACCACCAGCCGTGCGCGATGATCCCCTGCGGCAGCGCGAGTCCCGCCGCGTGCAGCATGATCGGCCAATAGACCGCGTGCGGCGGCACGAGGATGTCCTTGCCAATCACATGATAGGTGGCCGGCCATACTCCGGGCCGGTCCGCGACCGCCGAGTAGTAGTTGAGCAACGCGTCGAACCAAACGTACGTCACATAGCCCTCGTCAAACGGCAGCGGGATACCCCATTCCAATCGTTCGCGCGGGCGCGAAATGCACAGATCGTTCAACGGCTCCTTCAAAAATTCCAGCACCTGCGTTTGCCGAAAACTCGGGAAAATAAAATTCGGATTCTTCGTCAGAAAATCCACCAGCCACTCCTGATACTGGCGGAGTTTGAAAAAATAGTTCGACTCCACGATTTCCGTGACCTCGCCAAAAAGTTCCGGCCAAGAACCGTCGGGCTGCCGGTCTTTTTCCTGAAGAAACTGCTCCTGTCGCGTTGAGTAGAAACCTTTGTATTCCGCCTGGTAAATCTCGCCCTTGTCGAAGAGCTGCTGCAGCACGGCACGCACCACGGTCTTATGGCGCGCCTCGGTTGTGCGGATGAAGTCGTCGTTGGAAATATTGAGCTTCGGTAGCAACGCCTGAAACTCGGCGCTCACCTCGTCGACGAACTGCTGTGGAGCAATGCCCTTTTTCTTGGCACTCGCCTGCACCTTTTGGCCGTGCTCGTCCGTGCCCGTGAGAAAATGCACCTTGTCACCCATCTGCCGCCGAAACCGGGCAATGACGTCCGTCAGCACCTTTTCGTAGGCGTGGCCCAGGTGTGGCGAACCGTTCACATAATCGATGGCGGTCGTGATATAGAATGACTTCATACGGAAGTCGTTTAACCAAACGTGCGGATAACCAAATGTCGAAAGTTTTGACGTGCCGCGGCCAGCACAGCAGCCTCAGGCGTGTTTGCGAATTTGTTCTTGCCCGGAAGATGTAGCGCGCAGGCCTCCGTGCCTGCCGTTTCGGAGATCGGAGATCAGCAGGCGCGGAGGCCTGCCGCTACGAATTATTGGAGGGCGCTGCTTTGTCAGCGCTGCTCGCTTCGAACCAAGCAGCGACGAAGCGCTGCCCTCCGGGTTTTCCACCCATGAATCCGCTGCCACGCCTTCTCGGATTGAGTTTGCTCGTGGTCCTCGCAGCACTCGCGGCCGTTCTTGCGGGTCCGCTGTTTAGCTCTGTTGCCGACTCCGGGCCCGCCGCTCACGTATCGACTGCCCACCCGTCCAAAGCTGACGCGCTCACCGCTTTGCCTCGACGCGTCGCGCTCCCGTTGGCGCTCAGCGCACTCATGATCGCGACAGCACTGCTGATCTGCCTGGCGTTAAAGCCGACGCGCATGGGAGAATCGCTGCCGCCCTTCACGATAACGCGCACCGAAGTCGGCGCACTCGCCAAACTTGCGGAATCATCCGTCGCGCAAGGCCAGGAACTCGCGCTCGAACGCGACAGTCGACAGCGCGCCGAGGAAAACGCGCTGCTCAATCAGCAGTTATTGAATCGTTCGCTCGAGGAACAAATTCGCCTCGGGCGCGATCTGCACGACGGCATCATCCAATCGTTGTACGCCGCCGGGCTCGTCATCGAGTCAGCACGGACTCTCGCGAAAACTGATCCCGAAGAGTCCGATCGCCGCCTCGTTCAACTCCTGCAAACGCTCAACCAAACCATCCGCGATGTCCGTACTTACATCGTTGGCTTGGCTCCCGAAAATCTCCGCCAGTCCACCTTCGGCCAGGCGCTTGATTCGTTGGTGACTGAGCTCGGCGCCGGACGCGCCGTTCATTTCGATTTGAAAATTGATGACTCCGCCTCCGCGCAATTATCGCCGGCTCAGTCGAGTGAAGCGCTGCACGTGGCGCGCGAAGCCATCAGCAACAGCCTGCGTCACGGTAACGCCTCGCGCGTAACCGTGCGACTGCACCCGGGCGAAGGCGAAGTTTGCCTCCTGGTGCAAGATAACGGCACTGGCTTCGATCCCGCGCTGCGCACGCGCTCCGGACACGGGCTCCGCAACATGCAAGCCCGCGCGACGGGGCTCGGCGCTACCGTCCGCGTGGAGAGCCGGCCGGCCGAGGGCACGCGCGTCGTTCTCACGTTTCCGTTGTTGCCCATCGCATAATTCGCGTATCCGGAAACGCACCGCGTCGTAACCGACGCGGCTACATTCGGATCAAGAAACGGTCGCTCACACCCCGCCTCCGCATTTGACGCGCTGCAAGCGCACCTCCACCGTACTTCGATGAAAGTGCTTCGCGCCAAGAGCGCCGGTTTTTGTTGGGGAGTCGAACGTGCCATCGACATTACCCGTGACTACGCCCGTCAGGGCCGCCATCCCGTCTATACGGACGGTCCGCTGATCCATAACCGGCAGATGATGGAAAAACTTTCGCAGGAGGGCATTCGCGAAGTCGGCGATTATCAAAGCCGCGCGGATATTGCGCTGGCTCCTCCGGCTCCCGGCGAAAATCCAGTGATGGTCGTACGCGCTCACGGAATTTCGCCTGAGCGTCGCACCTATCTCAAAAATATCGGCATGGAGTTCAAGGACGCGACCTGTCCCGACGTGGGCATCATCGCAGGCAAAATTCGGATGCACGCCAAGAAGGGTTATTCGACGATCATCTTCGGCGACAAAAATCATCCAGAGACAATTGGTTTGATGGGCTACACCGAAGGCCGCGGTTATTGCATCACCAGCAAAACCGACATCGATGCGCTGCCGCCGCTCGCGCGCGTGTGCATGGTGTCGCAATCGACGATGTTCATGCACGAATTCGCCGAACTCTCCGCGTATGCGCGCGGAAAATTTTCAGAAGTGCTGGTGTTCGACACGATTTGCCAGGCCACGAAAGATCGCCAGACGGACGTGGTCACGCTCGCTCGCGAAGGCGCGCAAGCAATCGTGGTCATCGGTGGGCATCACTCCGCGAACACCGTGAAACTCGCTTCGCTTGCCCGTCTCCAAAATCTCCCGACATATCACATCGAGACCGCCGTGGAAATCGACACGGCCGAGATGCAAAAATATCAGACGGTCGGCGTTACGGCGGGAGCTTCGACTCCCGAGTTTCTGATCAGCGAAGTGTGCGCGAAGCTGGAAAGCCTGTAAGTGTAAGCTCAAGGATCGTGTAGCCGCGCCGTTTCCGGTGCGGTTCGAATCAGATGGAGAGGGTTTGAGCGCTGCGCTGGGCAATCCGTTTCCTCGGCGGGCCCAGCGGTCCCGCCCTACCTTGCGATCAGTCCGCCGGATTGCTCCTCGCCCACTCAGCCAGCCGCGCCCACGCGCGTGCGCGATGGCTGATCAAATTTTTAACCGCCTCGCCCAACTCAGCGTAACTCTGCGAATATCCGTCCGGGACAAACAGCGGATCATAGCCAAACCCTGCTCCGCCGCGCGGCTCCCGCAAAAGTCGTCCGCCACAAAGTCCTTCGAAAACCAGCTCCTCGCCCGTCGCAGTGAGCACCAGCAGCACGCACAAAAAATGTGCGCCGCGCCGCTCGTCGGGAACATCGCGCATCACCTGCGCGAGCTTCAACAAATTTGCCGACGGGTCACTTTGCGGTCCCGCATAGTAGGCCGACTCCACGCCGGGGCCGCCGTTCAATTCGTCGACACACACGCCGCTATCATCGGCCACCACGAACGAGCCGGCCGGCAAACGCGCGCGCAACGCCAGCGCTTTCTTCCGCGCGTTTCCGACGAACGTTCCCGTGTCCTCCACCACCTCGGGCATTCCTCCCACGGCGCGGGCGGAAATAATTTCGATCGCCGCTCCGCCGCTCTCCGTCGCACTCGCTTGGGCGAACGCCGCCAGCTCTCCGGCTTTGTGCAGATTACCCGAGGCTAAATGTAGTCTCATCAATAAACAGACGCTCGGGATATTCCACGAACCCGCGGGTCAACACATCTTCGCCGTGAGATTCGTTTCGCACATCACTCAATCGAATCGCATTGGCCATGCGCTCAGTCCGCAAGCCGTTGAACATCGGTTTTGCGCGGTCATCGGCGAACAACACGGGCGCGCGATAAACGAACAAATAATCCAGCTGCCGATCCTGCAAAATCTGACTCACCAGCTGCGCGCCACCTTCAAACATCACGGCCGGGATTTTCACCTCCGTACATTTCTTTCTGAACTCGGCAAGCGGCACGCGCTGGGTCGGCGATGGCAACACCCAGACTTCGATTCCGAGTTCACGTAGTTTGCGCACGTAACCAATTCCACTGTGTGCGGTCGTCACGACGATCGTCCGCTTGGCGAACTCGTCGGTGTAAACATCCGCGAGCTGCTTATCGACCACCGTGCGCAGCAGGCCGTCGAAAACGAAACGGATCGGACACCACTCCTCCGCGCCCTCGATGCGTGCCGTGAGCCGGGGATTGTCTTTCATCACCGTCCCCGCACCCACTGCGATCGCCGGAAAAAGCCGCCGCCAGCGGTGCACGTCCGCGCGCGCGAGCTCGCCCGTGATCCATTTTGATTCGCCGGTCCGACAAGCCATCCGCCCGTCGAGGGTCACCGCGGATTTCGACGCGATCAACGGCGTGCCTTTTTGAATCCAGTGATTGAAAATTAAATTCAGATCGGAGCATTCCTTTTCGAGCACTCCCGAAATCACCTCGACACCGGCAGCGCGTAACACTTCGAAGCCCTGGCCGGCGTGACTGGGATTCGGATCGGTCGCGCCAACGACCACATGCTTGATCCCAGCCCCAATGATCGCGTCGGTGCACGCGCCCGTCCGACCTGGAGTCGAACACGGCTCTAGCGTCACATACATGATTGCGCCCGGCCGCGGCGGTTTACCCCGTGAGAGCAACGCGAGCCGCTCGGCATGCGGGCCGCCATCCTGCGCGTGAAATCCTTCAGCAACAATTCGCCCTTCCTCCACGATGACAGCTCCGACCATCGGGTTCGGATGGGTCTCACCCCAGCCCTGGCGCGCCAACTCGAGGGCGCGACGCATAAATAATTCGTGTTTGGCCAGCGGATTCGAAGTCGTGATCATGCGCTTAAACGTCCCGATTCACGCGCGACGGAGCGGATGATCGCGAGCCATTTTGGTCGGGAGAGCAAATGGCTTTCGGTCGGGGTTGCAGAACACTTCACTTCGCGCGAATGGGCGGAGAGGCAATGATTCATGGGACGCTGGAACCACCACTCCAAGATACTTTAGCCAAAGAGTCGAATCGGATTCTGCACGTGACCGACTGAAATCATAAAATTTTCACTTACTCGGCTCCTAACGTTTTCAAAATCTTTCGCGCCAGCGGCTCTTTAACTTCACTGTGCCGAGGAATCGCCTCAACCACACCCGTGCGCGGATTAATCCACAACGAGTGCGAGCCTCCTTCACGTTTCAAATAGCAACCTGCGTGTCGCAATCGCTTTTCCAGCTCGCGACGCTTCATCAGACTGCGACAACCGTCTGAATCGCATCACCGGGCAAACCCCGCCGGGCATCTTCCACTCGGTCCTCAAAAATCAGCCGAATCGCGCCTCCAAGGCTATTCTTCGCCTCTTCGATCGTCTCACCTTGACCATTTGCGCCTGGGACTTCCGGACAAATCGCCCAGTAGCCGCCTTCAGGAGCTTCTTCGATAATCGCAGTGAACTCGCCTTTCATGGATCAAAGAATGTCGAGAGGCTTCTGAACGTCAACGATGGCGGTGCCTCGGGGTGATGAACGCTCCGAGACTTGGGAGTTGGTCCTGATCAACCCCTGACATACGGATTCGTCTCCCGCTCAACTCCGACCGTCGTAGCCCCTCCGTGACCCGAAAATACTTTTGTCTCCGGCGGCAGCGTGTAGATCTGTTCACGAATCGAGCGCTCGAGCGTTTTGAAATCTCCACCGGGCAAATCCGCGCGGCCCACGCTCCCGGCGAACAACGCGTCGCCAACAAACGCCGCGCCCACGCTCGCAAAATAAAACAACACGTTCCCTGGGCAATGTCCGGGGACGTGGCGCACTTCCACCTCCAGGCCCAGCGCGCTCAATCGCTCGCTTTGCTTCAACCAGCGGTCCACGTGAATCGCCTCGAGCCCCATTTTCTCGCCCATGAATTTCTCCATGATCTCGGGTGTTTCGATCATCGCTCGATCCGCCGGATGCGCTGAAACCCGCGCCTTCGTTGCGCGCACGATCTCCGCACCGCCTTGGGTATGATCCCAATGACCATGCGTCAGCCACAGCTCAACCAATTGGCATTTCTCCGCCGCCAGAATTGGCGCCACGTCCGCCCACACGTCTCCCGGCGCATCAATCAAGATCGCCTCGCCTCGCGCGGAAGCCGTCAACAAATAGGCGTTGGTCTGAATCGGCCCGGCGGGCAGGACGTGAAGTTTCATTCGTCGCAACAAACAAGAGCGTTCCCGTTCCCCCGCAACCGGGAAAACGTTCTGTCCCGCTCCTCCTTCCTCGTCGCCCTCGCCCGCCACCTCGTGCTCGTGAGGTTAATCGTGCTCTTGTTCGATCCGGATCGATTAACCGACCGGATCGATCTTTTACGAGTACGATTACGATCACGAGCACGACTTC
>CBRAFL010000208.1:0-10137 GCA_967755055.1 uncultured bacterium
CGCTTGCCGCATAACGGTTCGGCGTTCCGTGACGCGGCGAGCGCGCAACCTACACTCGGATTCAATCACGGACGACACAGAGGTCGTCCCTCCGTGGTCGTCCGAGCTGAACTTACTTCGACGGCTGCCAATCAGCCGGCTCTCATTTCGACCCGAGGTCTCCGGATTGCACCAGTGGTGCGTCGCCGTGCGCGGTGCGCGTGCTGAGCCGGACCGAGTCAATCTCAGTCGTGTTGCGCAGGATCAGCGACGGACCTTTCGCGGTGTCGATGACCGTATCAAGAAACGTAACACCTTTCGCACTCGTGATCGTAAAGCCACTCTCGGCGGTGATACACACGTTGCTAAACCTCACGTTTTCGATCGGCATTTCCCGCAGCCCGGTGATCACTCCAGCAGTCTTCGCGTTGCGCGCAGTGATGTTGCTGAAGAACAAATCGCGATAGCGCGGCGTGCCGATGTCAACCGGGTGGGAATCCTCTGGTCGGTCCGAGCCCGCGTAGAAGGTGGAAATCGTAAACGGCAAAGGCACGTCGAGCATGACGATGTTCGAAACGACGAGACCTTCGACGATCCCGCCGCGGCCACGTTGCGACTTTATTCTGATTCCATTGTCGGTACCGTGAAAAACGCAGTTCGTGACCACGACATTGCGCACGCCACCCGACATTTCACTGCCGATCGTCACGCCGCCATGGCCATGGGACATCACGCAATCAGCGATGACGATGTCCTCGTCCGGCCGGCCCATTTTTCGCCCGAGTTCGTTGATGCCCGATTTCAACGTGACGCAGTCATCGCCGGTATCGATGCGGCAATGGAGAATTTGAACATTCCGGCACGACTCGGGATTGATGCCGTCGGTATTATGCGCGTTCGTCGCAGGATTTGTAATTGAAATATTCTCGATGCGCACGCGGTCGCAGAGCATCGGGTGCACGGTCCACTCCGCGGAATTTTGCAGATTAACGCGTTCGATGACGACGTCATTGCAGCGCACGAATTGAATCATGTGAGGCCGTCCGCGGCTCATCTTTTTCGCCTCGGCATGGTCGGCTTCGGTCTGTGGACCAGGCGGGAATTTGCGCGGATCATTTAATCGAACGCGCTTCCACCAAACCGCGCCTTGTCCATCGATGGTGCCACGACCCGTGAGCGTAATATTTTCCGCATCCGCCGCGTAAATGAGTGGCGTCATGATCTGCCGGTCGTCGCCCCACACGCTTGGAAATGACGAATAGTCTTCGGGATTTTCACTGCCAAGAATCGTCGCACCCGCATCGATCTCCAGGCTGACATGGCTCTTCAACTCGATCGTGCCCGTGAGATATCGTCCGGGTGGCACGGTGACCGTTCCACCGCCGACCTTGGCACACGCCGCGACCGCCGCATTCATGGCAACGGTGTCCAATGTCCTGCCATCACCGACTGCACCGTAGTCGCGAACGCTAAATGAAACCTGAGCAGCGCCGGCCGGAGCAAGCGGGGCAGCGAAGCACACGATCGCGAACAGAAAACAGGAGCGCATACGAGTTCGGGAAAGAAAAAGGTAAATGGCGTTTTGTAGGGCTACAGTGTCGAAGCATCTTCCGGCGCCGCCGGGATTGGGGAGGAAAGCACTAAAAAATAGCGCAGAACGCTCTGCAATCGCATCGTCGCGCGCATTGTCGACTGTGCGTATAGGCAGCGGGCATCCGCAGCCGCGCCTTAGCCGATCGGCCCATGGGTATTCGGCCCATTTCATCCCCTCTGGGAACCGGCTACTGTAGCAATCGTTCTTCGATTCCATCCTCGTATGAAAACTTCTCTCGATATGGCTCAACCTCAACTCATCGAAGCTCCCGCTTCTGATTCTCACCTCCTCTACGAAACCTTGGGCTATGTCGAAGCGTACGACGCCGTTCTCAACGGCGATTATGCATTCGTCGCTTACAAGGAGACCGATCGCGCATCCGGCAGCTCCCTCGTGAAGATCAGCTCCAAGGGCACGGCCGGTGCGTCGTTTGATCCCGCAGCCATTCGCAACCGTTGCCGCGAAGCGGGCGCGAAGAACGAGCCCTACTTCACCTGGGGCTATTCGTTTACTCCTTCCGCCGGCGACCCGCGCCAGATCGAGTTCCGCGTGCACCAAAAAGCCGGCGCTCCACACGCACTGGAACTTTTTATCGTTACGCGCAAATTCGACGGCACAGCCGAGGCACCCAAATCGATCCGTATCGAAAATTTCATGACCGAAGCCGCTCCGGCCCGCGCACCCCTCGTCGAAGCCCCCGCGTCTGACGCTTACCGCACCTACGAGACTCTCGGTTACGTTGCGGCCTACGACGCGGTCTTAAACTGCGATTATGCTTTCGTCGCCTACAAGGAGACGGAAAAAGACTCCAACCAGTGGCGCCTGTGCATCAAGTCCACCCAGACGGCGGGCGGCAGTTTTGATCCCACGGCGATTCGCAACAAAGCCCGCGAGACCGGTGCGCAGGGTAAACCGTATTTCACCTGGGGCTACAACTTCGAGCCCAGCTCCAGTGATCCGCGCCAGATCGAATTCCGCGTTCACGTTGCCAACGGCCGGGCTAGCGATGTCGAAATTTTCGTACGTCTCCGCAAAGCCGATCATAGCGCCGACGAGCCGAAGTCCGTGAAGTTCGCCTGGCCCCAAGGCTAAGCCCCTCGTGCTCGTGATCGTAATCGTGCTCGTGATCCTCGCCCTCCCCTTCGCACTCCCGCTCACGCCGAAACTCGATCGTGATTAAGAACACGAGCAAGAGCACGAATCGAACGTCGATCTCCGGCTCCCTCCGCATCGTTCTCGTTCCTCGTTCTCTTTCTCGTTCTCGACCGCTCCCGAAAATCCGCCCCCTCCGGCTCATTCGAAAATTCACGAGGCCGAACACGTAACGGATCGAGAACGAGAACGAATAAAGAGAACGAGAACGACGTTTGAACTCTCAGCCTTTTCAATCATGACGCACACCGACGCCATCACTACTCGCGAGCAAACTTCGCCCGCCGCTCCTCTCCACATCTACTATAATAGTTGTATCGACGGTGAGAAAACCCCGAGGGTGATTGAGCCGTCTACCGCCGCGGTTGGCATCGGCGGGATCCTTTTGGATTTCTGGCGCAGTGGTTTGAACGGGCACATCGATGACATCACCTCCGATGGTTTTCGACTCACCGTCATCGATCGTTACGGCCTGGCGGAGATTCTCGTGCGCACGGACGCCGAGGCGAAGACGTTCACGATTCCCGGCGATCCAACTGGGCCAAGGTCTCTCTCCGTCCTGCGCGAAACCTTGATCTGGATCGCCATCGGTGTGCGGGAAGAACGTGAAGCCGCTTCTTCAAGAACGTCGACTCCACGCGACTCAATGATGTCGCGGCTCACTCGCCGGCTGCCGCATCAATGAGCCGAGGATTCGCGAGCCTTTAAGGCCCTTTAATTTCAACCAAATTGCAGACGCAAACACGGCCTTAGCCGGATGGCCCACCGGTGTTCGGCCCATTACTGCGATCGGGAATTCCGAGTAGAGTGAGCGCGTTGTTCTTCAACCCATGAAAATCATCGCCAACCTGGCGCTCGGCGTCGCGGTGCTGTTGCTCATCTATCCGATGATTCCGAATCTGCCGGCAGTGCGAGCAGCCATCATGCGCACCAACCACGGTCCCATTGGACCGGCTTACGCGTTGATTTTTGTTCTGCTGCCACACTGGGTTCGACTGACACTGGCTTCTGTATCGCTCTGGATATTACTCACGCTCGCCACTCAGCTGACCGTTCGCGGCGGCGGACTTGATTGGATCGGGATCGGACGAGTGCCTCAATATTTACTGGTGGGAGCGGGCTGCTTCGCGATGGCGCAAATCGCGGTGCTCGTCGGACTCAGCCGCAATGGCGAAGCCGATCACGTCTCCGACGTGCTGCGCGCTTTTTCCCCGTGGTCGGTCACCGTTCTGCCGCTGGTCGTAATGATTTTCACCTTCACTACGCTCAATCCGTCAGCGGGAGCTTTTCTCTCGCCGTGGTTTTATCGCGCTCCCCTCCTCGCGGGCTTCGCGCTCGCGCTTCCCGTCACAGGAGTGCTCTTCGTCCGCTGGATCACTCCGGAGCCGACATCTCCCGTCACCATCAGCTCAAGTCGCAGCACAACCTCGCCATGAGCATTCCCGAATCATTTCGCAAAGATGCCGACGCGATGCCCGCGGTCTTGCGTTCGTTACTCGAAGCCGAGATCGCCGCGGGAAACGAGATCGCCGAAGTCGGACACACTTTCCCAGCGCCGCCGGCGGGTGCATATTTTAAACTCGTTCGTCCCCTGCTCACCCGACCGAAAAAATTAGGCGGCGGCATTCACTACTACGATCGCAACAGTTCCCTCTGCTCCGGCGAAATCACGACGGCGAAACGGCTCTTCTTCATCCTCGAACCACCGCGCACGGCTGGGTCGGAATCAGATAACAATGCGATTCGCGCGGCACAGGTGCCGAGGGAGACGCGAACAATATCCGCCGGTTCGGCAGCGACCGCCGCGCTCACCGCACCGACGCTGGAAGAGTCCGAGCTGACGCCGATGCGTCGTTTTGAAAACAGCATGCTCATGGATTGTGAAAAGTGGCACGACGGCGTTGGCTACGATTTGGACGCGTTGCACGCGATGTCGCCTGCGGAACAAAAATCTGCCGAAGCCACCATGATCCGCCGCGGGGTCCGTGACTGGCGAGACATCGAAGCGCTCGTTTGTTTCGCGACGCCCGAAGCTCGAGCTGCAATTAAAACCGCGATCGACCACCCGAATATCGAAGTCCGCAATGCCGTCATGCGTTGCGCACCGGAACTCGTCGGTGATTCCGTGCGCACAACCTCTCTCGTCAAGGGACTTGAAACCGCATCGTTTTTCGGCGGGCTCAGCGAGACGCTGGATCAGGTCGCGGATTTTCACCCTCCGCTGATCGTGGAGACACTGCTGCGTGGAGTGCTTCGTCGCGATGGCACGGTGGCCGTACATTTCGCGGCCACACTTTTCTACATCCACGGCCAGTCCCCGGAACCGTTCGACATGGCGCACCGCCCATTTTTTTTGCGGTTCAACACCGACCATCGCAAAGAGCGCGAAGCCGCATTTAGAGAGTTGTGTGAGAGGATCGGCGTCGATGCCGCACTTTATCTCGCAAATGGAAAAGTAACGCCGGCCGTCGCCGCCGAGGTGACTCCGGACTACACCGTGCGCGTCGATTATCGCGGCGAGACGCTGACCTACTGTGAACAGAACCGTTCGGCGGACATGATTTGCACCTTCGGCGGCCATCCCCGCATCTTGTTACGAACGTTGAGCAGCTGGTATTATCCCGTCGGACGCCGCTCTGCGATAATGAGCGCAGAGGAAAAAGAAATTATCCTCAAGCGGATCGTAGATTACTGCCGGACGCATCATAACATGACCACTCTGACCGTCGAAGCCCAGTCGCCGACCCCCATTTAATTCGGCTGCTCAACTCGCTCAAGCGCGAGGCGAGCCCAACGCTGTACGTCTTTCGCTGTCTCAAATGCGAGCAGCATCATTTCCACATCGATCAGCTTTGAGGCCGAGCCAGCAGCTGCAGCGAGTAGCGCAGGCCTCCGTGCCTGCAGAGTTTCGAAGTTCGACGCTCAATCCGAAAATCGGAAATCGAAAATCGAAAATTCCAGCAGGCACGGAGGCCTGCCGCTACATCGGGGATTCCCGCTTGGCCGTTCGGCCCGGGTTGGTCGGCCCATTCCCGACGTTGCGATTATGCAGTAGAGTGGATTATACCAAGGTACATCACCCATGAATCAAACACGCTTCCCTCTCCGAGTTCGCATTCTTGCACTCCTGCTGACCGTCATCCCGGTCGCCGCTCTCTTTACCGGATGTCAGACCGCCGCTCACTCCACAGCGGTGGCAGCGGGGACGCAGGTGCGGATGATCACGCTCGCCGACTTGGAACGAAGCCTGCCCGCACATCCGATTCATGTCGTGTTCGACGTCGATGACACCGCGCTGTTCACGAGCGCCGGCTTTCAATGGGGCACGCGTACTTACGGAAAGGATATCGTGTCCGCTGGCGTCAGCGTTCGCGAAGAAGACCTGCCCACGCCCGCGGCAAAACAAAGCTATCGCGAGTTCTGGAATAAGATGAACAACGAACTCGACCAGTTCAGCGTGAAGAAGTGGATCGCAGGCGAATTAATCGAGCTTCACAAAAAACGCGGCGACCAGATTTATTTCGTCACCAAGCGCATTCACACCGAGCACGAAGCGCTCACGAATTATCTGCGGGAAACGTTCGGGCTTACCGCGATGGAGCCCGTGATCTTCACCAACCGTGGACCCAAAACTCCCTCCTTCCGTCAGATTGCGGCGGAGGTCAGCTATGGCGATTCAGATGGAGATATTAGGGACTCGATCGAAGCGGGCGCGCGACCGATTCGCGTCCTGCGCGCTCGCACCTCGGTGAATGTCGAGCCGGTCCACAACGGTGCGTTCGGCGAAGAAGTGCTCGTGAACTCCGAGTTTTAACCGATGCCCGCGTGTCGCCCTCATGAGACTCGCGCATTCAATTCTATTCAACACCCTCGCCCTTCTTGGATGCGCCGCCTCCGCCCAGGAAGCCGCCGGCGACTCGCTGGCGAGCGCGTTTGAACTTTGCACGGTCGCGCGAGATCCAGGGGCCGACGTCGTGTCGCGGACCATGAGTGGCACGAGCACGACACTCCTCGTGAAATTGCCCGCAGTGCTTTCGGGCCGCGATCTCACGCAGGTAAAGGCAGTGGATTACGCCGAGCCGAATTCAGCCCACGGCTGGTCAGCGGAGTACCGCACTCGCTCGCCTCTGCATATCCTCGCGAGCTGACCCGTCAAAGCGGGGAGCGGAAGCTGAGAGCGTAGAGTCTAGAGCTGAGAGATCAGAGTTCGGGTCGTTCTCGTTCTCCTTATCGTTCTCGTTCCTCAATTAGTCGCTTGATCGCTTTTGTCGCTGGGCAGGGACGGATTTTGCGGAAAGGCGAGAAAGAGAACGAGAATGATGCGAAGAACGCCGCATCAGCGACGGGCCGCCGTGGACACCCACATAAATTCCGCGAGGCCCAATAACCCGAGACCCAGCCCGAAGACGAGGCCGCTACACACGGCGATCACGAGCGTCATCTGCCAGTTATTCCTAAAATCCAGCTTGTGGCCGAAACATTCCAGAGGAAGCGCCACGGGCAACGTCGCGAGCGCGGACATCATTCCTTGAAGATTGATAAACCCTCCCGTGCTTTGGCCGCGATCAGCTCTCACGCACCCGACGGCAAGGACGATGTAGAGAATCGCAATGACGGCGGCAGCGACAAATTTCCAATCGGGCGTATTCATCGACGATCCCACGCCGCCTGCCAGTAGTACCCCAGCCACAGTCCACAGTACGCCAATCCAGTCGTACCAGCGAAGGCCGAACTGCGACATACGCGGAGGCATATTGCCACCAACGCAATGACTGCGACAGCGACACCATGCATTACGAGTCGTTGATCCGGCGCTACGATCGAACCCAGCAACGATGTTCGCATGACGAGGGATACCGTAACTTTCCAGGCAGTGGTTTCCGTTGATTCGTACGAACGTTGGAAACCATCGCTAAAAAGGACCAGCGCAACGTAGCCCGTTGTTACCAGCGCAAAGACGACACCCACCAAGCCGCGCAACGTATCCATAACAGGCATGCACCTGTTTGGCGCCGGCCAGACCCAATGTCCGCCAGAGGCGAAGGCGCGGGTGATGATGAAGGAATGGAAAATAGTTTTCACCGAGATCGATTAATATCTGCCCATCGTACCAACGATCGCGGCGTTCCGGTATGGGCCATTCGAGGAGAGCCGAACGGCTAGGAAGCGGGTTAATTCTGTTTCTCGGCGGCGCGCTGATACGTGGTCGGGCGCGGACGACACGGAGATCTTCGCCTCCGCCTCGTTCTCGTTCGTCATTCTCTTTCTCGTTCTCGCCTTTCCGTAAATCCCGTCTCGGCTCGATCGGCAGAAGCGACCGAGTGACTCGAGAACGAGAACGATAAAGAGAACGAGAACGACCCGAACTCCGAGCTCTCAGCTTTCCGCCCTCCCCTCCGACCGACGGTATTTTTCCCATCGGAGAAAGGCCATCGACCTGATGGCAAACCCACACTTCGAGCGCTAGGCTTTCCCACTCTCGCGTGTCCGCGCTTCCGCAAAACCGAAAACGATCAATCCATTAATTTCATGAAGGCAGTTCGAATCCATTCATTCGGCAGCGCAGAGGTGCTGCAACTCGAAGATATTCCCACGCCTCACCAAGTCCCGGCGAGGTGCTCGTCAAAATGCACGCCCGCAAGCGTCAATCCCGTCGATTGCAAAACCCCGCTCGGGCGAATTCAGACCCGTCGGCATCACCATGCCACTCACCCTCGGTCGTGATATTTCAGGCGTCGTCGAGCAACTGATCATGACGGAAAAGTCCGGGTTTTTGTTCAACAAACGCTGCCACTAAGTGAAGTCCGCCGCGCGCACGATCACCTGGAGCATGAGCACGTGCGCGGGAAAGTGGTCCTCGCCGTCTCAGGAACCAGCTAACCGGAACCGGCTTATAAATGGCGGGTCTTGATGGAGAGAATCGGCTCTCCTCAACCCCGCCGTTTTTTATGTCCACGACGATCACGCCGGAATGCGACGCGACAGTCCGTTTTTTGGAAGAACTGTTCGAATCCGCTCCGCTTCATAACGTCGCCTTCAGATTGTGGGACGGAACGTTGTGGCCGGATGAGCAGGCTCACCCCGCAACAGTCGTGTTGAAACATCCCGGTGCCCTGCGTGAAATGTTCGGTGCTGGCACAGAAAAGGCACTCGCAGAAGCCTTCATACGCGACGACTTCGATATCGAAGGAGACATCGAAGCGATCGTCGCGATCGCTGACGCGCTTGGGCAGCACGTCGGTGGATGGTGGAAATCATTGCGCAGTTACTACCGGCTGAGTCAGCTCCCCGCGAAACGTACGGCTCATCCGGCGGCTCGTACATTTTCTGAAACCAATGGAGCCCAACACACGTTGCAGCGCGACCGGCAGGCGGTCTCGTTTCACTACGATCTTTCGAACGACTTCTACCGACTCTGGCTCGATCGCCAGATGATTTACTCCTGTGCGTATTTTGAAAACAATGACACGGGTATCGACGAAGCACAGGAAGCGAAACTCTGGCACCTCTGTCGAAAACTCCGGCTCCGACCGGGTCAACGGTTGCTCGATATTGGGTGTGGCTGGGGCGGACTGGGATTTTTCGCGGCGCAGCATTTCGGCGTGCGGGTCACAGGAATCACATTGAGCCACCGTCAGGCCGAACTAGCGTCCGAGCGCATACGCGCTGCCGGGTTCGCGGACCGCGTATCGATCCAGCTGAGAGACTATCGCGAGCTGTCCAACTCCGATTCCTTCGACGCCATTGTAAGTGTCGGCATGTCGGAGCACGTCGGCGCGGATCAACTTCCCAATTATTTCAAAACCGCAAATGCGCTGTTGAAACCGGGCGGGGTGTTCCTGAATCACGCCATCGGGGAAGGCGTGCATCCGCGCCGGATTGCCGGGCCCACGTTTATGGACGAGTATGTTTTTCCGGACGGCGACATTCCTCCGCTTCCCACGGTGCTGCAGGCGGCGGAATCGGCGGGGTTCGAGGTGAGGGATGTCGAAAATCTCCGCGAGCACTACGCGCTCACGCTCCGCCACTGGCTTCGCCGGCTCGAAGCCGCGCACGGCGAGGCGCTGGCTTTCGTTAACGAAGCGACGTTTCGCGTGTGGCGGGTTTACCTCGCGGGTTCAGCCCACGGTTTTGCGCGCGGACAGCTCGCGGTCTATCAAGCGTTGCTTTCGAAACCGGATGGCATGGGCAGCTCACATCTGCCGCTCACCCGGCGCGATTGGTATCCCGAGGCTTGAACACTCCAGTTGAGAGCTGAGTGCTGAGAGCAAAACAGAAAGAAGCACTCGTTTTCAGCCGGCCATTTTCTGCGGGTTACAGATAAGGCGCCCTACCTGTGGCCGCGAGCGTGAGCGAGTGGATGATCGACGTAGGTGGCGTGCTCGCCGCGCAACGGTCCGCGGATTACGAAC
>CBRAFL010000209.1:0-10133 GCA_967755055.1 uncultured bacterium
CCGCCGAGGTAGGTTGCTTTCAGCTGCGGGTCGCTGCGGAGTTTTTTGCTTTCGCCTTGCATCACGATGTGGCCGGTTTCGAGGACGTAGGCGCGCGAGGAAATTTCCAGGGCGAGGTTCGCGTTCTGTTCCACCAATAGAATCGTGATTCCGTTGGCGCGGTTGATCTCCACTATCTTCTCGAAAATCGTGCTGATGAGGCGCGGCGCGATGCCCAGCGAGGGCTCGTCGAGCATGAGGAATTTCGGATTGCTCATCAGCGCGCGGCCGATCGCGAGCATCTGCTGTTCTCCACCAGAAAGTGTGCCGGCCATTTGTTTCAGACGTTCTTTCAGCCGTGGAAACACGCTGAAGACGTACTCGCGGTTTTTGGCTATGAGTTCCTTGTCGTTCACCAGATAAGCGCCCATCGCGAGATTTTCATCCACCGTGAGATTGGAGAAAATCATCCGGCCTTCTGGTACGTGGCAGAGTCCGCGAGCGACGATCTGATGCGAACGTACGCTGGTGATGTCCTCATTCAGAAAGGTGATCTTTCCACTTTTCGCACGCAGCAGGCCCGAGATTGTGCGGAGCGTAGTGGTTTTTCCAGCACCGTTGCCGCCGATCAACGTAACGATGTCACCCTGGGCAATTTCGAAGGAGATTCCGGACAGTGCAGCGATCGCGCCGTAGGAAACTTGAAGATCAGTGACGGAAAGCATGGCGATGTTAGATGGATGATGTCCGATGTCCGATGGCTGATGAAGAATGTCTGATGGATGATGTCTGATGGGTGAAGAATTCGCCGGCTACTAGGTCGAGCTTTCCCCCGTTTCTCAGGGATGGTGCGAAGTCGGCGCGACGCTCGAATGGGGAAGACGCAAGGATGAGTACATCGGCATTCTGGCCATCTGACATCACTCATCTCTCATCATCCATCTCAATGGTGCGAGAGCGATTTCTGGTGGTCTTCGCCGAGGTAGGCTTCGATGACTTTGGGGTCGGATTGAATCGCGGCGGGATCGCCTTCCGCGATCTTCACTCCGTAGTCGAGCACTGCGATGCGTTGGCAAACACCCATCACGACTTTCATTGAGTGTTCCACCAACAACACGGAGAGGCTGAATTCTTTTTGGATGCGCTGGATCAGCCGCACCAAATCGATTTTCTCCGATGGGTTCATGCCGGCGGCGGGTTCGTCGAGGAGCAAAAGTTTCGGCTTCGTGGCAAGGCAACGGACGATTTCGAGCCGGCGCTGTTCGCCGTACGGAAGACTTTTGGCCGGCGCATCGCGGAAACGGCGCAGGTTAAAAATTTCGAGGAGTTCCTCCGCCCGTTTCGTGATGGCGGCCTCATCGGCGCGAAATCCGCGCAGGCGAATCAGCGTTTGAATGGGGCTGGTGGCGCGGTGAAGATTGCAGGCGACGCGCACGTTATCGAAAACCGAGAGGCTGCCGAACAGGCGAATGTTTTGAAACGTCCGCGCGATTCCGCGTTCGACGATTCCGTTGACGCGAAGGCCGGAGAGATTTCGTCCGGCAAACGTCACAGTGCCGTCGGTCGGCTGATAGACGCCGGTGATGAGGTTAAAAACGGTGGTTTTGCCGGCGCCATTGGGGCCAATCAATCCGACGAGTTCGTTTTCACCCACCGTGAAATCGACGGCATTGACGGCGGTGAGACCACCAAAGCGGATCGTGGCCTTATCGAGCTGGAGAAGCGGAGAACTCACTGAGGATTGATTTCGATATCGCGCACGCCGCGACGTTGACGCATGCGCTCGGTGTGCAGGCGAACCTGGTCCTTCAGCGCGTTGACTCCTGGGATCGCGCGAATGACGACGTGCGGAGTGGTGCGATCAGCGGTTTCGATGATCAGATTCCCGCGGCCGATCAAGCGGAGCCAGAACGGCTCAACGACCGTGTAGTCGCGAACGCGGTACAGCTCGAGTTCGCTAGTGCGGCGGGAGAGAAGTCCGACCGAAGTGCGGATGCGCTCCGTCGTGACTTCATACGTCTGGCTGCGAGTTTGCCACCAACGGAAAAAGCCAAATACCAGTGGAACCGCGAGAGCTGCGAGGATCAGGGCAGGCCGGTCAGGCGTGAACCAATACGCTGCGATCACTCCGGCGCTGAGAATGATGCAAAAGAAATACGTGCCAAAGTTTGTCCATTGGGACGGCGAGCCTTTCCACAGAACGGTTTCTTCGGATGCAGGTATCATGATGAAGAGGCCTTTTTTCCAAATGGCAGACGAAAGTTAAACAAACCTTGCGGACGCGCCAGCATCAGAACGATCAGAAGAAACGAGTAGATCACCATACGGTATTCCGCGATGGGACGCAGCAGCTCGGGCAATAGCGTGAGAAGAATGGCGGCCAGAATGACGCCGAGCGTATTGCCCATGCCGCCGAGGATCACCATGACGACGATCTCGATGCTCTTGGTGAAATCGAATCCGGTCGGGGTGATCGTGAGCTTGAAATGGCCGTAGAGTCCGCCCGCGATCCCGGCGAAAAATGCGCCGATGACAAATGCAACGATCTTGTAGCGAGTCGTATTGAGACCGACGGCTTCACTCGCGATCTCGTCATCATGCGTGGCGAGAAATCCGCGGCCGTAGGTCGAGTTGACCAAGCAGAGGACGACGAAAACCGTGATCGCGACGAATGCCAGCACCCAGAAAATAGTGGTGTACGCTGGTATTCCGTTGAGGCCGAGGGCGCCGCCGAGGACTTCGACGTTTTGAAATGTGACGCGAATAATTTCTCCAAATCCCAGCGTGACCAGCGCGAGATAATCGCCTTTCAACCGCAGCGACGGCACGCCAACGACGAGGCCGGCGAACGCAGCGCTCAGTCCACCGGCGACCAGAGCGCCGAGGAAGAGACTGCTTTGTTGAATCATGGAGCCACCTGCTTCGCCGAGAAGTTTCGGGCCGAGGAAAAGGGACACGGCCGCTGAGAAATAAGCGCCGACCGACATGAAGCCGGCGTGGCCGAGTGAGAATTGTCCCGTGTATCCGTTTACGAGATTCAGCGAGACGGCGAGGATCACGTTGATGCCGATGCCGGTGAGCACATCGAGGTGATACGGATCGATGTCGTCGGAGAAATGAGAAATGCCAAACGCCACCGCCAGCGCTGTCAGAAGAGCGAGATGTGGTTTGGGAATCATGGGGGAGAAGCTGTAAGCTATAAGCTGTAGGCGGAAAGCTTGGGATGCGTCGGAGTCGGAGTGGTTGGCTGCTTTGTGCTTAGAACTTACAGCTTATCGCTTTCATCAGGAGAAGTGCATTGGACGCGGTAAGCCAAAAGTTTTGGGCGAAATGTGAGGGCAGTTGTTGAGCGGATCGAGAGGTCTGTGCTTACAGCTTATCGCTTACCGCTTATAGCTTTTCATCTCACACCTTCTCCACGGTGAATTTGCCCAACAGGCCGGCGGGGCGGAAGAGCAGGATAATGATGAGAATCGCGAACGCGATGGCGTCTTTGTAGGTCGACCACTGGCTGCCGTTCACGAACGTTTCGACCGTGCCGAGGATGAGCCCGCCCAATGCGGCGCCGGGAATGTTGCCGATGCCGCCGAGGATCGCGGCGACGAACGCCTTCAGTCCGGGAATTACGCCCATGAGCGGATCGATCGACGGGTAGTTTAACGCGTAGAGAATGCCGCCGGCGCCCGCGAGCGCTGAGCCGAGCGCGAAGGTGAAGGCGATGACGACATCGTTGTTTACGCCGACGAGCTCCGCGGCTTTCGGATTGAGCGATACGGCGCGCATCGCGGTCCCGATTTTCGTGCGGTAAACGATGAACTGCAGACCGAGCACGAGGAAGGCGGCAACCGCGATCACGGCGAGCTGATTGGTGGAGATGACGAGTCCGCCGAGGTTAAAGTTCGTCACGGGAAAAACCGCGGGAAACGTACGCGGTGCGGCGCCAAAGAAAACCTGGCCGCTGTATTCGAGCAGCAGTGAAACGCCAATCGCCGTGATCAGGACGTTAAGGGTGGGGGCGCCGCCAGCGGTGCGGTGATAAATGATTTTCCATTTCGTTTTGCTGGCGAGGATGGCTGCGATTTCAGCCGCAGCCCACGCGACGGCGATTCCAACGACTTTCATGGAATCGCTATTCTTGAAATCCGTGGGGACCGTTTTGTAGAGAATAAACACGGCTGCGAGACCGCCGAGAATCGCGGCGAGCGTCGTGACGAGATTGAAATCAATTTTTTCCCGGAGAGGCCGGTAAACGAGACGCTCGATTCGCATTCCCAACATTGCGCAGCCGATCATTGCCGTGGAGAGGACGATCAGCCCGCCCCACAGCGTGCCCTCCGGCACGAGCTTGCCCATGTAGTAGCCGATGAAAGCGCCAACCATGAACACGTCGGAGTGCGCGAAGTTGATGAAGCGCAGCACGCCGTAAACCATCGTATAGCCCAATGCGATGAGGGCGTAAATCGCACCTAGCGAAAGCCCATTGAGAAGTTGCTGAAGGAATTCGGCCACGGAGAAACGGCGAGAGTTGGATGCGCGCAGAATGGGGTCAACGCCTACGGCGTGACGGATTCGAAGAATTCCGTATGGCCGTTTTTGACGACGAGCATGACGGCGGCTTTTTCGCTGTTACGCTTTTCGTCGATCGTCGTCTTGCCGGTCACGCCGGGGAAATTCTTCGTGGCCGCGATCGCGTCGCGGAGTTTCGGGCCGTCGGTCGCGCCGGCTTTTTCGATGGCGGCCGCGATCAGGTACATCGCGTCGTAACCCAAGGCCGATACGCCTTCCGGTTTTTCGTTATTCCAACGCGCCTGATATTTTTTCACGAACGTCTGCACTTCCGGCGCAACATTGTCGGCCGAGAAATACGTCGAGTAATAGGTGCCTTCGACTGCTTTTCCGCCGAGCTCAATGAGCTGGGGAGCCTCCCAGCCGTCGCCGCCGATGACCGGAACGTCCAGTCCGAGTGAACGCGCCTGAACACAGATGAGCGCTGCTTCCGTATAGAAACCCGTGGCTGCGATCACGTCAGGCTTTGCGGCGCGGACGGCGGTGAGTTGCGCACGGAAATCCTTGTCGCCCTCCGCGTATCTTTGTTCAGCGACGATCTCGCCGCCGAGCGCCGTAAAGCGTTCGCGCAATATACGCGAGAGGCCGACGCTGTAAGGCGAATTGATCGCGGTAAGGAGCGCAACGCGTTTGGCGTGAAGCGAGGCGTGAGCAAACTTGGCGAGCACCGCACCTTGGAACGGATCGATGAAACAGATGCGGAAAATGTAGTCGCCGATTTCGGTGACTTTCGGATTCGTCGATGAAATGGCCATCATCGGGATCTTAGCGTTCTGACAGATCGGACCGGCTTCGAGGGAGTTCGCCGAGGCGTTGGCACCGATCACCGCGACGACTTTGTCGCGGGAAATCAATTTCTTCACGGCCGTCGCGGACTCGCCCTGCTTCGACTGAATGTCTTCGACGACGTATTCGATCTTGCGGCCGAGAACTCCGCCTTTGGCGTTGAGCTCCTCGACTGCGAGCAACACGCCTTTGCGGGTTGCCACGCCGAAGGCGGCATCCTTGCCGGTGAGCGAACCGTAATGGCCGATTTTGATCGGCCCGTCACTGGCGGCGCGCGCGACTGTCAGGACGGCGATGAAAAGAAAAATGCCGCGAAAAGCGGCGCGAGAAAAGTGAGGGATCTTCATGGATCAATCGTTTCGACGAAGGCGACTTTGCCGTTTTTCACAGTGAGCATGACGGCGGATTTCGACGCATTGCGCGCCGGGTCGATGGTGGTGCGGCCGGTGACGCCGGGAAAATCTTTTGTGGCGGCGAGGGCTTCGCGAAGTTTCGGGCCTTCGGTGGTGCCGGCGCGGGTGATGGCCTCGGCGACGATACGCGTGGCGTCGTAGGCGAGCGGAGCCATCGAGTCGGGCGTTTCGCCACCGAAGCGGGCGCGGTATTTTTTTACGAAGTCGGCGACTTCCGGCGCCGTACTCGAAGAAGAGTAGTGACTCGCGTAAAAAGTGCCCTCGACGGATTTGCCGCCGATTTCGATAAGCTCGGGAGCTTCCCAGCCGTCTCCACCGAAAATTGGAATCGTGATGCCGAGATCGCGGGCTTGTTTACAGATCAGCGCGGACTCGGTGTAGAAGCCGGTGGCGGCGATGGCGTCGGCCTTCGCGGCCTTGATCGCAGTGAGTTGCGCGCGGAAATCCTTATCGCCCTCGGCGTATTTTTGTTCGGCGGCAATCTGGCCGCCGAGTTCGGTGAAACGCTCGCGGAAGACTTTCGACAGACCGACGCTGTAGGAGGATGAAACGGACGTGAGCAACGCGACGCGTTTTGCCTTGAGCGTATTGACGGAGAATTTGGCGAGGACGGCGCCTTGGAACGGATCGATGAAGCAGGCGCGAAAAATATAGTCGCGCTTTTCCGTGACCTCAGGCGCGGTCGCCGTCGTGGCGACCAAAGGAATGCGAGCGGACTGGGCGAGCGGCGCGATTTCGAGACAGCTCGAGGAGGTGCCGCCGCAGAGGAGCGCGATCACTTTATCGCGGCTGACAAGTTTCTTGGCGACGGTGGCGGAGTCGCCGGGTTTCGACTGGTTGTCCTCGGCGACGATGACGAGAGGACGACCGAGAACGCCGCCGTGAGCGTTGATTTCGTCGACCGCCATCAAAATGCCGCGGTGCGCCTGTTGGCCGAAAGCGGCTTCTTTGCCGGTGAGGGGATTGATCTCGCCGATTTTAATTGGCTCGCCGGCGGAGAATGCGGAGCTGGTGAACGCGAAGAGGGCGGCGGCGAGGAGCAGCAATTTTGGCGGGTGACTGCGAGCCGGAGCGATAGGATTCCACTCGCTCACCAACCCAACACACCCCGCCCTTCGGGCACCCCTCTTGCTAGAGGGGACTTCGGCTGCCGTTGATTGAATCCCCTCTAGCAAGAGGGGTGGCGCGCAGCGACGGGGTGTGTGCTCGGGACTTTTCACACAGTTTGTCACGCTCGTAGCTACAGAAGCAGACGGCCGGCGGACGATCATGGGGCCACGGTTTTGAAGAATCCGAGTTTCCCGTCTTTGATTGCAATGATCGTGGCGGGCTTGGAGGCGTTGCGATCTTTGTCGAGTGTAGTGACGCCGCTGGCGCCGGAGAAGTTCTTGGTCGCCGCAAGTGCGTCGCGGAGAGCGGGCTCTTCTGTCGTGCCGGCGCGTTTGATGGCGTCGACGAGGACGTAGACGGCGTCATAACCCAGGGCGGCGAAGGCGTCGGGATTTTCCTGGCCCCAGCGCGCTTTGAACTTTTTCACGAACGCTTGTGCGGCAGGTGCGCTGTCTTCCGGCGAGAAATGGGTCGAATAATAGCAGCCGTTGAGGGCGTCGCCGCCGATTTCGAGAAGTTTGTCGGAGACCCAGCCGTCGCCACCGAAGAACGGCACTTTGATGCCGAGGTCGCGCGCCTGACGCGTAATCAGCGCGGACTCGGTGTAATAGCCGGGGACAAAAACGCCGTCCACGTTAGCGGCTTTCACGGCGGTGAGTTGAGCGCGAAAGTCTTTATCGCCTTCGGAATATTTCTGTTCCACCGGGATTACGCCGCCGCCGGCGGTGAAGGTTTCGCGGAAGAATTTCGCGAGGCCAACGCTGTAGGCGTTGGAAACGCTGGAGATGATGGCGATACGTTTCGCTTTGAGGTCGCCGGCGGCGAACTTGGCCATGACCGTGCCTTGAAAGGGATCGATGAAGCAGACGCGGAAAATGTAATTTCCTTTTTCGGTGACCGTGGGGTTTGTGGCGGCCGGCGCGATCATCGGGATATGCGCGGCCTGGGCAATCGGCGCGACTTCGAGAGAGCGACCGGATGAAACTTCACCGATCAGCGCGATGACCTTGTCGCGGGAGATCAGCTTTTTTGCGACCGTGGCGGACTCGCCGGGCTTGGTCTGATTGTCCTCAGAAAAGAGCTGGAGTTTTTTTCCGAGAACCCCGCCGGCGGCGTTGATTTCCTCGAGCGCCATGACGACGCCATGGTGGGACGACTGGCCGAACGTGGCTTCCTTGCCGGTGAGCGAAGCGTATTCGCCGATCTTGATCGTATCGGCGGCGTGGAGACCGGGGGCGAGGGCCAGTGTCGCGATAAGAGATAAATAACGAGTGAGAGATTTCATGGCGCGTAAGTGATAGTGAGTGGGGCGTTTCAAGGCTCGATGGCTTCGACGAAAACAAATTTGCCGTTCTTCACCTGAAGAACGACAGCCGACTTGGTGGGGTTGCGCTGGGCGTCGAAAGTGATCGTGCCGGTGACGGCCTGAAAATCTTTGGTCGCTGCGAGCGCGTCGCGCAGTTTCGCGGACTCGGTGGTGCCGGCGCGCTGAATCGCATCGACGAGCAGTTTCACTGAATCGTAGCCGAGAGCGGCGAGTGTGTTGGTCCCCTCGTTCCAGCGCTGGCGGAAGCGTTCGTTGAATTGAACAACGAGCGGCGACTTATTTTCCGGCGAGTAGTGCGTAAGAAAATACGAGCCTTCGACCGAGGTGCCGCCGATCTGGACAAGCTCAGGCGACTCCCAGCCGTCGATGCCGAAAAGTGGAATGTTGAGGCCGAGATCGCGGGCTTGTTTGCAGATGAGCGCGGCCTCGGTGTAATACCCGGGCACAAATACACCATCGACGTTCGCGGCGCGGATGGCGGTGAGTTGGGCGCGAAAATCTTTATCGCCCTCCGCATATTTTTGCTCGAGCGCGATGGTGCCGCCATCCTGCGTGAAGCGCTCGCGAAAATATTTTGCGAGACCGACGCTTTCGGCGGAAGACACGGAGCTGAGGATCGCCACGCGCCGGGCTTTGAGATCTTCCTTCGCGAACTTGGCCATCACGGTGCCTTGAAACGTGTCGATGAAGCACGCGCGGAAAATGTAGCTGCCTTTGGCCGTGACTTCCGGGGCCGTGGCCGTGGGCGCGATCATGGGGACCTTCGCGTTTTGTGCGATCGGCGCGGCTTCCAGCGAGCGGCTTGACGCGATTTCGCCGAGGACGGCGATAACCTTGTCGCGCGAGATGAACTTTTTAACGATGGTCGCGCATTCGCCGGCTTTCGACTGGCTGTCCGCCGTGATCAGCTCGAGCTGGCGACCGAGGACGCCGCCGGAGGCGTTGACCTCTTCGACGGCGAGGACGGTGCCCTTATGCGCTGCCTGACCATAGGTGGCTTCCTTGCCGGTGAGCGACGTGAACTCGCCTATTTTAATCGTGGGGTCTGTGGCCGAGGCGAGCGTGGTGGCGACAAAAACGCTCGCGGAAAAGCAGAGTAATGAACGCAAAGCGGAGGACAGCATTGAGTAGGAGGAGACGGCGAACCGGCGGGAGACAACGGCACGTAAAGCAGGTTTTCAACCAAACTGTTTGGTCCTTCGTGGCGATAGGCGGCGGAGTGTTCCCGTGTTTTCCGGCACTCGGTTTGGGTTTTGCATTTGGTGGAGTGAGACGTTTGATCAGGGGACTTTGAATACGTTCGACCGGCATTTGCTGCGGGAGTGGCTGACGATTCTCAGTCTGGTGCTGTGCGCCATGCTGGGGCTCCTGCTGGTCCAGGTGCTCTATGATGATTTCCGTGCGCTGCGCGAAGTCGGCGCGCGCGGATTGGACCTGTTGATGTATGTCGTGGCGACGATCCCCAGCTACTTCGCGTTGGTGCTGCCGCTCGCGTTGTTGGTGTCGCTGATGTTCGTACTGGGTAAACTGCATCGGGCGAACGAACTCACGGCGTTGCGCGCGGCGGGGGTGGGATTTCTGCGGATCACCGCGCCAGTTTGGATGGTGGGAGTCGTGGCTTGCGGCGTGTCATGGTGGTTGAACACCCGCGTGGTGCCATGGTCGGTGAAGGAATCAGCTGAACTGCGGGCCAATCTGAATTTTCGCAAAGAGTCCGGTTCGCAAACGCCCGATCGCGTGGGCGCGGTCTACAGTGTGGGCTTCGATAAGCCACAGGCGGGGCGCATGTGGTTTTTCAATCGCTACAGCCAGTTCACCCAACGCGGTTATGGGGTCACGGTTTCCCTCTTGAATGATCGCCGGCGGGAAATAACGCGAATCGTCGCGACGGATGCCTGGCTCGATGCGGACCGCGGCTGGGTCTTCGAGAAAGGCCGTGAGATGACGTTTCG
>CBRAFL010000210.1:0-10118 GCA_967755055.1 uncultured bacterium
ACCACCTCCTCGGGGCGCGCCCGCCGCCCCACGTCTTTTATCGTTTAATACGTTGCGCGGCGCGCGCGCCACCTACATTTCCGATCGGGGTCCTAATCTTGCGATTTCACGTGCATGACATCGCAGCGATATCGTCCTTCAATGACGCGAGATCCGGGTCGTCGAGCGCGGCCATTCTCCAGTGGGGCTCCATGCGGCAGGCGATCGTGAGTCGTTGCATCGCGCCGACGGGATCGCCCAGCTGGCAACGATAACAGGCGAGGTTGTAGTGAATAAGTGCGCACGTGCCACCGATCCGTTTTTCGCCTTCGAGTAGAACCAGCTCCGCCTCGGGAATGCTTTTTAATCGACGAAGCGCGAAGGCCCAGGAAATCCATCCTTTCGGATCTTCCGGATGGCGTTGCGCAAACTCACGCGCGGCGGCGACGGCGAGATCCCAGTGTTGCTGCATCGAATGCAAGTCGATGGTGACCTCCAGCACGTTGTCGGAAAGACGATCGTCAGGTGAAATCGAATCGAGCTCCGCGGCGGCTTCCGCGACCATTCCGAGAATGAGATAGCCCTGCGCGTATTCCAAACGCCGCGAGGTGGAAATCATTGGTCGCGTCATCGCGCCATCACGGAGTGGAATTTACGATGGACTGCAACACGGGTCCGAGAAATTGTGCAGGTTGGACTGGGAAGGAACCGTGTGCGGCCCAGACTGACCCAACATCCGGAATGTGGCCATTTCTCGTCTCTAATGTCTTAGGCTAACTCTCATAGACGGTCAGCCCTGCCTTTATCATCCCGCGCGGAGCGTCGGGTGGTTGGACTGAGGAGCAAGCAAGCTGTAGATGAAGTGGTCGACGCTGCGATCGCGAAGGCGCTCGGCGTTGCGCAGCGTACTCACCTGCGTAAAGCCGAGTCGTTTGACGATGGCTTGTCCGCGCAGATTACCGGTGGCGACGCCCACGCAAATGCGGGCGATCTGGAGCTGATTGAAGGCGTGAGCGAAAACAACTTTGCAGCACTGGGTCATGATTCCTTTGCCTTGGGCATCTTCGGCGAGCCACCAGCCTGGGTTGGCCATGCGGTTGCCCCAATCGATGCGGTTGTGGCCGATCACACCGACGAGCCGGCCCGACGACCAAATACCTGAGCTATACGCGCGGGTCTCTGCGTAATCGCGTAACGCCTCGGCGATAAATTTTTCCGTGTCGCGAAGTTTTACCGTGGCATCTACCCAAGGCAGCCACTCGCGCAGGTAAGCCCGGTTGGCGTCGATGAGCGCGAAGAGGGTTTTCGCGTCGGTGGGCTGCAGGAGTCGCAGCTCCAAATCGGGAGTGATCTTATGGGCAAGCATGCGTTGGGAACGACGGACGGACTGAACGGAAGAGCGAGGGGCTGACTAACGGTGGAGCGTATGGGGTGATAGAGCGGCTGCAAACGGAAGAATTCCGGACCGAATCGGACGTAGCGGCAGGCCTCTGTGCCTGCCCGGGACTGAAGAATTTTGAAATTCGAAATTCGATCTCCAATCCGGCAGGCACGGAGGCCTGCCGCTACGTCTGAGTTGGCGGCGCACGCCGCGCTCGTCTCACTGCGATCGGCTTAACACTTTCTTCTTTTCCGTCTGAAATTCGTCTTCGGTCAGGATGCCTTTCTTGCGCAAATCATCGAGCTTAAGGAGGTCGCTATAGAGATCGCCGGTCGGGCTGGGCTTTTCGATGGCGACTGCGGACGCGGGGGCAGCGGAAAGCTCCGGGTCATCTGCGCCGACTGCTCTGAAGACGATTTTCGCGCTCGCGTAACCCATCGCGAAAAAGGGTTTGTCTGCGGTGAGCGAGACCACTTTTAGCTTTTTTCCCTGAGCGGAGCAGTACTGCGCGGCATCTTCGCTGACCTCGGACTTGAGGCGGTCGGTGTCGCGCGAGAAGCCGTTGGAGGCCTGGCGGGTGATGGAAAACGTGTTGTTTCCCAATGGAACGACCGTCGGAGCAACGTGGGGTTTTGCCCCGCACGTGAGTAACGCAAGACCAATAAAAAACACGGGAAGGATCTGTCGAAAAAACTTGGGGTTCACGCCGAAAACATCATCGCCGGCCAAGAGCAGGTCAAGGTCGCGAGAGCTCGGTTTATTTTTCGAACAGCGGTAGGAGGAACGCTCCAGCTCTTTGATGACGGATCAGAATCTATATGAGCGATGCACGGATGTGGTCGCGACGCAGGCTGCAGCTGAGATGGGTTTTCGCTCACAATCGACTTGCGTTAAACCCTTATCTTTTATGAGTAACACCCATGAATTTCGTCCAAGTCGCGGACGGGCGATGGCTCAACTTAAATCTGGCGACAGAATTTGTTGTAGTGAGTTATGGACAGCGGACGGGTCCTGATCGCGGCGCGGGCTGGGTGATTCAGATCACCATCGATCGTGAAGTCAGGCGCTATACTAATGAGCGAGCACTCGAAATTTTTCAGGTGTTTGACGATGCGACGCGACCGCCGGGTTCGCATCCGGGGTATTAAGGCGAGCGGTTCGCGTGAGGTGAATCTGCTCTTCAGGGTGAGCTCACTATTGGAGGCGTGAGCCGAGGAACGATGACGGAGAGACCCTGACGCTGACCGGCGAGCGCTTCCGATCATTTGGGCCGATTCCTGAACCAACCACCTATGGGCTGGCGGCGTTTGTGGTACTCGCGAGTGCCGCGGTGTGGCGGGCGCAGCGGACGTTGAACTGCGGGAGTTAGGAGTAATGGAGCCGCGACCAAAAACGACTTAGGAGACGGAATGTAACCGCAAAGAACGCAGAGAACACAAAGTCTCGGAGGACTAGTTTATCTGGTGCGCCCGAATCTATATAACGACTCTATGTCGTCGCGATCTTCTGGACTATTCCGAATCGCGTTTCTGAAAACCGCGCACGAGAAGCAATCCAAGTACCGGAAGAAGAGCGAAAACGCCTAGAGGTGAATCGGAGACATCGATTGCTGGTACGACAGCGTCAGTTTCTGAACTGAAAGTAAACAGGCTTACTTCGGAAGTTTTAGCGTACTTTTGTTTTCCCTCAGTGATTGAAAGCCGCTCCACGAACGTCGAGCGAGGGCTCAGCATTCCCGAGTTGATATAAGAGAAATAACCGCCTTCCAAGGGCTCTCCAGGTAAAGCGGGGTGCCACGCCAGGTAGAAATCGTTCGAAGTTTCTTCATCTAGAAAATCGACGCCGAATACCAGTCCGCCGATGGTGTAATATTTAAGTTTTTCGTCGTACGTGAATCCGACGTCTTTATTTTTATACTTGTAGCCGTCGATGGTCAGCGAAACCGAAGTGATGTCCAAGAGTGCTTGGGTAGAGGGATCGAGGTTTACACCGAAAGAACCTGATATCCCCAGTTCGGGTGACGAAAATTCCAAGATCGCGGTCTGTGGAGTCGCGGAGGCAAAGGGTGAGATGACGGTAAGAAGAACCAAGGCGAGGATTCGCCGGAGGATGAGAAGGTTGAGCTTCATAGGAGTCTTCGCTGGAGGGGGTACAGACGTTGAGCAACTTGTGTGCCGCTAAATACACCCGGGGGACTATTGTGGCGCGAGTAGAAAAAACATATTTTGTCGGGCCATAAAGCCCTGCCCACTGCTGGACTGAAGTATTGAGCACGAGGTAGTGAGCGCGCGACCGACCTTTCGATCCGGGGCTCGCCGCCACGCGGGACCACGACGAAGAAACGCCTCCCGACCAGCTTTTGGTTTGTCACGCGTTGGTTTCAAAGGCCGACTGGGCCGCCGCTTCCTGCGCCAACCATGAGTAAACAAACCCGTTGGCTGTTCACTGAAATCGAGCGCTGGACGAAGGAGCAACTCATCTCAAGCGATCAAGCCGTCCGGCTACGCGCTCTCTATCCGGACACCGGGCCGCGCGTTTCGTGGGGGCTGATTTTGTTTTCAGGTTTGGGCGCGGTCGTAGTCGGGCTCGGCATCATTCTTCTGCTGGCTTATAATTGGGACGATATTCCCAAGTTTGGAAAATTGAGCCTCATCTTCGGCTCCATTGTGGCTGCACATGTCGCGGGCCTTTGGTTGCGCTGGAAACGGGGCGCTCAACCAGAAATCGGCGAAGCACTCTCGCTTTTGGGAACGATGCTCTTTGGCGCGGGCATCTGGCTGGTCGCCCAAGTTTATCATATCGATGAACATTTCCCGAATGGATTTCTCATTTGGGGACTCGGAGCGCTGGCGCTGGCGTGGGCACTGAATTCTGTGCCGCAGGCGATCCTCGCGGCGGCGACACTGACGGTGTGGGGCTCCTGCGAAGTTCTTCAGTTTGATGCGCCGATCGACTGGTCGTCGGCTTTGATTTTGGTCGGACTGGCGCCGCTCGCGTGGCGTAAACGGTCGCGGATTCTGACGGCAGTCCTGCTGACCTCATCGTACTTTCTTATCCTGGCGAATGCGGGCTACTGGAGCGGCGGTGGCGGTGCGTTTACCACGGCATTCTCGTTGTCGGCGTTGCTGATCGCGGGGGCGCGGCTGATCGAAGGAATGAGCACTTCGGATGACGACGGCATCGCGCACGTCATGACTTTCTTTGGGTTGGCTGGCTTTGCGGTCTGCTCCTACATCCTGAGCTTCCACGAAATGATCAGTGACGTGTTGCGTTGGTCGAATGATCACGATCGGAGTGCGGTAGGGTTCATCGTATATCGCTGGGCGTTGTTTACGGTTGCGGTTGTCGCGTGGGGAGGACTGCTCGCGAAAACGTGGAGAAATAAACAGCTGCGGGTGAGCAATGAGGAGTGGCTCTGCCCAATTGCGTTGATTTACTGTCAGGGGCTGGCGGTGACCGGATATTATAGTGACGCGCGGTTCATCGCGATCGTGTTCAATCTGGTTTGCCTCGGCGTCGCCACGATGTGGATGGTGCGCGGATGTCGAGAGGGACGGCTGCGGCCGACTGTGCTCGGATCGCTGTTTTTCGCGGCGCTGGTTTTTGCGCGCTACTTCGATCTGTTTGAAAGTCTTGCTACGCGCGGAGTCGTATTTCTCGTGTTGGGCGGCGTGCTGTTTGCCGAGGGGTTTTATTATCGGCGGTTGCGACATGAGCGCGATGGAGGAGAGCTGTCGTGAAGAAGCTTATTATTATCGCAGTCGTGGTGGCTCAGATTGGCGTACTCGGCTGGATGGCCGTTGAGCGAGAATGGGTGCTGCGAACGGGACGCATCGTCTACTTGCGCACCGCTCCGGTGGATCCGAAAGATCCGATGAGAGGCGACTATGTTCGGCTCAGTTATGAGTTGGCGACGGTCCCGAAGAAACTTTGCCGCGATGGCATCCTGAAGTGGTTCGATTCCAAGGAGACGATCTACAACTCGAAAACGCGCGACCGGAGAGTGTACGCTCAGATTAAGCTGGATGAGGACGGCGTGGCCGAACTCGTTTCACTGTCGGACCGCGTGCCCACGGACGGGCTGTTTTTGCGTGGGCGGGCGGACGCGATTTATCTGAGCACGTTGCAAGTGCGGTTCGGGGTGGAAGCGTTTTTCATGCAACAGGGGAAAGCGCGGAAGTTTGAAGACACGATGCGAGGAGAAAAAGCGGGTGTGCCGTTGAACATGGAGATCGCGGTGAGCCCTAGTGGGCTGGCTGTGTTGAAAGGCTATCGTTCGGAGCCACTCGGAATTATTGTCACGCCGGATCGGATTCCGACCGAAACGAATGCGGATCGCCGCACGCCTCCGCCACGTGGCCTTCGCGGTGTTACGGTCGAGTTGAAGAATCACGGGACCACGCCGCTGGCGATCGTTGATGAATCAGCCACGCATTCGTTACGGCTGGTGCCGAGCCTTCCGCGCTGGCGATTAGAAGATCAGTCGGGTTGGGCGTGGGTGGGAGAAAATCGTCTGTCGCCGAAAACGGCGGCTTCAGAGGTGAAAGTGTTGCAACCCGGAGAGAGTCATCGAGTGCATCTGGATTTTACCACGCGGGAATGGTTCGTGCGGAAGATAGAGCCCAACAAAGAGGAGGGCCCTGCGGTCTCGCTGGAGACGTTGGCCGGGGATTGGACGGCGTCGTTTCGCATCGAGTACGCACCGCCGTCGAAGGCGGATTGCATAGGTTTACCTCAGGCGGAACTGATTCGTCACGGTAAACTGCCGTCGCGGCAGTTTAGCGCCAGTGGCGGTGGAGACTAGACGTATCTTCGAAACGATTGTCATCGCGGAGCGCGAAGCAGAAAACCGTCACGCGGTGGTTTGACTCGTTCGCGACATCGGATGTAGATTTTTTTCATCGAGGCGCTGGCAGACAAACGCGGCGCCGTTCCCCAAATCCTGAAACTCAAGGAGACCTCAATGCAACGGCTCATCGCGTGGGCGGATTCGCATCGTGGATACTGGCTCGACTGCGTCCGCATCTATCTCGGCCTGGGCTTATTTGCCCGCGGCCTGCTCTTGATCACCAACAACTCGGCTGGATTTTTCGATGAATTGGTTCAGCGCTCCGGGCAGTCATGGCTGATGCACGGCGTTCTGCTTCATTACGTAATTTTGGCGCATTTTGTAGGCGGCTTGTTGCTTACGATCGGATTCCTGACGCGGATCGCTGCGCTGATTCAAGTTCCGATTCTGGTCGGCGCGGTGTTTTTCGTTCACCGCCAGGAGGGACTGATGGCGTCCAATCAATCGCTGGAATTCTCCGCACTCGTGTTGTTCCTGCTCTTGGTTTTCGTGGTCAGTGGGGCCGGTCATTTTTCGCTCGATCACGTCACCTTTGATCGGGAGATAAAAGACGACGAGATCGAGAGCGAGGCGGTGTGACGACCTCTGAGGAAGCGTGCGAACATCGATGGCCGCACGCGTTAGTCTGCTGACCGTCCCCGCGCCATAACTGGCGCGGCTACGAGCTGTGTTGAAGATAGGTCGAGAGTGGAGACGTCTTGTTTCTGACAAAATGCGACGAAGGCGTCGCATCCCCCAAACGGCTCCCTTACCCGGCGACTGCCATCAGGTGCTCAACCGCGATGTTGCGCCCTGTATGCGCATCGAGCCGGACGATTGCGCCCGAAGCGGATTCCGCGATGAGCGTATCATCTGTCGCATCAAGAATTCGGATGCAGGGCCCGCACGCTTCCGGCCAATCAGCCATCCACTGCAGGCACAGCGAACCATCGAGGCAGTAGAGATTGGCGATTCCCGGCAACAAACCGACCGGCAGCTCGCGCACGTACACGCACATCGGTCCACGACGAAACTCGACTACGGCGGTGGCGAGCGGCGCGCATGAAGCAGCCGGCACACCTTCACGCGTGAGTTGGCAAAGTGAGCCGTCGATTACGGCGAGAGCGGAGGGGAAAGGAAGCACAGGTGGAAGCTACAGCTGAACAATTTAGCTGCGGCTCGGCGACAAGAAACTTTAGCGCAAACGGGGAACGGCGAACGCGCGACGGAGGCGAGGTCCGCACCATCCGGATAAGAATAAGTTCGTCAAATCTGCGATGGCAGAGTCGGAAACACGCCGATAATAACCGGATGAAAGGGCCCTCATCTTCCATGTTTCATTACCCGCGCGCTCCGTTCTTCATCCTGTTGCTCACAGTTTTCGGTCTCTTCAGAGTAACCGCCTCCGCCAGTCAGCTTCTGGACGAAATGAAAGTGCAATATCAACGCGATTACGGAATCGAGTTGGTCGCAGACGCAGAGGTTTATCCTTTGGCGGGCCCTGGAGAAACGATCGATGCGAAGAACACCGGGGTGACGAATGGCGACATGGTGTTGTATTTTCTGCGAAAGGAATTTGCCAAATATCCGGCGGAACTGGTGCGGCTCTCGGGCGTGAAACGAATTGTGCTGTGCCGTGATCTAAAGAGCGGAGGCACGCGTATTGCCGGGGTCGCGGTGGAGAAAAATTCCAGCATTTACGTGGATTCAACCACCCAAGTCGGCGACGAGGCACATCGTCGGAGAACGCTCCATCACGAATTTTTCCATTTTCTGGATTATGCGCAGCACACGGAGCATGCCGATGTCATGCACAATCCCGCTTGGGAAGCGGCCAATCCGCCGGGAGTTCCCTATGGTGCGACGCCGCCTCCGCCGAAGCCGGGCGAACGAAATTGGGCGTCGCATCCTTACGCCGGATTTTTGTCCAACTATTCGTTGAAGGCACTTCCGGAAGATCGCGCGGAATTATTCGCGGGATTGATGACCAACAATCTGACGCTTCGGTTGCTGTTACAACGGGATCAGAACCTCGTCACGAAAGTGCGTTTGTTGAAAGAGGAGCTCGCTCAATTTTGCCCGCGCATCGACGAAGCGTTCTGGGGTCGGATGGCGAAATTTTGAGGGTCCGTGCGTAGCGGCAGGCCTCCGTGCCTGCTGTGTTCGGAGATCGCAGATCGAAGATCGAAGATCGGAGTTCGGAATCCGGAAATCGGACGACACGGAGGTCGTCCCTCCGCCCGCGAAACTTTGATCTGCGATTTCCGATCTCCGAATCCGGCAGGCAGGGACGCCTACCGCTACTTACCTGACGAAGCAGATGTCGCGTTTAACTTATCCAACCCAAGCCCGCGCGTTTCGGAATAGCTTCATCCACGGCGAATCCTCGCCCCACGTTTCCGGGTGCCAGCTCATGGCCGCCGTGCGGAAAACGCGTTCGGGGTGCGGCATCATGATTGTCACGCGGCCCGTGGTCGTTGTGAGCGCGGTCATGCCGAGCGGGGAACTATTCGGATTCAGAGGATATTGCTCCGTGATGCGGTGGTGATTGTCGACGAACCGCGCGGCGACGAGTCCGGATTCGCTGCAAGCCTGAGCGGCTGCGGCGTCCTGGAATTCTGCATACCCTTCGCCATGGGCGACGGCGATCGGGATGACTGAACCTTCCATGCCGGTGAAAAGCACGCTCGGACTTTTTTCGATCTTCACGGAAACGAAACGGCCTTCGTAGCGCTCCGATAGGTTTTGCACGAAACGCGGCCAGTGGTCAGAGCCGGGAATAATGGAGTGCAGGTTGCTCATCATCTGGCAGCCGTTGCACACACCTAGGGCAAAGGCGTCGGCGCGCGCGAAAAATTCGGTGAACTCCGCGCGTGCGCGATCGTTGAATAATACGCTCTTCGCCCAACCTTCGCCGGCGCCGAGAACGTCGCCGTAGCTAAAGCCTCCGCAAGCGACGAGGCCGCGGAACTCCCGCAGCGAAACGCGGCCCGAGAGAATGTCGGTCATGTGCACGTCCACCGCAGTGAAGCCGGCTCGCGTAAACGCGGCGGCCATTTCGATTTGGCCGTTCACGCCTTGTTCGCGGAGAATCGCGACGCGTGGGCGGGTGGTGTTGGGGTAGGGCGAACCCTCCGGGTGAGCCGCTGCGCGCGGCACGGCGGGGACGCCTCGCCCTACCTCTGGCCCATTGATCTCGAATGTGATCTTCGGCGTGATGCCGGGATTCGTTGGATCGAGTTTGAGTTGGTACTCGGATTCGGCGGCGGTGGGATTGTCGCGCAACGCGGCAATGCGGCGCGTGACATCGGACCAAATTGCGCGGAGAGAAAAGAGGTTTTCGTCGAGGAGCGTCTGGCCTGCGCGTTTCACGCGGAAACTGTGCGTGCGGTTGAGTGTGCCGATACGACTCGTGCACGTCTTGAAGCCGTGTTGACGCAAGGTGAGGTAAACGTCGTCGAGATCAGATTCGCGCACTTGAATCACCGCGCCGAGTTCCTCGCTGAAGAGCGCAGCAAAGGCGTTGTGGCCGGCGGGGATTTCCAGATCCACGCCCGTGTGGCCGGCGAACGCCATTTCCACGGCGGTTGCGAGGAGACCGCCGTCGGAGCGATCGTGATACGCGAGGAGCTTTTTCTCACGGCCGAGTTGCTGAATCGCTTTCCAGAAATTCTTCAGGTCAGTCGGATTATCGACGTCGGGCGTTTCCGCGCCCATTTGAGAAACGACTTGGGCCAGGATGGAACCGCCGAGGCGATTTTTTCCGCGGCCGAGATCGATGAGGAGCAGGACGGTGTCGCCGATTTCCTCGGTAGGCGTTTCGGAGTCCGAAGTTACCGGGTAGGGCGAACCCTCCGGGTGAGCCGTGGAATGCTGCGGCTCCGCCTTCGCCAAGCCTTCGGCGGACAGGTCGGCGGGGACGCCTCGCCC
>CBRAFL010000211.1:0-10053 GCA_967755055.1 uncultured bacterium
GCATGTATACGGCGAGCAAGCACGCGGTCGAGGGCTACACCGAGACCTTGGATCACGAGGTGAGGCAATTCGGTGTGCGCGCGGTGTTGATCCAACCCTCTTATACCAAAAGCAACATCAGCCAAAACGAGAAGACGGCCCAGACTCATCTCGACGCTTATGCCGTTCATCGGCAGCGCATGCACGAACTGGTCGGGAAGGGCGTCGAGAAGGGGGATGAACCCCAGCTCGTGGCAGAAGCCGTTGTGCGGGCAGTGACGGCGAAATCGCCCCGGCTTCGTTATCCCGTCGGCAAGGGCATCCTTTTGAGCCGACTGCACCGTTTTGCTCCCGTCGCGCTGTTCGACCGGGCCATTCGCAAAGAATCCGGCCTTAACTGATTCTCCCAACCTCGCGTTCCCTATCACCAAACCCAAAGCCGAGAGGCATAATCGATGAAAGCACTTATCTTAAAAAAATACGGCAGACCGGATGAGGTCGTGTTCGCCGACATTCCGGAACCCGTGCTCAAGCCGGACGAGGTCCTCGTGCGCGTCCACGCCGTCGGCCTGAACCCGATCGACACGATGATCCCGAAAGGAAGCTTCAAGCCCATCCTCCGGTTCCGGCTACCGGCCACATTGGGCAGCGATCTGGCCGGCGTCGTGGCGGAGGTGGGCAACCGGGTGACCCGTTTCAAGGTGGGCGATGCCGTCTTCGCCAGCATCTTCGATCAGGGCACCGGTTCGCTCGCGGAATTTGCGGTCGTGCCCGAGAGCGCGGCGGCGTTGAAACCGTCGAACCTCGATTTTGTGCAGGCAGCCTCCATCCCGATGGTCGGATTGACAGCGTGGCAGGCGCTCAAGGAACGGGCCCAACTCAGGCCCGGCCAAAAGGTATTCATCCCCGCCGGCTCAGGTGGCATCGGCACGTTCGCGATCCAGCTCGCGAAGCACCTCGGCGCAAAAGTAGGGACGACGACGAGCACGGGCAATGTTGAGCTGGTGCGGAGCCTCGGAGCGGATGAGATCGTCGACTACAAGAAGCAGGAATTCGAAACGGTGCTGCGGGATTACGATGTGGTGCTGGGCACGGTGAGGGGCGATGCGCTCAATAAATCCGTCGGCATTCTGAAATCGAACAGTCGCATCGTCTCACTCGTTGGCCCACCGGACGCCGCCTTCGGACGAGCCCGCGGGATGAATTTTTTCATGAGGTTTGTCTTGGGTCTGCTGAGTAGAAAAATCATCCGGCAGGCCCACAAAAAAGGCGCGAGCTATTCGTTTCATTGGGTGCGTCCGGACGGTGGACAGCTCGCGGAAATCAGCAAACTTCTCACCGCGGGAAAAATCCGGCCAGTCATCGATAAGGTCTTCCCGTTCGATCAAGCGAAGGAGGCCCTGGCCTATCTCGAACAAGGTCGCGCCAAGGGGAAGGTCGTCGTGCAGATGCGGTGAGTCGGTCCTCGGAGCCCAATAATGGGCGCGGAAACCGTTGCATTACTCCGCTGGTCGAATGGTGGCCTGGTCCGGCGCAGTGGCTGAATGCATCAGAAATTTTTCAACCTGTTGCTTTGAAAAAGTGATCTCGTTCGTCAGCGGTACGGTCGTGCGACCTTGGCCTGCACGTCCCGCGATCAATACCCACGGTGTTTCGATTTTCGCTTTCTGTTCGGTGAGCAAGACCTGCGCGTCCTCCGGTTTGGCGACCAGCAGATACCTTGTGCCCGGCGCAAGTTTCGCTGCCTGCTCCGCCAGACGCACATCGTACAGTGCGTCGAATTCGAAGTGCAACGTGGTGCGCCCGTCATCGGCCAGTTCGACCAACACAGGCGCTTGGAATTGCCGATGATCGATCTTCACCTGCGCGGATTTGGGGTCGAACGAAAATGAGTTCTTGAATCGAGGGAAATCCCAGAACCGGATGATTTCCTGCCGCCACGATAGTAACGTGTCCGTTTTTTGGATATGCACGATCTCGCTTTCGGACGACGCAGGGTCGCGCAGATCGCGTCCGAGATTCATCCGCCCCTTGAATCCAAGAGTTGGCAGAATCGTGACGCCGATATCGAGCGTCGATCCGACGCGATCGACGTGCGTGCCAGTCGGATTCCGCGGATCGAGAATGAGGAACAAATTACGGCGTTCGCCCCGCTGGAGGAGATTGCTCGCGGCATTCATCATCGCGAGATGATCGGAGGCGATGACGATCACGATATTCTTTCCCTGCGGCGAGGCCCAGACGCGGTGAACGAAACGGGCGATGAGTTCATCAGAACCTTTCACTGCGTTGAGCATCGGATTGGACCCATCGCCGTACGGGCCGGACGTGACGGATCTCGAGACGTGCCCGTCAGGATGATGAGTATCGAGAGTAAGAAGAAAAAGTCCGAACGGCCGCTTTTCGTTCGCGAGTTGAACCACGCGATCATACGCGAAATCATACATCGTATCATCGTAGAGTCCCCAGTTGTTGATGTACGCGCGGTCCTGAGTTCGGCCGTGGAGTTCTTGAAATCCGGCGCTTTCGTCGAAGTGGTGCGTGGCGAGCAACTTTCTTTTTCCGGCAAAGTCGAGGTAGGCTCCGCCGATGAACGAGAGAAAATATCCCTGGTCGTGCAGGAGATCGCTGACGCCCGTCACGCCTGGCAGAAACGCATCCATGCCGGACATCGAGTTGGCGTGAGCGGGCGTAAACAGAGGGATTCCGCAGAGGCTGGCGACCATTCCGCCCATCGTGAAACCCGTGCCCTCGACGGTGTGAATGTTCGTGAAGGAGGTGCCCTGGCGTTCGAGTGCGCGCAATTGGGTGATCAGTCCGGGAAATCGCTGCTCGTCGAAATAGGTGCGCTCCAGGCTCTCGGCAAAAATATAAATAAAGCTGGGATGATCGCTGGATATCGCCGTCAGCGAGGCGGGCTGATAGTGTCGAAAAAAGTCGGCGGTCGCGGGTGAGTGGGTCTGCGACAAAGCGATCACGCCCTTCGCTCCGGGATTAATGATAAAGGCCGAAAGCAGGAGGAGTTGGCCGAAAATTAAAAAAGAAACGTGGCGTGGTTTATATCGCCGCCACCACATGAAGCCCACGACGAGCATTGGAGCCAGGAGCAACGCGGTCGCCGTTGTGATGATGACGCTGCGATAGTCCCCAAAGCCCGCGCCGTGTAATCCGTAGCGGACATGGTACCAAACGGCCGTGTTGATGCCTTCTCCAGTGAAGTGGTTCGCCACCGCAAATCCGATCAACAGGAGAATGCAGGCAAGAGCTTCGACAATGATCAGGCTGTTGAGGGTTTTTGACCGTCCACTTTGGATGGACGCGGCAAGGCCGCACACGACAAGGAAGAAGCTGACGAAAACGGCGAAAGTCATCGATATAGGACTTGGAGAGGACGCTCGGGACACATCCAAGGATACATCGCGGCGGCATGTTCGACCATGAGGGGACCGTGAGGTTCTCGACTGCGCCAAGTAATACTTTCCTGCTTCGCTCCCATTAGATTAGGGCGTGTTTTCGAAATAAAGATCCGAACCCTAGAGGAGAACCGCTAATAGGATTTTCCCAATGGGGAAATCTTGATCCAGTGGCGTTTGGCTAATCGCCTGCGCCTTGAGGTGATGGGAGCCCACTCATCGCGGTCTGCGATCAGCGGACCCCGATATCCGAGTATTTCGAAGACAGACCCGAGGCTAGGGCGGGTCTTTCAAAATGAGTGTCTCTCCAAAACGGCAAGCGAAGCGCAGCGCGTTAGGATGGGAGCGGTGGCGAAAAGACGTGGGGCCCGTGGAATGTCTCCGCTACTCGGATACGGCTGAATTCTGTATAAGCAAGACAGCTCGCGCTCAGGTCGCCCGCCGCGCTCGCGAACGAGTCACCTGGATTTGCAGTTTCCTGCCTGGCCAGCCCGCCCAGCTCGCTGGCAAGCGCGCAAAGGCGGCTTTGCAGCTCGCCTGCAAGTGCCCGCGTGGAAACGCCCTAATCATTGCTGCTGCTTAGTCTTGGCTCGGCAGAAGTTGCGGAGGTCTCGCTCAAATTGACTATAATTTTATTGAGCACCGGGTGAAATCCCGGATGGGTATTAGGAAATTTACCGGTGTCGCCCCGCATCCATGTAATTTCGCTTTCGCGTGCTATGAGACTGAGCGCCGGTACTCCTCCGTACGGACACGCGCAAATGCGATCAGACGCTGAGTTTTTCGCGTTACCGCCGCAATGAGTACTGGCGATCCTCTGAAAAACTCTTCGGTCTGTGAACTCGACGGTCGCGAGCGCGCCGGTCGTTTAGGGTGCCGCCAAACTTCTGCTTTTTCCCTGCGATCCAGGATTTTCCGAAGCGCCTGGCGATCCCACTTCCGCGCCACTGGCCTTTTGGTTCGGCAGTCAGCACTGGTCGGACTTTGTTTCGTCTTGGCTTCGGCTGATTCTGCTCAAGCGAAATTCATGCTCGCCGGGCATCGGGGAGCATCGGCTCAGGCGCCAGAGAACACTCTCGCCGCCTTTAACCAGGCGAAAACGGTCGCGGATTTTGTCGAATACGACGTGTGGTCGACCAAGGACGGCCAGCTCGTGGTGATTCACGACAGCAGTGTGGATCGCACCACCAACGGGAAAGGCGAGGTCTCGTCGCTGACACTGGCGGAGATTCGGGCGTTGGACGCCGGCAGTTGGTTCAGCGCGGCGTATGCTGGCGAAAAAATTCCCACCGCTGAGGAAACCGTGAGGGCGATTCAGACCGAAGCGGCGCCATTCATGGAACGCAAAGGTGGCACGGTCGCCCAATTTGTTGACCTGTTGAATCGCGTGCCGCTGCGGCCTGAAGGCATCGTGATGAGCTTCGATTACGCGTTCATCATTGAACTTAAAAAGGCGAAGCCAGACGTGCAGGTTGGCTGGCTCGGCTCCGGGCCTCTGACCTCGGCTCAAATCACGCAAGCGATCTCCGACGGAGTAAGTCATTTTATCTGGTCGGCTTGGGACCTTCCTGCGGAGTCGATAAGTTTCATCCACCAAAGCGGTGCACTCATGTTTGCGTGGACGGTCAACGACATGGCGAGCGTTGCCATCCTGAATGACAGGGGCGCGGACGGCGTCATCACGGATCACGCGGTGGAGTTTACTTCCGAACCGGCCTTTTCCTCACCTTTTGTTGGCGATACAGTTCGACCACAAAATCGAATGGTCCTTCGGATGGGACGTTCAGGGGTGTTGTCGGCAGGTGTGCGGGGTCATGCAGGGCGCTATGTCCAATGGCGGCGTTCGGGTGACGCTCAGGTGATGGGCACCGGAGCGAGTCTTATGTTCAACGCTGATAACCCGCAGTGTTACGGGCGTTATACAGCAAGCTGGACTCGCAACGGTGGAGCCGTCTCTGCGGATTACGAGGTCGCCACGGGAGCGTCCGACAATCGTCTGGTGAATATTTCAGCGAGAATGACCGTCGGTTCGGGCGAAGCCGTGGGGATTGTGGGCTTTGTGGTGAAATCACTGAATGCTCCGCGTTTTCTATTGCGGGCGATCGGTCCCTCGCTGGCCAATTTGGGCGTAGCCGATGTGGTTGCCCAACCTTCGCTCACGCTTTATCGGCGTTCGACCGTGATTGATTCCGATTCACTGGGCTCACGCGTCACGGCCACCGGAGAAGACTTTACGCGCAACGGAGCGTTTCCGATCGCGCCTCAGAGTGGGGACGTGGCGATCATGAAAAATCTCGAAGGAGGAGCGTACACCGCGCAACTCTCTTCTCGAAATGATCAGCCTGGCGTCGGACTGATTGAGGTTTACCAGGATAACACCGAGACCAACTGGACGCTCGGCGCGCCGATCAACATTTCGCTTCGTGGACGCGCGACGCCCGGCAGTCCGGTGATCGGTGGTTTTGTTATTCCGGCGGGGAGCAGTCAGACGTTGCTGGTGCGGGGAATTGGGCCTGCTTTGGCCAAATTCGGAATCACGGAACCGCTCCGGGACCCGATGATCAGAATCTATGACAGTCACGGTGTCATCGTCGCGGAAAACGACGACTGGTGGTCGGGTGAAGATTCCGTGTTGATCAGAAATGTGGCGGCCGATGCGGGTGCTTTCAAGATCGGTACGGGCCGCGAAGCAGGGATGCTGGTGACGCTCGTTCCGGGTGCGTATAGCGCGGTCCTCGCGGATGCGTCGGGCACCAGGTCAGGCGTCGGACTCTTGGAAATTTATGCAGTAAGTACGAATGCGGTGAGCACGGGACGTTAGAGCCGTTTTCGAAATTCGGAGAGAGGAAACCGTTAACGGGATGCAGACCGCGATTAGCCGGTCTCCAATCACCTCAAGGCGCAGACACCGCTAGTTGATTTTAGCCCGACTTGGTCCTGTGTCCGGCATCGCGTACCGATGGCCCTCTATCTCAATTTCCAGATTTTCGCCCGCCGAATACTTGATGTACGTTGGGCCGAGTCGCGGAATCGCGGTGATCTGGCCCGCGTGAAGCGTTGTCTCGGGTAAAAGGATACGTCCGTCTGCCACCAAAGACACCGATACCGTTAACGCCCCGCGCGGCACCAGCAGAATTTCGGGATGCGGCAATGGATTCGGGTGCGTAACCTCTGTGGCCACCGCAATGTGTGCGTCCGAAACCTGCGCTGGCTTGTTCTTCTGACTGGATAAGGGACGTGCGATCAGGACCGCGGCGAGCGCCACACCGGCAAAGGTGGTGGACGCCATGAGAGGGCGACGGAAGGATGATCGGGTCCGCACCACTTCTCTTTTCGGGATCGATGATCGCGCGACGGGAGTCGGCTCGCTGGCAAGATGCGCCTTCACGAGCTCATGTGCGCGATTCAGTTCCGCGATGCGGGCGAGAGCCCGGGCCTGGAGAATGGAGTCGCCCGCAAAACGCTCGGGCCGCCATTCATCGACGAGTTTGCGCCATGATTTCTCGACGAACGCGCTCGACGAGCCTGGGTCGAGTTCGAGGATACGGTAAGACCGATCGATTTCAGTCCGAAGAGGAAGACTGTCCATGTGTGACGGGAGCGATCTGGAATACCCGTCCCCCGTCGGAATGCGGTGTAGGGCTGCGTGCTCTAACCTGCAAACTCCGAAAAGCGTTTTTACAACGAACAAGGGTTTTGCTGACTGGACCGAACTGCGAGGCGACCTCGGCGCTACCTCTGAGCGTCGGCTGGGATAAGACCGACCGCCACGGATGGGCCGATTGACCGGGGTCGGCTGGCTAAGGTCCGTTGGCCAATACCGCGGTCGTGAGAGTTTCGATACAGTCGCTGGGTTAGCTCACATCGAGCCTCAATCCACAATCCCTACCCATTGATTCCCATGAAACTTCATTCCCTCGCCCTCATCCTCGCGCTGCTCCCCGCGGCGCTTTTTGCCGGTGGCAACACACCTACCGGCCCGTCTGTGATTCCCGCCGGCACCTTTGCCTCGGCCTATGTGATCAACACTCCGGGTTCGTATGTCCTCGCGGGCAATCGCACGACGACCGGTTCCGTCAATGTCATCGAGATCACCGCGCCCGACGTGACCCTCGATCTTAATGGTTTCGCCGTGGACCAAGCCAATGGATCCGCAGGCGGCATCTACATTCCGGCGCCTGAAAACGTCGAGATTCACAACGGCAGTGTCCTGCATGCCGCCTATGGAATTAGGGCGGGTGCTGGCAAAGGTGTGCGCATCGTGAATGTACGCGTCGTCGGAGCGATCAATACCGGCATCAGTGTCCAGGCCGCGGGCGCGCAGATCGACCGTTGTCGGACCGACGATTGCTCGCACTACGGCATCTTTACGGGCGTCGGCTTACTCATAACCGAGTGCATCGTCAGTGGCGGTAATGACGCGTGGGGCATCAGCTCGGGAGCTGGCAGCCGGGTCGTTCATTGCGTGGTACAAGGAGGTAAGTACGGAATAGCCCTTACCAACGGAACGGCCGAGAACTGCATTGTGAGCAATTGTCAGAATGCAGGATTCTGGATGTGGGACTCGACGCTCCGCAATGTCGAGTCGGTGAACAATAGCCAGGTCGGAGTCGTGATCAACGGCACGCTGAATTATATCGGTGGCAGCCGCGTAACGGGCAATCCGATGGCCGTGAACGGCTCTTTTGTGAGTGGCGGTGGCAATTTTATCCAGTAAGCGCCTCTCACCTTCCGATCCCTATCCAAGCCCGCTCTCCCGAGCGGGCTTTTTTGTGCCAGTCGTGCACCTCTACATTGCTCCGGCGAATCTCTGTCACCGCGATTTCAATACGCTTGTCTTCGAGACAACAAAAGACGTCGGTCTGAATGTCGATAGGGCCATCGTGTCTACCTGTGGAGTATACGCAGCGTTTGTGTGGTCGCCGTTTTGTATTACCCGACGGCGCGCTCGAGCAGATAGGCGCGCAGCGCGGGATCGTCGGTAAGACTCGCAGCGCGTTCGAACGCGTTGCGCGCTTCCGCTTCGCGGCCAAGCCGTCGCAATAAATGCGCTCGTGCCGCCCACCACGGCTGATAGTTCGCCGTAGGGTTCGATGAAATTGCCTCGAGGGCGGCTAACCCAGCCGCGACATCACCAGATTCCGCGAGCGCAACGGCTCGGCCGACCTGCGCGCCGATGTTCGGCGCAAGGCGCACAAGGCCTTCGTACAGCAGCGCGATTTCCTTCCAATCGATCACGCCGCTCACCGCACGATGCGCGTGGATGGATTGGATCGCGGCCTCAAGTTGATAGCGGCCGGCGCGCTTGAACGCGGACGCCACGCGCAGGTGTTTTTCCGCTTCCTCGATTAACGGGCGCGACCAAAGAGCGGTATCCTGGCGATCGAGAGGCACGAATTCGCTGTCGTGCGTCAGGCGGGCGGGACGACGCGCTTCGCAGTGCAACATAAGCGAGAGCAGGCCGTGTGCTTCAGGTTCATTGGCCATGAGCTGGACGAGTGTGCGTCCGATCGCGATGGCTTCGTGCGCGAGCGCGTGATGGGTCGAGCCCTCGTCGATCACGCTTTCCCATCCGGCGTTGTAAGCGGAGTAAATCGCATCGAGCACGAACGATGCACGCTCGTTCCACTCCGGCGGGTCAGGCACACAAAAGGGAATGCCGGCCTCGCGGATTTTGGTTTTCGCGCGCACGAGCCGCTGGTCCATCGCCGCAGGTGATACGAGAAAGGCCGACGCGATGCGCGCCGCGTCGAGACCAAGAACGGTCTGTAGCATGAGCGGCGTGCGCGCAGCGATGTCGATCGCCGGATGCGCACAGACAAAAAGAAGTTTTAGGCGTTCGTCGGGGAAGGTCGGGTGCATCGTCGCGACTTCCTCAGCTTCGCCGGCAAGCTGGAGGAGCGGCTCGGTTTTTCTTCGCACCTGTTCGTGACGAGCGACGTCGATCAGGCGGTTGCGTGCGGCATGGAGCAGCCAGGCCTCCGGTTTTTGCGGCACGCCGTCCGCCGGCCACCGCTGCAGCGCAACGCGGAACGCCTCGCTGAGCGCATCTTCGGCGCCTGCGATATCGCCCGATCGCGCAGCCAGGTAGGCCACAAGCCGCCCGTAGGAGTTGCGTGCAACCGTTTCGATGACGACGTGCGCGGCCGATTCGCTCATCGAGCGCTACTTGCCGGTACCGGTGGAGAAATAAAAACCGCCGAGCGGGCGCACCTCGACCGGTCGCTGCGCCGCTGAGGGATTGCGCGCGGCCCACTCGAGCGCGACGTCGAGGTTGGGCACATCAATGATCACGAAGCCGGCAAGAAATTCCTTGGTCTCCGCGTAAGGGCCGTCTTGGACCTGGCGCTTGCCGTCACGCACGGAGACGGTCGTGGAGTTTTCCGGCGATTCGAGCCCGGCACCGGCGACGAAGACGCCCGCCGCGTGCAAGGCTGCGCCGTAAGCCCGGCCCGCGGCGACTTCCGCGGGATCCTTTGGCGCGTCATAGGCATCTTTGGGAACATGGACGAGGAGAATGTATTTCATGGGATTAAGAGTTGAGTGTCGAGGTAGGGCGGGACCGCAGGGCCCGCCGAATTTACTTCGGGTGCATACATTTTTTCGGGGGGCCCAGCGGGCCCGCCCCACACACACACACCCCGAACCACCGACAACACTG
>CBRAFL010000212.1:0-10002 GCA_967755055.1 uncultured bacterium
GTGACCGAGACGTGCACGGCGATGCACTGATAACGCGCGAGTTCGCGGAGCAAATCGAGATCACGTGTCACCAGCGCGTTTTTGGTGATGATGAAAACCGGGTGGCGCAACTCGGCGAACACTTCGAGACATTGGCGGGTGAGTCGGAAATGCCGCTCGGCCGGTTGATAGCAATCGGTGGCGCCACTCATCGCGACGGGCTGCGGCTGCCATTTGCGTGCAGATAATTCGTGTCGCAGCAGCTCGGGCGCGCGCCGCTTGACGAGAATTTTCGTTTCGAAATCCAAGCCGCTGCTCCAGCCGAGATATTCGTGATAGGGCCGTGCGAAACAATAGGCGCAGCCGTGTTCGCAGCCGCGATAAGCATTCAGCCCGTAGGAAAAACCAACGTCGGGACTGTTGTTTTTCGTCAGCAGGGATTCCGTTCCGTCTTCGAAAAATTGGGTGCGCGGGCTGGGCTGTTCTTCAGCGGGTGAATCTGGATCGGGCGAGAGGTGCAGCTGCTCGAAACGATTCGGCGGATTCAGATTTGCGCCGCGTCCGAACACCGGCGGCAGAGTGGCCGTGGGTGCGGGCACGGAATCGCCAGTGGGGGAGTCGAGCGAAACGGGCCGCATTTCTTGAAGCTTTGAAAGGAAGTCGACATGGCAACTGCCGGTGCTGCGATTTCGGCGAGGCTGCCCGAAGGCGAACAGTTTACGCACGATGAAAGTTTGCGCCGGCACCTTCCACGGTGGAGCCTGTCGCACTCCGACCCAATGAAGCTCTTGTTCACTTTCCTTTCCCTGCTCCTCGTGCTGGCCGCGCCTGGTTTTGCGCAAGATAGCGAGTCGCTGACGGAGCGCTCGTTGAAGCAACTGGTCGAGCGGCAAAAGGAACTTTTGGCGGAGGCGGCGAAGGAAAATCCGAACTTCGACGAGGCTAATTTCCACATGCAAATTGAGCAGGTCTGTCGCGGTTATGAGGAGCTGTTGCGTGCGAATCCGAAATTCGCGACCGGCTACGCGGCGTACGGTTATTTGTTGGGCAAGCTCGATCAGAAAAAGCAGTCGATCTCGATGCTGTTAAAGGCCAACCAACTCGATCCGGATCAGCCGCTCGTGAAAAACCAGATCGGGAATTATCTCGCGGAGGAAGGAAAGCCGCTGGAGGCGCTGTCGTATTACATGGCGGCGATAAAATTAGCGCCGAAGGAGCCGCTCTATCACTACCAGCTCGGCACGTTGTTGCACGAGGCGCGCGATGATTTTTTGAAAGCAGGCGAGTGGCATCAAGAGGCGATCGATCACGCGATTCACGAGGCTTTTCGGCAGGCGGCGGAACTGGCACCGGACCGCATCGAGTTTACGTATCGGTACGCGGAGTCGTTCTACGATCTTGATCCGCCGGATTGGGACGGGGCGCTGAAAGCCTGGAGCGAACTCGAGTTGAAAGCACCGACATCGATCGAGCGGGAGACGATGCGATTGCACGCCGTGAACGTTTTGATGAAGCAAGGGAAGATCGCCCGCGCGCGAGAGATGCTCGCAACGATCACGGAATCAGCCCTGGCGAAACAGAAAGAAAAGCTCGTTGCGCAGTTGGCTGCGGCGGTCGAGAAATAGGGTGCGCAGCGCGCGCCTCTTTTCTCATGCTTGATCAACTTGACCGCCGGTTTGGACGTTTTGCTCTCACACACGTCACGCTTTATCTGATTATTGGTCAGGTCTTCGTCTGTCTATCGGCGTTGCTCCAGCTGCTGGATCTCCGGCAGTTCGTGCTGGTGCCGATCTTGGTGACGCACGGCGAACCGTGGCGTTTGCTGACGTTTCTCTTTTACCCGCCTCCAGTGAACTTCGGCTCGATGTTCAGCTTGGCCCTCCTGCCCTTCGCGTGGTGGATTTTCTATTTGATGGGCAACGCGCTCGAAAGTTATTGGGGTGCTTTTCGATATAATATTTTTTTGCTGACCGGCATTGGTCTGGCGATTGGCGCGGCGTTTCTCACGCCGATGTCACCGGTGACAAACGCGTTTATCGCGGGCTCCGTCTTTCTCGCGTTCGCGTGGTTGAATCCAGATTTTGAGCTGGCGCTCTTTTTCGTTCTTCCGATCAAGATCAAGTGGCTCGCGCTATTTACCTGCCTCTTGTACGCATACCAACTCGCTACAGGACCGGCGCCGGTTCGCTGGCAGATCGTGGCCTCCGTGCTGACGTTCCTGCTGTTCTTTGGTCGCGACGTCTTGAATGCGATTCGCTATCGCCGCCGGACCATGGCGGTGCAGTCGCGCCGTGTCGCGGAAGAAAAAAATGGCGCGGAGCCCCGGCATAAATGCCGGATCTGCGACAAGACGGATCTGACGAATCCCGAAATGGATTTTCGCTATTGCTCGAAGTGCGCGGGAGATGAGTGCTACTGCCCCGAGCATATTGCCAACCACGAGCACGTCCTTGAAGAACGTGACGAAGCCAAAGTCTGATCCCTTCGGCGCCGCCGCGTCGCTTGCAACGGTCGGTGAATGGTTGCGGTTCGCGGAAAAACTTTACGCGCGCGAGAAACTGGCGCTCGGGCAGATCGCGACGAATGCGCACGATGAGGCGCTGTATCTGGCGCTGCGCACGTTGGAGTTGCCGCTCGAGAGCGACACGCGCGTTCTCACAAAAAAACTGACCGCTCGGGAACGCGCAAAACTGCACGAGGTGTTTCGACGCCGTGCGATCGATCGCGTGCCGGCGGCCTATCTCACGCGCGAGGCCTGGCTCGGCGAGTATCGGTTTTACGTCGACGAGCGCGTGATCATTCCGCGCAGCTATTTTTTGGAAATTATTCCGGGTCAGTTGAATGACTGGCTGCCGAATCACGGCGCGAAGGTGCGGCGTGTCGCAGACGTGTGCACGGGCTCCGGTTGCCTCGCGATTTTGCTGGCCCACCATTTTCCCGAGGCACGAGTTGACGCGCTGGACCTGTCCGCGAACGCGCTGGAAGTAGCGAAAATCAATGTGGGCGACCACGGCGTGGCGAAGCGGGTGAGCCTCGTTCAAAGTGATGTATTCGACGCGTCGCCAGTAACTAAATACGACGTGATCCTCAGCAATCCGCCTTACGAGCCGAGCAAACTCGTGGACGCACAATCGCCGGAGTTTGCTGCGGAGCCGCGGATGGCGCATGACGGTGGGCCGGATGGGCTGGTGATTATTCGCAAGCTTCTCCAGCAAGCGGCGACGCGACTGAAGCCTCACGGAATCGTGATGATCGAAGTCGGGGGCCTGCAGGCGGCGATCAATCGGGAATTTGCGTCCCTTGAGCCGCATTGGCTGCACACGGCCGATGGAGCGGATTGCGTCGCTTTGATTCACGCGGCGCGATTGCTGAATATAGGTAAAAAGTAACGCGGGTAACCGACTCGTGGCGCATCGCTGGTTTGCGATGGTCGTGCGACGCGTGCGTCGCAGTTTCAGCATCTTACGACGCAAAAACTCCTTCGAGCTGCTTCGCGGCCGCGTCGGAGGCGGGCCTTTCTCAGGCGGTGGGCGCGAGACGCGGTGAACTAACGGTCGTTTGTGCCGATAAATTGCGCAGGAGAAGGCCCGCTTTTACGAGCGGGCCAAACCATTTTCATGTCTACTATTCAGCATCCCCCTGTGACTGATCCCAATGAAGCGTCAGAGGGGTTTTCGTGCGCAATCGTTTCCGAAGAGGTTCGGAATCGGTTTCTCATGACGATGCTGTCGGATGTAGTGGGACTGCTGGCAATTTATCGGCTGTCGGATCTGAAGCTCGCCTATCTCAATCACGCTGCGAACGAACGTTTTAATCCGGGCAGCCAAGCAGACCTGTTGAAATCAACGCTGTTTGACAATGTGGGGCTCTCGTCGCGCAAGCGGCTCGAAGCGGAAATTTTACCGCAAACGCGCGTGCTTGGGAAGTGGAGTGGCGACTGCGATTTGCGCGACGTGTGGGGCGGCGAGTTTTCGGTTGCGGCGGTTTTTAGGCGGTTGTCGGACAATGGCATTCACTATCTTTGCCTGAGCGCGCACGAGCGTGCGGCCGCGCAGGAGGTCAATGGCACGCGCTTCACCGACCGCCAGTTGCTGCATGCGCTGCTCGATTACGCCCCGGACGCGATCTACTTTAAGGATACAGCTTGCCGGTTTCTTCGCATCAGCCGTTCGCAAGCCGAGCGATTTGGATTGAGTGATCCCGCTCAGGCCATCGGCAAGACGGATTTCGATTTCTTTAGATCCCAACACGCCAGTATCGCGTACGCCGACGAGCAAAGGATTATCCAGAGCGGACAACCCCTCATCGACTGCGAGGAAATGGAGACGTGGGAAAACGGCCGGGTGACGTGGGTTTCCACCACGAAGCTTCCCCTCTACGACGCCGCAGGGAAACCGATCGGGACGTTTGGTGTCTCCCGCGACATCACTGCTCGAAAACATGCGGAGGAGTCGCGCCGTGAAATGGAAACCCAACTTCAGGTCGCGCAAAAAATGGAATCCATCGGCCGGCTCGCCGCGGGCGTGGCCCACGAGGTGAACACGCCGACGCAGTTCATCGCCGACAACACTCATTTCCTCGCCGATGCCTTTCGCCGTCAGCGCGCCGTATTCACCGCCTACGAGAGTCTGCGGAAACTCGCGGTGGCCCACCCGGATTGCGCGGCGGCGCTCGAAGATATCGCGGTCGCAGAACAAGCGGCGGAAATGGAGTATCTCGCCGACGAGATACCGCGATGCCTCGATCAGACCCTCGATGGTCTTTCCCGGGTGGCGCGAATCGTTTGTTCGCTGAAGGAGTTCGCGTATCCAAATTCGCCTGATCTCACGCCGGCGGATTTGAACCGGACGATCGAAACGGCGGTCATGGTTTGCCGTCACGAATGGAAATACGTCGCCGAAGCGGTGTTGGAATTGGACGCGACGCTTCCGCCCGTGCCGTGCGTCATCGATGAATTCAATCAGGTCATGCTCAACCTCGTGATCAATGCGGGCCATGCGATTGAGCAGGCGCAAAAACAACGAGGCCGTGCGAGCGACAAGATTTTCGTGCGGACGCGGCTTAGCCCCACCGCCGCCATCGTCGAAGTCGAAGACACCGGCGCCGGGATGACGCCGGAAATTCGCACGCGCATTTTCGAACCCTTTTTCACGACGAAGCCCGTAGGCAAAGGCACCGGCCAAGGCCTCGCGATCGTGCACAACGTGATCATCAACCATCACCACGGCGAAATCGAGGTTACGAGTGAACCCGGTCGCGGCACGAAGTTCACGCTCAAGCTCCCGCTACACGTAAAGCCCGCTGCAAATTCCTCCTCCTCATGAACCCGCATAAAATTCTGTTTGTCGATGACGACCCGAACCTGCTGGCGGCATTCCAGCGTACACTGCGCCGGCAGTTTAATGTTGAGGTCGCGGTGGGTGGACAAGCCGCGCTCGAGCTGTTGCGCGCCTCATCGGCTTACGCGCTGCTCGTGGCCGACATGAGCATGCCGGAGATGGATGGCGTGGAATTTCTCGAGGAGGCGCGTGTGCTCGCGCCGAATGCAGTGCGACTGATGCTGACGGGTAACGCCGATCAGCGGACTGCGGTGGACGCGGTCAATCGCGGACAAGTTTACCGCTTCCTCAATAAACCGTGTCCGCCGGAAATATTGATTCCCGCGCTGGAGAGCGCGTTGAACCACTACGATTTAATGTGCGTCGAGCGGGAACTGCTCGAAGGCACGTTGATGGGGAGTGTGAAGATGTTGTCTGAAGTGTTGGGCATGGTCGCGCCGGATGCGTTGGGCCGTGGTCAACGCTTGCGCGAATCGATGCGCGTGTTTGCGCGGGCTGCCGATGTGACATCGATGTGGGAAATGGAAGTGGGGGCGTTGCTCGCCTCGATTGGCTGTGCCTCGCTGCCGCCACGCGTAATCCGGAAACTTAATTTGGGTGAGAGTCTGTCCCGGGAAGAAACCACGGTCGTTCGCCGCGTGCCGCAGGTCGGGCATGATTTGCTCGTGGGGATTCCGCGTCTCGCCGGGGTTGCTCGAATTGTCCTTTATCAGGACCAGGCCTTCGACGGGTCCGGATTCCCGCAGGATGGTTGTTCCGGTGAGCAATTGCCGATCGGTGCGCGGATGCTGAAGATTCTCAATGACCGACTGATATTGGAATCGGACGGAGTGGTGAAGCAGGCGGCACACGACGCGATGAAAGCGAAGGCGGGAATGTACCACCCGAAGCTGCTGGATATTTGCTTCCAATGCCTCAGCACATTCTTGGAAAACACGATTTCGGCGGAGCGGCCGGTTTACACATTGTTCGTGAAAGAGCTGATCGTTGATCAAATCGTTGTATCCGATATCACGACACAGGAAGGGTTCGTTCTCGTAGGAGCGGGCAGCCGGCTGACTCCGATGGTCTTGGAACGACTCGGGAATTACGACGCGCTCGGTGAGGTCAAACAGCCGGTGTTGGTGCAGGAACCGCCGATGGTGGTTGCGCCGCCTGCTGGACTGGCCGCCGTTAGCGCGTAATTGCTCAAGGTTTTCTCACGGGGAGCCCAGCGGCGGCCCAATCCTTGAAAGCGCCTGCGTTGGCGACGGACATGCCTTTCTCGGCAAGTTTGGCCGCTATTTTCCCGGAGCGATTACCTGAGCGGCAGTAGAGGATGATTTCCTTGCCCGCGTTTTCTGCGAGAAATGGTTTCCAGAGTTTTTGGTCGCCGTTGAAATCGCTCGTGGGAAGCAGCACCGCGGGCGTGGCCACGCCACTGTCGGCCCACTCGGCTGGTTCACGCACATCGACCAACACCGCTTTGCCATCGGCCACGTGCCTGGCTGCTTCGGCCGGCGAGAGCTTCGGAATATCGGCGGCAACCGCGATCGCGGTGCAGCAAAGAAAACCGCTGAGGAGTCGCGTGATGGTGTTCATGATACGTGAATGATAATGCATGGAGTGCTGGCGGCAACTCGTGCGTTCCGACTCACAGGGGACGGCGTGCGGCGATCTGGACGACGGCGGCGAGTCCGTGGTGACCTGTGCCCTCCGAGACTTCGCGCTCAAACTCACGGGCGACGACGAGTTCGAGGCCGGCGAGTTCGTCACGGAGATCGGACAGCTTCATCAATAGTTCGGGCTGGTTTACCGGGCCGCCGGTGCGATGGCGGACTTGGTCGGGCGTATACGCTTCGAGGAGGAACACGCCGCCGGGCCGCAAACCTTCCGCCACGCGGCGGTGAACCGTCCGGCGCAACGGCTGCGGTAGATGCACGAAGGTCGCGACGATTCCGGACCACGCACCGGGTGTGATCGCGAAATCCGCGAGATCGGCGACGGAGGTGGTGAGCGCGACGCGGCGCTCGTCTGCCAACCGGCGAGCTTTCGCGAGCCCCACCGCGGACTGATCGACGGCAGTGACCGCGTGTCCGCTGGTCGCGAGAAAAACAGCGTTGCGGCCTTCGCCCTCGGCGAGACAGAGCACGGGGCCCGGTGGAATCAACGGCGCGTGCTCAGCGATGAATCCGTTCGGAGTTGTGCCGTAGAAAAAATCTGCGCCGGAGTAACGGTCATCCCAAAAACTCGAGTCCATGAATCAAGAGAATGGCGGACCGCCGACGTGACAAATCGTTATTGGTCGACACCAGCCGCATCGCACGAACTGAACGGTGGATGCTTCAAACTTGTTCGAGCGCTTGTTGTAAGTCCCAGCAGAGATCGTCGGGGTGCTCGAGGCCAATGGAGAGGCGGATCAAATCGTCGGTGACGCCCCAGTGTTTTTTGTCCTCCGCCGTGAGCCCGGAATGCGTCATCGCCGCAGGATGTTCCGCAAGCGATTCGGTGGAGCCGAGGGAAACGGCGAGTTTGAAAACTTTGAGGTGATCGAGAAAAGCGAACGCCTCGGTTTCACCGCCGCGGATATAGAACGAGACGAGCGAACCGGGGCCGGTCTGTTGTTTCCGATAGATTGCGTATTCGGGATCGTCGGGCGTGAGCAGTCCGATGTAACAAACCTGCCTCACTTTCGGTTGCCGTACTAGAAAGTCGGCTACGTGCTGCGCGTTTCGCTGTTGCTGCTCCGCCCGAATCTTCAGCGTTTCGAGCGAACGGGTCAGTAACCACGCGGTGTAGGGATTGGGCATCCCGCCGAGCACGGCGCGATGAGTCGTGATCGCAGTGATCAAGTCGTCGTCATTGGCCAGAGCAACACCACCGACGACGTCAGAGTGGCCGCCGATGAATTTGGTCGCCGAATACAGCACGATGTCCGCGCCCATTTTCGCCGGGTGCGAGAAGACGGGTCCGGTCATCGTGTTGTCGACCATCACGAGAATGCGACCGGCAGTCCGGCCGGCTGGCGCGGGCGCGTGACGCAGCGCGAGTTCCTTCATGCGGCCGATGTCGGTTAGCCGGTTGTTGGGATTCGCCGGGCTCTCGATGAAGATGGAGCGTGTGCGCGAGTTGATGAGCGGCTCCGCGAGATCCGGCGCCTCGACGCCTGCCGGAATGAAATGCGCGATGATGCCAAACCGTTTGAGGAAATGGTGAATGAGCGAATCGGTACCGCCGTAAATGGGCTCGCAGACAATCATCTCGTCACCTGGCTCGTGCGTGGCGAGCACGGTGGTGGCGATGGCGGCCATGCCGCTGGAAAAACTTTCGGCGCTCTTCATGCCTTCCCACATCGCGATGCGATCCTCGAAGATTTCGAGATTGGGATTGTTGATCCGCGAGTAGATGAGGCCCATGTCGCCCTTGTGCGGCGGTTTGCCTTCGCCATGGGCCCAGGCGAAGAACTGCTTGCCGTCAGCGGCTTTCTTGAACGCGAACGTGGACGTGAGAAAAACCGGCGGCTTGATCGCGCCCTCGCTCAACCACGGATCGAAACCATAGCTGAGAGCGAGCGTTTCGGGGTGCATGCGAGACGTTTCAGATTCGGTGAGTCGTGACATGGGGTATCCTTTGTTGCCTCCATGATATCCCAAAACGCTCAAATGTCCGCTCGGCGCTGACGATCGCTTGGCAGCGCTGCGTCGGCCGGTGACCGCACGCTCCGGGTCCCGATCAATTCTTTGCGAGATCGTAGAGCGCGTATCCGGCAAGCAAGTTCGGAAGCATGCGACACGGGGTGTGCCAGTTGCCTCGCAAGTGAACCCGACGAACAATGCGGATGTCTTTCTCCGCGCAGAAATATTCGAAATCATCCACCGTCAGCGGATTCGTCGGCCTGCTCTCGAACCACTCGGTGGTGTAAACTTCGTTGCGAATTTTTCGTCCGCGAAACAAGGCCGCCACGCGATTTTTCCAGAAGCCGTGATTCACGAATCCAACGGTGAGCGAACGGCCGGCGCGCAACGCTTCGAGAATCACTGCGCTGGGATCGCCGAGCTCTTGAACGGTTCGCGAACAAATCACCCGGTCAAAATGATGATCGGGAAACTGGCTCATGAATGAAGTCATGTCACCTTGGTAGGCCGACAAACCGCGTTCGACGCATGCCGTGATCCGGTGAAAATCCAGATCCACGCCCACGGCGGAAACCTGTTTCGTTTGGACAAGATAATCCAGCAACGCGCCACGACCGCAGCCCAAGTCTAGCACACGAGAACCGGGATCCACCCATTCCCCGATGATCTGCATGTCCACCGTGCGCTTCTCGACGAGTTTGCTCATGATCAGATCGAGAAATCGAATACAGGCGACGCGTTGCTCTCCAGGAAACCGCGGACCAGCGTGTAGAGTTCTTCCGACTCGAGCAGAAAGGAATCGTGGCCGAGATCGGTCGAGAGCTCGGCGTAGCTGGCGCGTTTTCCAGCGCGGAGAAGCGCGAGCGCGATGGCGCGATTTTGCTCGGGTGGAAACAACCAGTCGCTCGTGAAGCCGACAACAAGGGTCTCTGCTTGCACTGGCGCGAACGCGGCTTCCAGCGATCCATATGCGTGCGGTAGATCGAAATGATCGAGCGCCCTCGTGATATAGAGGTACGAGTTCGCGTCGAAACGATTGATGAAACTCTGACCCTGATGGCGCAGGTAAC
>CBRAFL010000213.1:0-9822 GCA_967755055.1 uncultured bacterium
CGGGCGGGTGAGGACGTAGTCCGCGGTGGCCGATTTCATTTCGTCGCGAATGGCGGCGGCGCCGGTGAGAAACGCCATGACTGGCACAATGAAGCCGAGATAGAACTGAGCCGTCCACGGCATGAACTCGCTTTCGTGGTTGTGGCGAATGCGCAGGAGGCTGAGCCCGCCGAGCGCAACAATGGTGCCGAGGAGCAAGAGCCACTGGCCGGGGGTGCAAAAACGCCGCCAGGTCAGGCGCCAAATCCCGCCGAACGCTCGGAGCGGGTTCGGACGAACCGCAGGTGTCGAGGAAACGGATACAGGTGGGTTCATGGCGCGCCGGTGGAATTCATGGCTTTCTCGAGCAGCGATTCGGTGCTGCGCACCTCGTAGATGTGAACCCCGGATTCGAGGAGCAGGCGATCGAAGTCGCCGTAGAAGCGATTGGGATCTGACCAGCGAACGTGGACGAGGCCTTCGTCCTCCTCGATGTCGCACCCTTGTACCAGGTGCTGATCGAAGAAGTACCGCGCGAGCAACGCCGGTTGATCGCAACGAAACGTCGTCGAGTTCGGCCATTCTTTGCGAACACCGGGGGCGACGATCTCGTTGCTGGAGCGAGGCACACGGCCCCAGCGCAGGAGGAGGAATTCGCTGCACAGCGCTTCAAGATCGTGCAGGTTGTGACTGGAAATGACGATGTTGGTGCCTTCGCGACTGAGCGCGCGCAGCACGTTCGAAAAGTCCTCCCGGCCCATCGGATCCAGGCCGTTCATCGGCTCGTCGAGAATGATGAGTTTGGGTCGATGGAGGAGACACTGGGCAAGTTTCACCCGTTGACGCATTCCCTTGGAAAGTTCGGTGACGCGCTTTTTCCAGTGTTCGGGCGGGAGTTTTACGCGCTCGAGCATTTCGCCGGAACGCTGCTCGGCGTCTTCGGCGGAAAGCCCGGAGATCATGCCGAGTCCAATCAACCAGTCGCGAGGGCGCAGGCCATTCGGGACGGCTTCGTCCTCGGGGCAGTAGGCGAGTTGGGCCTGCACGATCGAATTGCTCCACGGAAATTCGCCGAAGACGCGGATCGTGCCGGAACTGGGCTTCACCTGTCCGAGCAGCAAACGAAACAGCGTGGTTTTGCCGGCGCCGTTGGGGCCGACGACGCCGGTAATGCCGGGATTGATCCGGAAGCTGATATTGTTCAGCCCGAGCACGACGCCGTAGAAGCGGCTCAGATTTTCTGCCAGGATGATGGAGTTCATTCGGGGCGAAGTTTGCGGAGAAAGACGCCGCCGGAGAGGAGCACCAGAACACCGAGACCGACCGCGGCACCGCTGGCATCGAGGGGCGTACTGTTTTCAGCGCCCTTCCGGAGAGTGGCCACGAGGCTTTTGTTGAACAGGGGCAGATCGTCAGCCGCTTTCGCCAGCACCGTATCCAGGCGAAATATACTTTTGCGAACCTCCACGAGGTTCTGGCTGAAACTCGCATGGCGCAGCCAGGCGGGATTGTTGGGATGACTCGCCACCACGCCACCGACGAGCCAAAGCGCCATCCAGAGCACAATGGTATTGCGGGACGAGCGGCTCACGGCGGAAACACCGAGGGCAATCGCGGCGAGCGACACGAGCGCGATGGCGTTGAAAAGGAGCGCATTGCCCAGAGGGCGCAACGAGTAGATGAGGAAGTCGCGATTCGGCGAGAGCAGCATGCTGACCAGCCAGCCGGCGAGGAGAGGGGCAGTCCACAGGACGAGGACGAGGCCTGCGACGATCCCGAGTTTTCCCAGTAGATAGTCAGCGGAAGTGAGAGGCCGGGCGAGGTAGATCGTGAGGGCGTTGCTCGCGCGGTCCTGAGTGATCAATCGTGGAATCAATGCCGACAGCCCGACCAGGCAGAGCCAGAGCGCGATGAAGGACTGCACTCCGAAAATCAACGTGAACAGGCCGTGGACGCACACGTCGGGGTACAGCAGCACGACGGCGTTGAACGCGGCGATGACGGATTGAGCGCGGGGACCGAAGGTGGTGGCGAGGGTCTCGAGCCAGCCGCCGCTGGAGACGGACTGGCTGAAAACAAATCCGGCAACGGCGATCAGGAATCCCGCCACGGCGCCGATCATCATCAGGATGCGGAAAAGACGCAGTCGAAGGACCTGTCTTAACCCTGTGGATACGATGACCCAGCGCCGATAGGCGACGCCCTCGGGTTTTTCGCGCCAGCGGCTTAAATCAAACGTCGTTTCCATTTTCGTTAAGCGAGGCGAGGAACAGCTCGTGCAGCACGTTGGGGTTGGAGATGATTTCGGCGGGGGGCAGTCGATTCGCGCGAATGAGTTCGAGGATCCAGGCGATCGACTCGGAGGCGGATTCCAGGCGCAGGCGGCCGTTCGAAAGCCGTTCGACGGCGCTGCCGGCGGAAGTGAGGACGCTGGCGAAGCGGTCGAGCTCGGCGCTGGGCGCGATTTCCACGGTGCGGCGGCGTTGATGTTTCAGCACATCGATGCGGTCGTGAACGAGGAGTCGACCGTGAGCAATGATGATGACGCGTTCGCAGATGCGTTCGATGTCCTGGAGGAGATGGGAGGAGATCACCACGCTGATGCCCAACTCGCGCCAGAGCGATCCGACCAAGGTGAGGATATGTTCTCGCCCAACCGGGTCCAAGCCGTTGGTCGGCTCATCCAAAAAAACGATACGCGGATCGTGGACGAGGGCTTGCGCGAGTTTTGCGCGCTGCCGCATGCCGGTGGAGTAGGTGTCCACGGACCGGTAGCGCTCCTGTCCCATCCCAACGAGATCGAGGATTTCGTGCGCGCGCTGGCGGGCCTGGCGGAACGACATGCCAGAGAGTTGTCCGCAATAGGTGACGTATTCGCAGCCTGCCATGCCCGGAATATGGCAGTCGCGCTCTGGACTGTAGCCGACCTTTTCGCGAGAGGAGCGATTGTTCACTCGAATATCGACCCCGAGGACTTTAGCGGTCCCGGAGGAAGGCGTTTCCAGATTGAGCAGACACTTGATCAAGGTGGTCTTTCCCGCGCCGTTGGGACCCAGAAGGCCGATGGAGCCGGGAGGTACGCGAAGGGTGACGTCGCTCAAAGCGTGCTGGCTGCCGTACACTTTCGACAACTTCTCCACTTCGATGATGAAGTCGGTGGCGGGTGAGGTGGCGGGGACCGGCGGAGGATCGGATTGAGCTGCGGAGATGGTCATCGAAACAATGGAAGAGGAAGCGGGGGAGGAGAGCCCCCGGGTATCCCTCGTACACGGAGCGCCGCGATTAGGTTACAACTTTCTGCGGGGTTGGAGGCAAGCGGTGTGAGATGGCAGATGTTGGATGGGAGGGGGCGCGGGAGCGCGGGGCGATTGCTTATTGGGTATTGGTGATCGCTTATTGCCGTTATCGGGGGGGGGCATCCGCGGCATGCTCGGTTCAACTCCGAATTTTTTAACCACAGATCGCGCCGATCAACGCAGATACAATCCACTCCATGCCGGGTCTCCTTTGTGCCTTCGTGTCTTTGTGGTGAAACCGGATTGGAGATCGTCGATAGGACCGGAGTTTTACCACGGAGGCACGGAGACACGGAGGTCGATCGATTTAACCGCAGAGAACGCAGAGATTGGAGGAGAGGAGGCCGATCGCTTATTGCCTATCGCTTATCGCTGAATCGTCACAGAGGCCGGCAGGAGGTCGATCCGAGGTCACGGAGGAATTCCTCGGTGTGCTCGGTGCAACCTCCCGTGAACTCTGTGCCGCACAGATCCGGACGTGCGCTGCGCCAACCTGACCATCAACGCGCACACATCCGGAGCATGCGCGCACCAACCTGACCGTCATCACGCACCTACTTGAGCATGTGCTGCACACGTCCGGACATCGACGCGCACCAACTTGATCGCTCGCTGACAGGACCTGACCGGTCGCTGACACGAGGCGGAGGAGAAGTAGCGAGTAGTGAGTAGCGGGTAGCGAGTAGATCGGAAGGGGCGGGAGGGGGGCGGGGCCGATTGCTTATTGGTGATTGCTATCACTTATTGCCGGAGATTGCCCGGCCTGGATCGCTTATCGCCTATCGCTTATCGCCGAGATCGCTCTCTGAGTTCTCTGTGTTCTTTGTGGTTAAAATTCAGACAGGCCGGCACGGAGGCCCGCCGCTACATCATAGAGCACGCTCGCAGCCGCGGGTAGGGCGCGTTATCCTTAACGCGCCGGGTGTTCGCTGGGATGGCGATCACGGTTTTGCTCTCAGCTCTCAACTGCATTGTCCGGGCTCGATCGCTTATAGCCTACAGCCTACCGCTGAATCGTCACAGAGGTCGGCAGGAGGTCGATCCGAGGGCACGGAGGAATTCCTCGGTGCGTTCTGTGCAACTTCCCGTGAACTCGGTGCCGGATGCTCGGAATCCGGATTAGTGTACATGAGTGTTCATTAGTGGTTAAATTCCGATTCTGCTCCGGGCTCGCTTTGAGTTCTTTGCGATCTTTGTGGCTAAATCGGATTGGAGGTCGGAAGCGGGACGAGGCACGGAGCAGGCATCCACTCGCTCACCAGACTGTGTGAAAACTCCGGAGCACACACCCCGTCGCTTCGCGCCACCCCTCTTGCTAGAGGGGATCCAATCAACCGCAGCCGAAGTCCCCTCTAACAAGAGGGGTGCCCGAAGGGCGGGGTGTGTTGGCTTGTTCGGCTCAAGCGCAGTTCGCGCGTGTTTTCACACAGTCTGGCACGCTCGCGGCCACGGTGACAGAATTGGAAAACACGTCGTGCCGTAGGGCAACACCCCATGGAAGGGATCAGGCGATTACTATAAACACACTATGTAATCAGCATATCACAATTCACCCCGACCCTTGTTTTCCATGAATAAACTTATTGCCTCAGTTCTCGTCACAGCGCTCGTCTCACTCGCCGGTTGTTCGTCTCCCGATACGACTCGCAGCACAACCACCACTACGCAACAGACCACGGTTCCGGCCCCGGTCACGACGACGACAACGGCCACGGACACGACCAAGACAAAGTAAGATCGGGGAGGCGTTACTGACGAACCGTGGCGTCTCACCACAAAGGCACAGAGACACGGAGATCGATCGATTTAACCGCAAAGAGCGTGGAGATCGGATGAGGACCCAGGCTGATCGCTATTGCCTACAACCGATCGCTGAAGATGGTCACAGAGGGCGGCAGGAGAGCCCAGTCCGATCTCACGGAGATCGATCGTTTTTAACGCCGAGCATTGTGTCAGAAAAATGGGGTCAGAAAAATAAAAGAATCAGCACGGCGATTCAGTTCCTTTCCTGATCAGCTGATCCCAATATTTTTGACCCTATATTTCTGACTCATGCTGGATTCGAGTATTCAGAGGTGCAAGGCAACACCCCCCGCCCTTCCGCCGTCGCCAAGCCTATGGCGGACAAGTCGGGCACCCCTCTCCAGAGGGGACATGGCTGATTGAATCCCCTCTAGCAAGAGGGTGGCGCGCAGCGACGGTGTGTGTGGGTGGACCGCTGAATGCGCCGGTCCGGGCCGATCGCTTATCGCCTACCGCTTATCGCTTATCGCTTACTGCTGAAGATCGCCTGATGACGGCTTGAGCGACGTCGCCATATATAGTCTTGAATTGTTCCATCTTCATCTGTCCGCCTCCCCATGCGCCAACGTTGATCTCGGCGATCTTTACGATGGTCTCCATTTTGACCACTTTGTTGGGTTCCACCATGGAGTATGACGGGATCTCGCTTAAATCGAACTGAAAGGTGATCGGCTGGGCTCCAAAATGATGCATCGTCGCGTCCATACGTGCCGCCATTTGAGGAGTGAATAGGGCCACATAGTCTGCACCCAGACTCTTAGCCATATCCGCCCAAAACGCGGTCTTCATTTCATTAGCCTTCTCGATGTCGGGCTCCACATCCAAGATAACGCTATTAGATCCCGGCGGACCGGATTGAAACGTCCCGCGTTTGGCGAATTCTGCGTATATGATCGTCCGGTATTTTAGTGAAAGTGCCTCGAGCTTTGGCCCGTCAGTATTGTTCGTCGGCCTTGCTGACGACCTGACGAAATGAGGTGATGACGACAATTGCGGTGATGAGGAGACATCTCGCTGAACCTTGATTTGACGGTTGGAAGTTTGAGAATCCGATTTCCCGGAGACTGAGACAGGCGTGGGTACGATTGGAACTTCTCGGTGTCTTATGGTGAACACTGCCACGATCAACGCAGTGAGAGCCGCAAGGACCCAAATAATTTTTTTCATCGAATTTCCCACTCAGTTTGATTTTGAAGGAAGTGCCCGAATAGCCTGAAGATTGCGTATCGCCTATCGCTTATCGTTTACCGGCCTAATCGCAGAGAAGCGCAGAGATCGAAAATTGGCCGCGGCTGCCAGTCCACTCGTGTGATACAAATTGGACCACACTCCTAAAATCAAATGAGTTCGCCATTGCTTTGCTTGTCACAGCGACCAGCGTCTTTGGGACTTGAACGCTTAACTACTTGAAGCCCCGGCGCAGGCCGGGGCTTTTTGTTTCCTAAAGATTTTTTACGCGCAGCCGTAGAAACGGATTCCATCCGAGACGCCACAGGGCGTGCTGTCACCGCAAACCGGTGGAACACAAACACACATGACCAAAACAAAACACATCCTGACGGCGTCAGTCGCCTTCTTTGTATTAATCGCTTCGCAATCGCGGGCTCAAAACCTGGGAGAACGTTACGCCGAGGTGAATGCCAGTCTGTTCGACTTCAACACATCCGGCATCGACAGCGCCTATGGTGGTGGCTTCGGCGTCAATGTCCCGGTCGCCAAGTCCGTGGATTTAAGCTTTAACTACGGATTCACGTCGTTGGAACAATACGACGTGATCTACAAAGAACACGACGCTACCATTAGCGCCGTATTCTACAAGCCATACGGAAAATTGAGTCCTTTTCTCTCGCTCGATATCGGCGGCGCGTGGACACACTGGGATACCCCGTTCGGAAACGACCATCTAAACAGCTTGGTTTACGGTGGAACGATCGGTTTCGAGTATCGAGTGACGACACGTTTCACGACTGCAGTTGGCGCATCTTACCACTATCTCGATAAAGCTGAAATCGGCACTTGGAACTATGGCGTAAAAGCCAGCTACGAGATCGGCAACAACTACTTCTTGAGTGCCGGATTTTCGATTTCCGAAGACTCGGACCGCTTTTACACGGCCGGTTTAGGATATCGTTTCTAAACTGAAGTCTGCTCATCCAAGCCGGGACTCACCCTCCCGGCTTTTTTGATTCCAGTCCGGCGTGCTTAAAGCAGCCACGAGCAGGGAGCGCTGAGGATGTACGATGTAAGATGAGAGATGGTGGATGGCTCCATGCCGATCGCCTATTACTGAAATTGTCACAGAGGCGGCAGGAGATCCAATCCGAGGTCACGGGGATCGGTCATTTTCAATGCCAATCATTGTGGCAGCAAAATGGGGTCAGAAAAATAAAAGAATCTGCACGGCGCTTCAGTTCCTTTCCCGATCAGTGATCCCTATATTTTTGACCCTATATTTCTGACTCACTCTGGATTCGAGTATTCAGAGCAGTAGCGAGTAGATCGGGAAGAATGTCGGATGGCCCGGGCCGATTGCTTATTGCCTACCGCTTATCGCTTACGGCTCCTGCCTTTTCCGGTGCATCCTCAGTCGCGTTTCTTGCCGAAGAAAAAGGCGAGCCATATGCCGAGCGCGACGATCAGGATCAACCACCAGAGATAACGGATTTCGCGTGAGGCCAGTTCAACGAAGCCGAGAACGCGGGGGAAGAGCAGACAGAGAACGACGAGAATCCCAGCGGCTGCCGCGATGGAGAGGTTGCGGCGAAACGCGCGGGCCGCACGGAGGCGCGGATCAGCATCGCCAGGCTTGGGGATGCGATGGGCGGTCCCGGTGATCGGCGGATCGGGCTTTTTCATGTGCGCGAATATAACTTCCCGACCCGTTTTGAACCACTCAGATGATTTTCCAAATAGAGAAATCTGGTGGAACCGGCTTCGGCTCATCGCCTGCGTCCCAGGAATAGTGACGCCCGCTGATCGCGGGCGGTTCACTCATTCGGATTAGCGCCTCCTCTCCAGAGGGGACTTCGCCTGCGGGGGATTGCGATCCCCTATAACAAGAGGGGTGGCGCGTAGCGACGGGGTGTGTGATCGAAACTGATCGCCGATGTGGCGATCGCGGCACGGCGGGACGTGCTCCGGCGGCGCACAAGCCTCGCTTCCTTTCACGGCGAACGCATCAACGAATTGATCTGCGTTTAATCTGCGAAATCTGCGGTTAAGTTCGGCTGCATTCGCAGGGGATCGGCGGGTTAGGATAACCCGCCCTACCTTCGGAGGCCGATCTTAAAGCATCCACTCGCTCACGCTCGCAGCCACGGGCGCTGCTGAATGCGGACGCCTCAGGCCGACCGTTTGTTGCCTATAGGTTGTCGCCGCGGGCGAGCGAAATAAGATCCGCGTCGTTGGGGACTCGAGTTACTTCGCGGGACGGTTCAGGTTCCTGGTCCATGCGTCGCACGCCTCGTGACTCGCAAAGCGGAAAATGCCTTTGGGCTGACCCTTGCCGCGAGCCACTTGCGCGGTCGTTCGTTGCAGTCGGGCAAAACGCTGCCAAGCCGTCTTGCGCAACTCTCCGACAACTTTGATCGATGCGGATTCCACGTGCGCAAGGTCAGGTCGATGCCGGTTTGCGTCAAGCATGGCGACGAGCATGGACTCCTGTATCGTTCGGAGAGAGGGAGAACGAATGTCGGAAGGAAGAAGGATGATGTCGGATGGGATCGGGCGATTGGTTATCGCCTACCGCTTATCGCTTACTGCTCATGGCTTTTTCGCTTTTCTCACAACCGTTCCCAGATGAAGACGGAGCTCACCATCCGGCCGTCGGCGCGTTTGCTTGGTGGTGTCGCGAGCGAGAGGTGGCCGGCTTCGTTGAAGGAATAATAGCGTTTCGCGGCCTGGCCCACTTGTTTGACGTTGAGGTTGCCGTCCTGGTAGTGGATGACGCAGCCCTCGGCGGGGACGAGCTCCCAGCGGCCGAAATAACTGCTGAAGCCGTCGGCGGAGCCCGCCGCATTTTTTTCGCGGCCGACGCGGACGATCTGCACCGAGAGGCGTCCATTGGCGGCGTAAACGAGCTGGCCGTTGTCGGCGGCGCGGGCGGCGGGGGTCTCGATGCCGGTTGCAGGATCGCGGTCGGCGATCGCGATGAGTTTCCACGTGCCGATGAACTTTTCGGCGAAACTGTCTTTCAACGGCGGGACCGTCGCCGGCGGTGTGCGATGGTGCGTCGCTTGCTCGTACGCGTAGGCGTACTTGATGAGTTGCGCCTCCGTCCACGGGCGGCCGAAAAATTGAAAGCCCATCGGCAGGTGCTCGCCCACAAAGCCCATCGGTACCACGACGACCGGCCATTGCGTGGCGCTGCCGATGTACGTGAGTGAACCTTGCGGGGTTTGTCCGCGGTCACCGTTGATCTTCGGTGGGAAATTCCAGACGGGGAAAATGAGGGCGTCGACGTTCGCCGCGTCCATCGCTGCGCCGAATTTGTCGCGGTACATTTGTTCGTCCTTGAGGCCTTGGATCGTCAGCGGGTCTTCCTCGGGCGTTTTTGTGACGGCGGCGGTCTCGGCGATGCGCGGCGCGTGCAACGGGTGAACGCGTTTGCCGATCGGTGCGTCTCGCAACTCGGCGACGCTTCTCACCGGGAACGTCGGTCCTTCGTAGGCGAAGAAATTTTCCCAGTCGGCTTTCGTGCGCGCGATGGTTTGCGGCGGGCTCGGGAATTTTTCGAAGCCGGGGA
>CBRAFL010000214.1:0-9782 GCA_967755055.1 uncultured bacterium
TACCCCACCGCCTCCTGCGAGCCGAACGCGCCTTGCGCCATCAGCTTGAAAGCCGCCCACGGACTCTCGCCGATAATTTTCACGATCAGCCCCGAGAGCAGCAACGCGGCCACGAGATTGATCAACGGCAACAAACCGACCTCGGCCCAACGCGGAAGTTTATTCGGGCCGCTCATCGGTGTCCCTCTCCGCGCACGCCCGCCATCATGAGTCCGAGCTTCTCCTCAGTCGCATCAGCTCGCGCCACCTCGCCGACGATTTCGCCGGCATTCAATACCAAGATACGGTCGGCCAGCCCAAGAATCTCATCGAGTTCCACCGAGACCAGCAGCAGCGCTTTGCCAGCATCCCTCAGCGCCACAAGTTTTTTATGAATGAATTCGATCGCTCCGATATCAACGCCGCGCGTCGGTTGTCCGATGAGCAACACACGCGGATCCGCGTCAATCTCGCGCGCGAGCACCAGCTTTTGTTGATTGCCGCCGGAAAACGCCGTCATCCGCAGTCGTGGATTCGGCGGTCGCACATCGTAGTCCGCCATCTTTTTTTCGCATCCCGAGAGAATCGCAGCGCGATCCATCAGCAACCCGCGATTAATCTCCGCCGCATCATGATAGCCGAGGATCGCATTCGCCTGCGCCGGAAAACTCGCCACGACGCCCATCCGTAGTCGATCTTCGGGTACGTGTGCGAGTCCAAGTCCGCGTCGCTCACGTGGCCCGAGCTTTTCACGAACCAGTTCGCGACCTTGCAACCAGATTTCGCCACGGGTCGGCACGCGAATTCCCGCGAGCGCCTCGAGCAATTCCGACTGGCCGTTCCCGGCCACACCGGCGATGCCGACGATCTCTCCAGCACGAAGTTCAAAGCTCAGGCTCTTCAATCGCGCCACGCCGTGTCGATCGCGCACCTCCAGATTTTTCACTGTGAGTAGCGACTCTCCGGGTTTCGCGGGACCTTTTTCCACCTGTAACAACACGGCGCGGCCCACCATTTTTTCCGCGAGTCCACGTGGCGACGTCTCGCTCGTCGCCACCTCCCCAACCACCGCGCCCTGACGCATCACGGTCACGCGATCGGTCACCGCCATGATTTCCCGCAGCTTATGCGTCACGAGAATGACCGCCTTTCCCTGCTCGCGCAGCCGTCCGAGCATCTGAAACAGCTGGTCAGCTTCCTGCGGCGTAAGCACGGCCGTCGGCTCATCAAGAATAAGAATCTCCGCTCCGCGATGAAGCGCTTTCAGAATTTCCACGCGTTGCTGCAAGCCCACCGGCAGCTCCGAAACCACCGCGTCGAGCGGAACGTCCAAACCATAATCACGGGCGAGTTTCTCAAGTTCTGCCCGTGCGCGCGCCAGTCCACTGCGCAAGCGAGGTCCGCCCTCCACGCCGAGAATCACGTTTTCCAGCACCGTGAAATTCTCCACGAGCATGAAGTGCTGGTGCACCATCCCGATCCCCGCCGCGATCGCGTCCTGCGGCGAATGAATCTCCACGCGTCGTCCTTGTATCCAGATTTCCCCCGCATCAGCCCGATGAAATCCGTACACGATGTTCATCAACGTGGATTTCCCTGCACCGTTTTCTCCGATCACTCCGTGGACGCTGCCTCGCGCAACCGCGAATGAGATCGCCCGATTCGCGTGAACCGCACCGAAACGCTTGTCGATCCCGCGCAACTCCAGCGCAGGTGGTAATGCAGCTACGTTCTCAGGCACGGTTTGAAGCGGATCCATGGACGACATTATCAGTCCCGCGCCCAACGTAGCGGCAGGCCTCCGTGCCTGCTGTAGTTGAGGACCGAGCTCGCGTCGCGGCAGGCGTCACCGCCGTCGGATTGACGATCGAAACGGGACCGGCGCGGAAGCCTGCCGCTACGCCCCAAAATACAACGCCGTGCGAAGTATGAACGCTGCGGATCACTGCGCCTTGTATTCCGTCACCTTGATCTTGCCGCTGATAATATCTGCTTTCGCCTGCTTCAACTTCGCCTCCATCTCCGGCGTGATGAGCTCCCGGTTGTATTTGTCGATCGCGATGTCGACGCCCCCTTCCGCCAATCCCAGCACGAGCTGACCCGGCTTCCATTGGTCCGCCTTCGCATCCGCGAAGGCTTTGTACACGGCCACGTCCACGCCTTTGACCGCCGACGTCAACACGCTCCCGGGATGCAGATAATTCTGATCGCTGTCGCAGCCGATGCTAAGTTTGCCCGCGTCCTTCGCCGCCTGCATGACGCCCAAGCCGGTTTGGCCCGCGGCGTGAAAAATCACATCAGCACCGCGACCGAACTGACTTTTCGCCAGCTCCGCGCCCTTCGTCGGATCGCCCCACGCCGCCGGTGTAGTGCCAGTCATGTTTTGAAACACCTCAGTCGCCGGGTTCACGTAGTGCGCTCCTTCGACATAGCCGACAGCGAACTTTCGGATCAGCGGGATATCCATGCCACCGACGAAACCGATCTTGCCCGTTTTTGAAGCCATTGCCGCCGCCATGCCGCAAAGAAAAGACGACTCCTGCTCGCGAAAATTAACCGACTGCACGTTCGGAAGATCGACGACCCCATCGATGATCACGAACTTCACCGCGGGAAACTGCTTGGCGACTTTCTCCACCGCCGACGCCTGAGTAAACCCAACCGCGACAATGATGGTCACTCCTCGTTTCGCGAGCTGCGTGAGCGCCTGCTCGCGCTGGGCGGCGTTCGAAATCTCGAATTCGCGAAACGCGATTCCGGTATCTTTCTTAAATCGCTCCGCCCCTTCGCTCGCGGATTGGTTGAACGACCGATCAAATTTTCCGCCGAAATCGTAGACAACGGCCGGAGTGAAATCTCGCGCCACAGCGAGGGTCACGGCGCTGATTGAAACGAACAAAGAAAGAAGCCGGGGAGAATAAATCATCAGTGGAACGAGTTGCTTCAAACGCTGCTCAATCCATGCCGATTGCGCAACGATCATCCAGCGATCTCTGCTGTAGCCGGGTTGTAACCGACGTAGCGGCAGGCCTCCGCGCCTGCCGTCCGTAATGGAGGGACGACCTCCGTGTCGTCCGCGGTTTCGATCTCCGATCTCCGATCTTCGATCTCCGAACACAGCAGGCACGGAGGCCTGCCGCTACTCATGCCACTCCGAATCACTTCTTATACCACGTCCCGTCGTCTTTTTGTAGCCAGACACCAGGTGCACTCGACGCGACGATCTGACGCGCCCGGTGGCGGGACACTTGATCCATCGACGTGCCCGTCTTCTTCGCGATCTCCGCATACACGATCCCGCGATCACGGTTTTCCGCGGCCACCGCATCCCCTGCGTCAACATCACCTCCACGCAGCTCCAGAAGCCCGCGGTTATTCTCGCCAATCACGCCCTTCGCCTTGAGCTGATCGAGTAGCGGCAGGCGCTGCTCCATCCGGCTCTTCACTGCGCCGAGATCTTCCGCGCGGACCGAGACGGTTCCGAAGCCCACAGAAAGGCCCACAAGTAAGAGGAGAATTCGAAAACGAGAACGCTTCATAAAAATTAAGGGGTGCGTGGCGTCGCAATCGTCGCGGATTTCTTGTCGAGATCGCCAAAGAATTGATCGAGTTCCCGGTCAACTTTGACGTTCACATCCACCACCGCATGGATCTCGATCGGCTTTTTAAGTTCGACACTGATGCAGCCGCCGAAAAGAGCGGTGCAACTGAGGAGGAGCAAACGGCGACGCATTCGCAAAAACTCGCTGATCAAGCACATCGTTGCAACACACTTTCCTCAGTGCGTTGAAACCGAAATACTTTGGTTCATACCCACCCGCAGCACCGCGGAAAGGGGTCCGGACACGTTCACATCGAAAACCACTTCCTTCACTGTCCCGCGTTCTTGTACGGGGCCGGCGATCACGTTCACGTGCGCGGTCCGACCAAATTCATCGCCCTGTGGCGTGAGCTGCACACTTAAAGCTCGTACGCGCAAGTCCGTCTGCCCCATCTCGATTTTTCTGATGTCTTCATACGCCGGATTCTTCGGCGCAATCCAGCGACGCAACGGCCCCGTCCAGGCCGGAAGCACCGTGAAACGTTTGGGCGCCTGGGTCGTAAGAAATCCCGGCGCCGCGGTGAGCCGGATCATCGCCACCTCATCATCACGCAGCGAGAGATTGCCCGCGCCGATCTGAAGCCCGCTCGCGACGCTCCACATCACGCGCACCTGTCCGTCCACGCGTCCACGTGCGTCCGACAAACTTTCCGGCACCAGCGCGACGACGTCCTGCAAACCGATCCGCGTGATTCGTAAATTGAAATCCACCACGAGCGGCGAAAGCGTTATCGTGCACGGATCGATCGTGATCTCACCGCCCGCCACTTCGATCCGCCCCACCTGCACCGTCAGCGTCTGATCCACATTGAGCAGCGCCTGAATAAAAACTTTCCGCGCGCCGAGTCGCTTCGTGGTGATCGTGCCGATCGTCAGCTCAAACGGTCCCGTGCTTTTCAACGTCGGCCCGGTCGCATCAAGCCGACACTCGCCACTCATCGCAATGTGCTCGAGCGACCAGCCTTGGTCTGCCTGACGCAAAACACCATCAGCCCACACAAATTTAATCACGCCCGACGGGCGACCGTCGCGCAACGTTCCGTTCCCGGTCAACGTCACTTCCCCCGTTGCCGAAATTCCCGCCAGACCCGACATCACCTCCGGCGCGACAACCGAAAACCACACGCCCGGATCAATTTTCGCCTCAGCAATCTCCCACGTTCCATCGCCCGTCAGCGCGTCGAGATCAGCATGTGCGCGCAACTGCGCGCCCTGACTCGTGATCGATATTTCCGCACTGCGTCGTCCTGCCGCGGCGTGTTGCAGGCTGATTTTCCAATCCAACGGCGGCATCGCACTGAGCGAAGGCAGCGCAAACCGACCCGACAAATCACCCGTGATCGGCAGCAGCTTTAAATCCGACGACGACGCGACGGAGACAAACATCCCCCACAGCGCAAGCGCAGCGAAAAGACGTCGAAGCAAGACCATGCAAGATAGACGCAGGAAACGAGTATGAGTTGCCAGCCAACAGTGATGGGATCTTGTAGGTTGCGCGTTCGCCGCGCCACGGTTGGGCTTCCAAGTAGCCCTGCGCGTGAGCGCAGGGATCCCGCAAGTTCGTACGTTGCGCGGCGAGCGCGCAACCTACAACCAGACGCAGGCAGGGACGCCTACGCTACGTCCTATCACTCCGAAGATCGATCTCTCAGCCCTCAGCTCGAGACTCTCAGCTTTCCGCTTTCAGCTGCTGATCACGGCACCTTCACCGGTGATACTTTCCAAATCTGCTCCGCGTATTCGCGGATCGTACGGTCGCTCGAAAACTTGCCAACCCGCGCCGTATTGAGAATTGCCTTCTTCGCCCAACCGGCGGGATTCCGATAAGCCGCGTCCACCTTCGCTTGCGCATCGCTGTACGCCCGGAAATCCGCGAGCACGAGGTACGGATCGCCGCCGTTCAGCAGACTATGATGTACCAGCGAAAACGCACCGTGTTCTCCCGGCGTGAAGTAATCGCTGCCAAGCCAGTCCAGGATGGTGCGGAGCTCTTCGTCTTGATGATAAATATCCCACGGACTGTAGCCGGCGCTTTGCAGCGCCTCCACCTGCGCGACCGTCATGCCGAAGATGAAAATGTTTTCATCACCGACCTCTTCCTTGATCTCGACGTTGGCGCCATCGAGCGTGCCGATCGTCAGCGATCCATTGAGCGCGAGCTTCATGTTGCCCGTGCCGGACGCTTCCTTGCCCGCGGTCGAAATCTGCTCGGAGAGATCCGACGCGGGAATGATTTTCTCCGCGAGCGACACGCGATAATTCGGAAGAAACGCCACCTTGAGCCGCCCGCCAATGCGCGGATCCGAGTTGATCTTGCCGCCGATCAGATTGATCGCGCGGATAATATTTTTCGCGAGGTCATAGCCCGGCGCAGCCTTGGCCGCGAAAACAAATACGCGCGGCACAATATCCAGCGACGGATTTTGCAACAACCGCCGATACAGCGCGAGAATGTGCAGCAGATTCAGATGCTGCCGTTTGTACTCGTGCAGTCGCTTGATCTGCACGTCGAACAACGCGTCGGGCGAAACATCCAGGCCGCACTCCGCTTTGATCACCGCGGCGAGTTGAACTTTGTTCGCGCGCTTGATCGCCATGAATTCTTTTTGAAACGCCTCGTTGTCCGCGAATTTTTCCAGTCCGCGCAACAGATCGAGATCACGCACCCATGCCGCACTGCCGAGTCTGCTCGTGATGAGCGCCGACAAGCTGGGATTACACTGCGCCAGCCAGCGCCGCGGCGTGATGCCGTTGGTCTTGTTCTGAAACTTGCCCGGATAGAGCGCGTCGAATTCCGGGAAGAGATCCTTCTTCAACAACTCCGTGTGCAACGCCGCCACGCCGTTCACCGAGTGCGAACCGACGACTGCGAGATTCGCCATGCGAATCATTTTCCCGCCGTTCTCCTCGACGAGGGAACACACGCGCATCTTATCGACTTCGCCCGGCCACTTCGCTTCGACCGCCTGCAACAAGCGCGAGTTGATATCAAAAATAATCTGGAGGTGACGTGGCAGCACGCGCTCAAACAATGGCACGCTCCACTTCTCCAACGCCTCCGGCAGCAACGTGTGATTCGTGTAGCCGAACGTCCGTTCGACGATCGCCCACGCGGCGTCCCAGCCCATTTGATTTTCGTCGAGCAGGATGCGCATCAGCTCCGGCACGGCAATCGCAGGGTGCGTATCGTTGAGCTGAACAGCAACCTTGTCCGAAAAATTTGCCCACGTGTTCACCGGGTTCCGGAAATGGCGGCGCAGGATGTCGCGCAACGAACACGCCACGAAAAAATATTGCTGCACGAGGCGCAGCTCTTTTCCGTTTTCCGTTTTATCATTCGGATAAAGCACTTTCGAAATCGTCTCGCCCACCGCTTTTTCCCGCACGGCCTCGACGTAGCCGCCCGAATTAAACGCCGCCAAATCGAAATCTTTCGATGCCTTGGAAGCCCAGAGTCGCAGGAGGTTCACGGTCTTGGTGCCGTAGCCCGCGATCGGAATATCATGCGGCACACCGATGATCGTCTGCGTGCCAACCCAGCGCGGCCGCGAGTTGCCTCGATCGTCGAAAACGTTTTCCACGCGACCATACAGCCGCACTTCCTGCGTGTAATCCGCGCGCACCACTTCCCACGGATCGCCAAACATGCCCCAGCGATCCGGATGCTCCACCTGATGACCAGCGACGAACTCCTGTTTAAACAAACCAAACTCGTAGTAGATCCCGTATCCCAACGCCGGATAGTCCAGCGTCGTGAGCGAATCGAGAAAGCATGCGGCAAGACGGCCCAAGCCACCGTTGCCGAGGCCCATGTCGAATTCCGCTTCGCGCACGGCTTCGAAATCAACGCCGAGCGACGCCAGTGCTGAACACGCCTCCTCCGTCAAACCCGTGGCCAGCAGATTGCTTTCGAACAGCCGGCCCATCAGGTACTCCATCGAAAAATAGTAAACCCGGCGCACGTTCTCGTTATTGTGCACCGCCTGGGTCTCGATCATCCGCTCGTGAATCCGATCGCGGGTCGCCAATGCGGTCGCGACCCACCAGTCCCGCGGCGTCGCGGCGCCGGGATGGCGGGCGAGCGTGGAGGTGAGGTGGTGGCGGATAACCGTCGCGAAATCTTCAGTGGCTTTGTTTGCCGGTGCGGCGCTCACGGGCGCACGCTTTTTGCCGTTCTTGACCGGCGTAGTGGAGATGGGAGGTGTCGTGGCGAAAGTGGACATGGGAAAGAGTTATGACAAAAGGAGAAACATGATTCGTGCCAGCGTGGGCGCTGCACCGATCTATTTTTGAAACCGACGAGACAGCTCGCCGTGGTTAAGTTCAATAAAAGTAGGGCGACCCGATGGACTCGTAAGCGGCGTCCGAGTGGCAAACAATTGAGTCACCAGCAGCCGGAGGTCGGCATCGCCAGCCGCTAGCGGCAACCGGATCGCTTTAACCGACGCGAGCCGCGCGAGTTCCTCACGCGCCAGATCGGGATTTCCATCCGGCCAGCGACCTTCACGAAATGCTCCCAACAAATTTCGGAGAAACGGCTCCGCATCCGCCGGCTCCATCCAACCCGGCACACCTTCAACGCGGAAAAAATTTCGTCCGAACTCGGAGATCTCAAAACCGTGGGCATTGAGAAACGTCAGTCGATCAAGCAGCAGCGACGCCGCGATCGGATCGAGTTCCATCGGCACCGGCAGCAGCAATCGCTGGCTCGGCACCGCCCCCGCGCGAAACTGTTCTTGCAGCCGCTCGAACCAAACTCGTTCGTGCGCCGCGCGACGATCGAGCAACACCAGACCGGCGGAGGTTTCGAAAAGCGCGTAGCTGCCATGGGCGAGTCCGACGAATCGCCAAGCCGGCGATTGGGAAATGACGCGCTCCGCTCCCGGCTGGTCACCAGGTGCCGCGACCGGAGCCGGAGCAACGGGCGGATTTGACGAGGATCTGAAGGGATCCGTCGACCACGGACGCGGAGTCGCGGGCGTCGTCGGCGCCGTCGTCGGCGTCGGAACAGCACTCGCATTCAGAATAAACGAGCGCGGTTGAACAGCCAGCGACGCGGAAATCGCTGGAGTTACCGGAGCCGTCGCAGAAGGAACCGTCTCCACAGAGAGCGGTGACTTGGTCGCAGTCGTCGCAGGATCGATCATCCGCCCGTTAGCATCACCGAGTTCTCGCAGCCGTTGCAACACCGCACGAATCACAAAACTGCGCACTGCCGGCTCGCTGCGAAACCGCACCTCCCGCTTCGCTGGATGCACATTCACATCCACCGCCGCCGGATCACATTCAAAGAAAACGAACGCGAGCGGGTATCGCCCTTTCGGAATCGATTCATGGTAACTCTCGATCAGCGCGTAGCTCAACGTGCGGCTGTCCACCGGTCGTTGATTAACGAATACGATCATCTCGTGTCGCGTCCCCCGCCCGATTCCCGGACGCCCGATCAAGCCTGTGAGGCGCAATCCTGTCTCCGCCGCTTCGAGCGAAACCAGCGCCTCCGCCGTCTGTCGCCCAAAAATTTCCGCGATGCGTTGCGCAAGCGTCGCACACTCCGGTGAGCGGAAAATCACCCGGCCATCTTCAATTAACGTGAACGACGTCTGCGGACACGCGAGCGCGTAGAGTCGCACACATTGAACGATGTGCGCCGCCTCGGTCTGATCCGTTTTCAAAAATTTCCGGCGCGCCGGCACCGAGTTAAACAAATGCGTGACTTCGATGCGCGTTCCCACCGGTCGCCCGCAATCGCGCACGTGCACGAACTTCCCGCCGTTAACCAAAATCTCCGTCCCCACATCCGAGCCGGCTTCACGCGTTTGCAGCTCGAACCGCGAAACGCTCGCGATCGAAGGCAGTGCTTCACCGCGAAATCCGTAACTCGCGAGCCGATCGAGATCCGCCGCCTCCGCGATCTTGCTCGTCGCATGTCGCTCGAGCGCGAGCAGCGCATCGTCGCGCGACATCCCGTGGCCGTTGTCTTCCACCCGCATCAGCGAACGACCACCGTGACGAAACTCCACTTCCACACGGGTCGCTCCGGCGTCCAGGGCATTTTCCACGAGCTCTTTAACGACCGCAGCCGGGCGCTCGATCACTTCGCCCGCGGCAATCTGGTTGGCGACCCGGTCGGAAAGAATGCGAACTTTGGCCATCGATGCCCAAACCAATTGCGGAATACGAAAGAACGGAAGCGCAGAATCAC
>CBRAFL010000215.1:0-9771 GCA_967755055.1 uncultured bacterium
CGGACATCTTGAGTCCTGCGCAATTGTTCCGCCGCACCCAGCCAGGCAGCCTGCATCCATGCGCGCATTCCACGCACTCGCCGCGGCACCAGGCGTTCGTTAATTATGATGCGATGCCGTGCCATGAACTCCGTCGCGAGTTCACGGCCCGCATCTGGACGGGCCAGCCGACGAAGGATGTCGTCTTTGTTTGAGACGTAGATCGCGTGGGCACCACGGTAACGCGTGTTGCCAACATAGAACTGGCGGCGTGCGAGCGAACGCGCCGCCACCTCGCCGAGCACGAGCAGGGATTCCTCCGACGTGCTACCCTGCGATCGATAGGAGGTGAGCGCATGCCCGTGAGTCCACGCCGCGAAATTCGGCGGCAGGACATGCCCATCCGTCAGCACGATTTTGTTCGTGGCTGGATCGACGTGCGCGACCTCCTTGAAATCACCATTGCTGAAACCTTCGTCGTCGTCGCGTCCGCGAATTAGGAGCTTGTCCCCCGCCGACACCGCGAGCGTTTGCCGCCTCCCCACGTCGAATGCCGCGCGCTGTTTGCGAGTGATCTTTGCTTCGCGACCCTTCGGACCGCGCACGCGAACGCCGTCCGTGAAAATCCCGATGACCTCCGCGGCGACGCCGCGTTTGAAAAACCGAGTGTCGCGCGCAAAGAGCAATCGGTCGCCGAGCTGGTATTGATCCCAATGCACTTTCTGCTCGTCCGTCCACGTCAGCGGTTTCACGGCTTCGCGCATCACCTCTGTTTCGCCGAGCAATCCAGCGCGACGCAGCGCCGGTCGGACCTGCGTGTTGAACCGCTCGATTTCCTCCCAGAAGGGAATCACGACCAGTGTCTCGATCCCCTTTACGCGGTTGCTGGCGTAGTGTTCGGCGGCCTGCGCGAACAGCGCGTTGTCGTCGGGTGTCTCGCGAATCAGGCCGCGCCGGTCGGCAAATTCGAATGCCTCGGCGACCTCGCCTGATGCGAGCAAGCGGCTGAAACGACGGTCGGCCTCACCGCGCTGGCGGAGCACTTCCGCGAGCCGCACGACCGGCGTCCCCGAATGCTTGATAACGTTCCGCAACGCATCGCCGCGCTGAACGCTGTAATGTTGTTTCGTGTCACCCACCAGCAACACGCGGGCACGCACATCGCGGGCGATTCTCGTCAGTTGGTCGAGTTGCTGAGTGGACAACAAGCCTGCCTCATCGACGAGCACGACGCGACCCACCGCCTGCACCTGCATCGCTTCGCTGACCAGGAACCGCTGCACCGTGTCGGCGCCGGCAAAGCCGCTCTCCGCCATCGCATCGCGCGCTCGAGTTGTCGGCGCGAGCGGCACGAACCGTTGGCCGCCCGCCGCGACATGTGCGCCTTCGATCGCGGAGAGCACCGTCGTCTTGCCAGTGCCGGCGTCGCCGACGAGCACGCTCATAAAATCCCGATTCGCCAAAATCGCTCGGGCCGCTGCATTCTGGCCCGGCGTGAGCGAAGCCGGCAAATGCGCGGCGTCGCCCAACGCGAAGCGTTGGTTACGGCCTTCGAGCACGCGCTCCACGGTGGCGTCTTCTTCGCGACGGATCGAACGCAGGCTCATTTCGCCTTCTTTGCGAATCACGTCCGGATGAACGTCGAGCGCCTCGCGCAGTTCGCGCCAGCGATAGAAATCGGGGTGCAGTTCGAGCGCGGCCCGGAGCACATCACCCTCCCGCGCGACGCTGTTCCGCTCATAGACGTGCCGCAGCGCCGCCTCCAAAACCGTTTGCGCGTTTCCGTGCGACCATTGCATCCGCGGAGCCCGCGCCTTCGCGGCGCGGACGAGATCGTCCAGCGCACGCGTTTCGTCGCGGTTCAGTTCAGCGCGCTTTTTCGCGCGCACTTGTGGCGTGCTGATCTCCGTCAGCTTGTCCCCGCGTGATTCGCGAACCAAGACTTCGACTTCTCGCTTTGTCGGCTTGCGGCCTTTCTTCGCCGCGTATTCGTCAGCGAGATTCTGGACATGCCGCGCGCGTTTCGAAAAACGTTCGCGCAGGTGTTCAACGCCACGCACCGAGAATCCGGTCGAGGTCATCTCATACGGTTCGTAGCCGAGCGTGCGAAGCCGTCCCGCCAGCTCGCGATACATTACCTGCCGGAGATACGGCGACGCCCGCAGCATCTCGTTTTGCTTCAGGGCGAGCCATTGCTGCCGTTCGCGGCTCCAGGTCGCATTCGCCAAGACGGCATGCGCATGAAGCTGCGGATCGAGATCACGACTGGTGTCGTGGAAGAAAAGTGCGCCGACAAAATTCTTCGTCAGTCGAATCTCCTCGCTCATCGCTGCGTCGCCCCGGCGTTCACGCACAGCCGCGTAGCGTTCCATTTCGGACAGCGCAGTTTTCACCGATTCTACGAACGCTTCGCGAACCCGGTCATCGCCACCGACCATCCCCAGTACGCTCACGTCTTTGGGCGCGGATAGTTGAATGTCAAAAAACGCCACGCGGTTCGCATGGACACGGGGAGTCAGAGGTTCGCCTGTTTTGGGATGCCGATTTTGCCGCAGAGCATTAAACGGCTCATCAGTCACAGCCCCTTCCAAGCCGAGCGCTTTCGCGCCTTCGCCGATCCATTCGCCGCGGACTTCTTTTTCGCCTTCCGCCCAATAGTCATTCTTCCGGAGATGCTGCGAAAGGTAAGTGGCCCCGTTGCGAATAATTCCGACCGTGATCATGCCCACAACCACGCTCGAAAATTCTTTCCGCCTCAATGGCCCGCGCCTACCGATTTTACAGTAGGAAGCCTACCGTAAAATCGGTAGTCGCCCGTCCTTTTTCGAGCTCGTTTTCGGGCATCCTTCGCTGCGACAAGCCGGGAGGGTAGGCGTGAGCCTCCCGCGCTTTTTTTCTTCCAGACGCAAGGCCCTAAGGAGTTCCTTGGGTTCGGTCCTCAATCAGAAACGGCAACGCTTCAACGTCTCGCGCCTACCGTTTTTTCGGTGGCGCACGCCCTCGCGCGAAAGCTCCGCTGCGGTTGGTTTTCAACCCAACGAACGCGATGAAAGCTCTACCAGCACTTCAAATTTTGATCCGCCAATGGCTGCACGATCCGCACTCCGTCACGGTTGCGGAGTTTGCCATCGCAGCCCTTTTTCTCGGAGTCGCGGGCTCGTTCATTCATCGAAATCTGCGCCGTAACGAGCCAAATTTGCTCTCCGTTCGCGCTCGCTTTTGCGTCTATCGTTTCGGTTTCGGGAGTGTCTGGAACGGACTGCATGCCCGCCAACCCCGTAGCGACTTCATCGCTGGAGGATCAATTTACGTCTCATCAGAGCTAATTTTCCCACGTGGATCATCGCAGTTTTTGAGCACTCCGTAAGGGAAGGTCCGGGCCGGATCGACGGAAAATCGTGTACGCGTTGACAAACTTTCTCTGGACCGCAGGGAGCGGACGGGATCGAAGTTGCGATATCTTTCCCGGTTTGGAGCCAAACTGTAACGCAATACCGATAGCCTTGGCGGGTGAAAATCCACTGCGTTGAGAATCACCACTGCCGCATTGATTCAATCCGTCATCGCCTGATGGGCCGGCGAGTATGAGCCGGGTCCGGCTCCGACAGTATATCGTTTTAGCCGCTTTGCTCTCTGCGACCGTTGGCCATGCTGCTGATCTTCAGCAGGGGATTTCGTGCTACGAGAGCCGGCACTACTCTGCGGCCCGCGAAATCTTCAACGAAGTCGAACGCTCACAAGGCCCGAGTATCGAAACGGATTTCTATCTCGGACGGCTGGCGTTGTGGTTCGACGACGAGCCAACGGCGTTGCTCCACCTCGAACGCGCTGTGCGCCTGGCACCGCAGCAAGCAAGAAACCAAAACGCGCTCGGCGACGCCTGCGGCCTGGCAGCACAGAACGCGAATATCTTTGCCAAGTTGGGATGGGCGAAGCGCTGCCTCGCCGCTTACGAACGCGCGGTCGAGCTTGAGCCGCAGAATCCCGCGTGGCGCTGGAGCCTGGTTGGCTACTACTGTATCGCTCCACGGGTCGCAGGTGGCGGCGCGGAGAAAGCATACGCGCAAGCCAAAGAAATCCGGCGGCTCGATGTTGCAGCTGGGCGCGTTGCGTTTGCGACGCTTTACCTCGCTGACGGCCGTTTTGCCGCAGCTTTCGCGGAATTCGAGCCGGTGTTACACAACTCACCCGACGATTTTCTTGCCCTGTATCATATTGGTCGATGCGCCGCGTTGAGCGGCCTGCAACTCGACCGCGGGATCGCGGCGCTCCGTCGGTGTCTGGATCTGGCCGAGCCGGCCGCCGACGGCATGCCGTCATTTGCAAGTGTCCATTACCGCCTCGGCAATCTCCTGGAAAAGAAAGGCTGCGTCCAGGAAGCGAAACTGGAGTACGCGCGCGCCACGGCCGTAAACGCGGATTTCCGCCCCGCCAAAGTCGCGCTGAGAAACTAACTTCACGTGAGATTCAACGAATCAAACGGCACGTGATGCTACAACTCCGGAGCCACAGCTAAACGTCACTTGCCATTCTTCTTCTGGTCGGGATTTTGCCGCAAGATGGGCTGAGGCCCTGTGTTTTCCGCCGATGATCCCAAGGAAGCTTCCTTCGCAGCTTCGTCTATTTCCCGCTGGTGCGTTAAACGCATCATTACTTGCGAAGCAACCATCTGGAGGCGGGCTTTTTCCTGCGGAAGCAATTCATTCTCGGGGATTCCCATAATGGTCGGACTGGCGATCGTGCCGGAAATAAATTCCGCAGGCCGCGATGCAGGCAACAGCGACCGAGCTTTCGAACGCTTCAGCGCCAGCGTGCGGGTTTTTCCTTGGATCTCGATCACGACTTGATCCACTCCGTCCGCGATATGGTATTCGATGAGACGGAAGCCGGGCCCGATTTCGCGGAGTCGCATCCATCGCGCGGATTTCTTCACCGGGTCGTAGATGCTAAAATATTTTCCTTGGGACGTCTCCATGACACCGTCCAACTCAAGCTGCGGCCCAGTTTCCACCGGCGCAGTTGCAACTGGGCCCGACAGAGGCAGGAACGGAGATGGGCTCAAGCTCGTGTCAGCCCTAGCCCCGTAAACGGAAAGAAAAACGCCGAGAACAGAAAGTGAAAGCCCACGCGTATTCATCGCAATGTTATCGAAGCCTCCGTGAATAGTTTTTCGCGTACACGATGATCAACCCCGCTTGTAATGCGGCCTCGCTTCCGGCGGGCGACCCGACTCCAGCGTGATGACCTCGTCATCGGCCAAGGCGCGTTGCTGTCCGTCCGGAGTTTCAACGATCATCGGCTGACCGGCGGGAATGCCCGCGAGGACGCGGAGTTCGGCGACCGTCATCGTCGGCTTGGCCCATTCGTATTCCTTTCCATCGATCGTGATGGGGAAATTTTGGCTGATGTTCTCATCTCCGTCCCCGCCGCCGTAGCCGAGCACCTCGACCGTGATAAGAGAGGGAAGCTCCGTCGCCTGGTTCGACGCAGGTCCCTGTTTCGCAACTTCCGTCGCAGAAGAGCCTGCGGCTGCAGATGCGTTTGAAGCGCTGGAAAGACCTGCGATATTCGGCGGCGCGGGCGGCGGCGGTGCACCGGTGACATTGCCGCCCGTCTGAATATTGCCAGCGTTAAGAATCACCCGCCCCGCGAGATTAACATTGCCCGATGCGCGAATGCCCGCGTCGCCGGCGTCGATCGTTCCTACCGGAGCAACTAAATCCACATCGCCCGGCTTTACACCCGACAACGTCGCGAGCACGCCAATGCCGCTACCGGTCGCAAGACCGGCGAGATCGTTCTTCACGTCAGCGCTTTGCGGATCGATTAGCACGCGCGTCGGCGGCGCAGAGAACACGGTTTTTGAACCACTGCCCGCCGCGATATTGCCCCAGGTGGACCAAATACTCTCGTTGCCACCACGCAGTGTGAAAATACGTGACGTGCCCACATTTACACTGTCAGCAGAGTAAACCGAAATGTTTCCGCCGCGCTCGGTCAGGACACCTTGGTCGGGTTTCTGCGGATCGCTCGGCCGGCCAACCGTGATTCCTCCGCCGGGTGCCAGCAGAGTGATATTACTTCCCTCAAATGTTTTGATCTCTCGCGTAGCCAAAGAAATCGAACCGAGCCAAGCCCCGGCCGGCCTGACCACTACGTCCGACGGGTTGGTCGAGGAGAGCGCGTCCTCGTCGGGCAATGGACTACCGGGGAAAAGCGCGGCGATTGCAGCGAGCCCATTAGTATAAGTGCGATAGGAGGTGCTCGCCGGATCGTTACGATCCCGTCCTGCGTCGCGGATGACTCGATGAAAGACATCGACCAGCAACATGGCCTGATGCTCGGTTAACGGCTGGCCCTTCTGATAAGCAAAAGTGGACCAGATCGTCGCAACATTCTGTACAGTCAGACCCATCAGTGAGCCAAGGAACGGCAAGTATCGTTTCGCCTTGGTGTCAGCGGTGTCGGGATCGAGGAACTGAGTGATGAAATCTGCGAAATCGAGGTTAGTCGCTGCTAGGCCGAGCGCGATACCAGAGGTCGAGGCCGACGAGGAATAAATGGATTGCACGCCGGCCGCTGCAACAATGTCTGCGCTCGGATACTTCGCGAGCGCGGGGTTGAGCGTGGAACCTATGCTCGTGACGCCTGCAGCCGTTCCGTCACTGGTAGGTTTGTTACCACTACCAAGCGTCAGGTTCCGCCCTGCCAAAACCTCGAGCGCACCAGGCCCGGCAATCTGGATGTCGCCTGCCGTGGGAGTTCCTCCCGCAGGACCAGTATCGCCAGCTAATCCAGCCAGCAGATTACCCGGCTGCTGGGCGGCGATTCGCAGGCGGGAAGCGGGATCGTAGGCAACAAGATCCCGACCGGCGGCCATCACAGTAGAGTCCTGCGGCCGGACGTTCTGCACATAGAAACCGATATCAGTAATGTCATGAGCTGCGGCTGCGCGCGTCGACTTGCCCGAGTATAGAGTAAGTCCAGAGAGGTCGCCACCCGCCGCGTAAAGATGAACCGGTTCCGGGTCGTTGTAGTGCAAAGCCACGACCTGACCAGATGAGTCGAGTATTTGCGCATGCAAAGCCAGCTTCTCTGTCAGACTTAAACCCGTCTGTCCGGAAGCGGCAAAAAGAGCGTCCACCGGTTCAAGCAGTGTTAACGGAACAGGCTTCCTGGAATCCAAGAACGTTGGGAACGTTATCGAAGATACAATACTGGGCAGCCGCATCGGGTCGGTATCCGAAAGATTGATTACCGCCGTACGCCACTCCATGGAATCGCCATTCACTCCATTGACGGTCAAACCGGTGATATTGCCCGCCGTCAGTAAATCAACCGTGCCCGTCGAGGCCGGAGCGAGGATGAGGCTACCAATCAAATTAATGTCTCCGGAATATGCGGTGACGCGCAGTGTGCCAGGCATTACCGCTGCAACCGTTTGGAAGGACGGGATGCTTGATGTGTCATTAAGCGAAAGGCTCAACCAAGGCTGGGAAGCGGATGCGGCTTCCAGATCCGCCGACAGGCTGTTCGCATACCAATCCAGGAGCCAAGCCGCGGATCCATTAGACGCCTGACCGGTTTCAGAAGCCTGTCCTTGAACTACGACCGCACCGGTCAACGATGAAAGGGAGACCGAATCCGTAGGATCCATGGTCGAGAAGTAAGTGGTTTCATATAGTCGGTTGTTCAAACCTTGCGGCAACCAGAACGGGTTGGCCACCTGACCGATTCGGAGGTCGCCATCTGCGGATGCATCGATCGATCCTTTGCCGACAAAGAACGTCGTGGGCAGCCAGGTCACCGGATCAGAATTTTCGCCCGACAGGAACGCGGTGCGCGTCGCGTTACTCTTAATACTACCGTCGGCGTGCAACGTGGCATTGCCCCGTTCAACATAGTAGACGCCACCGTCAATATCGCCGCCGGCTCTCACGGTTAAATTGCCACCACCCAATTCGACAAGCTTGGATGCGTCCGGTGCGACGGTATTGCCCAGTAGATCCTTCCCCGGCATACGTGCATTGGTTGGCACAGACGCGTCGATATTGTTGATATTACGCCCGGCCGCGAGAGACAGGTTGCCTCCACCCAGTGCGCCCACGTCGGCAAAGAAATTACTGAAATCGATCCACCAGGATGTTGATTGGATTTCGCTCGTTGGTGCTCCGGATAGAGTAGTGAAGTGGCCATCCGAGCCGACATTGCTCCGACGGTAGAGCCAGTTTGTGGGCATCTCTTTACTGGAGTCGGCGCTGAGCAGCGTTCCGATTTGGAGATATCGAGCGATGTCGTTTTGGGCACTGATCGTTATATTTCCGCCAGCCAAATTGTATTGAGCCGAATAGTAGGGAGTCGCGGCTGTGCTCGAGCCAACAAGGGCACCGAGCACCGGCACGTCAAAGTTGGCCAAAGGACTCGCCGTCGTTCCCGCCGTGTAGATGCTTGCTAAAGGATTGAGTAGTTGCACGTCGCGGCCAGCTGCGATGTCGATGTCGCCGGTGCCGGTGCGGATGGTTTGATAAAACAGCGGAATGATCACGGAGCGGCTCACGCTGCTTACACTATCCTCAGTGGGAAGAGTCCCGCTTCCCTTACCCAACAAAAGCGAACCGGACGTTGATCCGAGGGCGTTCATGGACTGCACTTGATGGAAATCCGCCGCTGTGAGATCGGCTCCAGCAGTTAAGCGATACGACCAGGACTGCGACCCGACAGAAAGGAGCGGTGCCTGCCAAAGCGCAGCTGTCGAGGGCGTCGTCGGTGCAAAACCATCGCTCAAGGATGCTGGCAGCGTCTGGGTGGTCGTCGTACCCGTGTAGCTGAATACCATGTTTCCCGGCGCGCGCATCGTCAAAATGCCGGGCTCGCCCGAACCCGGTTTGTTCGGATCGACATTCGGCCCGTAGCGATAAGTGGAAAGGTCCCAGCTGCTGGCCAGAATCAGATCGTTTGCGGACGAACTCGCGAGCTCGGTGGCTCCCGTGGTGGAATAACTTCCCGCTGGCACCGCAGCCAAAATACTGCCGTCACCAGAAAGAAAACTCACCTTGCTCGAAGTGGAATTGAGAGCATCAAACACGAGGCTAACCGGTCCGGAGTTGGTCAGCGTCCAAGCGCTCGTGCTTTGAACTTTGACGACATCCGCTGCGCTCGTCAGTCGAACCGTATCGCCTGCGGCCACATTTCTCGCCTTCCCGACGACCAAATTACTATTGATCGTTACGTTGCTCGCCGTCCCCGACGCAGTGCCGACGATTACGCTGCCGGTGAACTTGACCACGCTATTGGCCGCAATTAAAGTTGGAGTAGCAGCCGGGAGATTGTTGGTTACTGCAACCGAGACAGATGTCACCGTAGAGGTTGACGAAAGCTTTAGCGTGCCACCTGCGATGGCGATGACACTGCCGGCGGCTATCGCCGGAACGTTGTTGGCGGTAAACGTGGTAATCACTCCTGTCGGCGAGGTGATTGTTCCTCCGACACTAGAAACTATCACGCCTGCGGGAACGCTGGTTTCGGACGAGATGGTGACGGTGCCACCCGTACTGGGAATGGCGATACCGCTGGCGTTGAGCGTAGGAGTAGGTAGCGCGATTACGCCGGCGGCGCTGGCAGTGACCAAACTGGTGCCACTTCCACTGGCTCCAAAACTGAGCGTGCCGCCGGCATCAAGTTGGACACCATTCGAATCGAGCGTTTTTTTAGCCAGCGTCTGCGTTCCGCCCTTTTGAGTTGTTATCGATCCTGTTATTGATGCAAGGGTTCCACCTTGCGTGGCTTTCACTG
>CBRAFL010000216.1:0-9482 GCA_967755055.1 uncultured bacterium
TGAGTTGTTCCCCGTCGATGCAGAGGGGAAACCGGCCAACGATCACATTGCCACTTTGGTTGATTTGGCGTTTAGCCCGGAAAAAGTGCCGGGGCTGGTCACGCTGCGGGATTTCAAAGCCGTGGAAGCGGTAGGCGAGGCGAAGTACGGAATGAATATGTACCTGCGGGAGCGGGGCGACGCGGCGATCAAAACGCAATCTGACCTGATCGCGAAATCGCGTTTTTATAAGGAAGGAAATTCCGAGCCCAAGAAACGCTCTCTGCAAACTGCCGATAAGGAAAAAGCCTATGACACGGCTCTACGCCTTCAACGGCGGTTCGCAATTCAGCAGATCGTGCTCGACTGCCTTGCGGAGCAGAACCTCGACGCGGTGGTTTATCCCACGAGCAATATTCCTTCCGCAAAAATCGATGCGCCGAACGAGCCCACGGTGAATGGTCGCGGCACCATGTGGACGTTTCTCGGCATGCAAGGTTTCCCGGCGGTCACAGTGCCAGCTGGATTCACCACGGAAGTTTACGACCGTATCCGCGATCCGAATGCCCCGCCGTCGGTCGCGGGAGATCGTGGCACGGGCGGTGGAGAAGAGGGGCGGCCAGCAACGCCGCCGCCCACGTTGATGGTGGGGCCGATTGCCGCGAAGCTGCCTGTTGGTATGGACATTCTAGGCCGACCTTTTTCTGAGCCGGTGCTGCTGAAGATCGCCGGTGCTTACGAGCATGCGACGCATCACCGAAAGTCCCCACCCGATTTCGGTCCGGTAGAGACCGCGCCCTAAACACGGATACAGGTTGCAAAGCGTCATGCTTCCGCGGCATGGCGTTTTTCTTACTTTCATTGAGCGACGCCCGCAGCGATCGCCTCATGGGAATCGGCCGTCGGCTCGGCCCATTTGTCTTTTCGAGAGTAGCTCGTCGCGTGGCTGGGCTGGTATGTTGATGTCTCGGCAAAGGATGAACGCGACAGCATTAAAAGGCATGACCGTGCGGCTGGCATGAGTGCCAGGTTGGCGGCGTATCCGATCTCACTTCTCGATCTGAAGCTCGCCGTGTTTGCATAGGGCAAAAAAAATCCGCCATCGAATCAACGATGGCGGATGAAGATTAACCGTTTTGTGTGAGACTGTCCGTTTAGCGCGGCCGATACCAGTACGGGTTGCCGTCCTTCACGAAGAGTTTCTTTGGAATCATCGCGTGAATACCGAGCGTCTTGTCGACGACCTGGGTCACGCGAAAGTCCACCGCGATACTCGCCAGCGCGTAAGCGTGATGGAAATCGTAGCCTTGCTTTTCCTTCAGGAAGTCGACCGCTTCGATCATCGCCATCCGCATCGCCTTGTCCAAATCAGGATCCAGACCGAACGAGATGTAGTGCGTCGCGTTCTCCGCGCGTGGCGCGCTCAGCTTCTTTCCTTTGTGGAGGATGAACTGAAGCGTGCTGGTGTTAGCCGTTTCGATCGCGTTGACCGTGATCTCGCCGTCGCCTTGGGCGGCATGGCAATCACCTGTGTAATACAAGGCGCCTTTCTGGAAAACCGGCAGGTAAAGCGTGGCGCCAGCGACCAGTTCTTTGCAGTCGAGATTTCCGCCGAAAACGCCGGGAGGACCCGAGCGGCGGTCAGGGCCTTCAGAGTCGGCCGGGCACGTGGCCATCACGCCGTTAAACGGCCCAAGTGGGACTTCAACGCCATCGTCGAAGATGCCCGCGTTGCGCTTGAGATCGAGCGGCACGATTTTCGTGAATGGACGCGGACTCAAATCCGGCAGCGCGCCACTGCCGGGGTTGGCGCTCACCGAACCGTAAGGAATGCTGGGCGTGACATCCAAAATGCGCACTTCGAGCGTGTCGCCCGGTTCAGCGTCCTCGATATAGACCGGCCCAATCAGCTGGTGACCGCCGCCGCCGCGTGGCGCGGTACCGGGTGGTGGGGGTGGTGTGCCGGGCGCCGGCGGTGGAGGCGGCAGCCGGTTCGTGGTTTCTTTCGCCACCTTGATCGTTGCCGCCAGCGCGGGAATCGTTTCGACGGTGCCGGGAATGTTATTCTCCTTTAGCCAGGTGTTCGGATCTTTGTCGCCCCACCGTGAGCCACCGCCGACTTCGAGGCGGACAACCGCGCCCGACTTCACGGTGACGACCGGTTTCTTCGTTGAAGAAAAATATCCGAGAATCGCGTTCTCCGGCGTATAGTGCACCACGTAGTCGGGCGTAATCTCCATCGCGACGGCTTGGCCGGCGAGGAGCGCGAGCCCGAGGCAGGCGCTGTTGAGTAACTTAGTGCGTGAGTACATAGGTCGAGTTGTCAGGTTTATACCAATACGCGGCGGATGAGCCGTCCGTGAAAAGGGATTTGGGAATCATGGCGTGAATGCCCTTGGTCTGGTCGACGACTTGCGTGACCTCGAAATCAACTCCGATGCTCGCCAGTGAAAGCGCGTCGAGAAACTCAAGGCCTTTCTTTTCCTTCAGGAAGTCGATGGTTTGAAGAATCGCCATGCGCATCGACAGGTTCATCTCAACATCAAGACCCATCAGGATGTAGTGCGTCGGCGTTTCCGCGCGACAGACTTTGATCGGCATGTCTTTGTGGACGATGAATTGCATCGTCACTGTATTGCTGGACTCGATCGCGGTGATGCTCACCTCGCCGTTGCCCTGCGCCGCATGTGGGTCACCGGTTTGAAAGAGCGCTCCCTCGGCTTGCACGGGAAAATACACCGTGGCGCCTTTGCCGAGGTGTTTATTATCAAAATTGCCGCCGATGTCGGTGTACGGCGGAGTCGAGGTAAGTTTGCCCCGCGAAAGTGCCGGCGCGATGCCCATCACTCCTTGGAACTGACGGAGCGGAACCTCGATCGTGTCGGAAAATTTCGCGACCTGCCGGGCGAGGTCGAACTTGATCACCTTTGAATACGGCCGCGGTACGAGGTCTGGAATTCCCCCCGAGCCAGGTCGGCCCGAATTGATGCCATAAGGCGCGCGCGATTTGATATCGATGATGCGCACCTCAAGCGTATCGCCGGGCATCGCGCCCTCGACGAAGATCGGGCCTGTCATCATATGGCCGCGAATGCCCGATGATTTCACCTCGCGTTTGATCGCGAGGATATCTTGCACGACCTCCAGATCGAGCGGGATGCCATTGTCGGTGAAAAATTTCTCCGGCTTCTCGTCGGCAGCGCCCGCACCACCACCGCTGATTGTATCAATTTCGACGATCTCGCCGGACTTGATGCGGAGCACCGGCGGAGTGTCGGCCGAGAAATAGCCAGACACCATGTTGGCCGGGATCGATCGAAGATGATGATCGACGGTATAAGACGCAGCGGTCACTGCGACCGCGGAGCAAACGAGTGCCGCGGACAAAGTCGCGGCACGCAGGAAACAAGCGTGGTTCATGGCAAACATCAGTTGGGTAGGTCCGTCGCGATGAAGCCGCGCGGACTGATCTTTGGCGGACGGCCGCTAGATGCTGGATACATGCCACGATCAAACCACCGCGGAATTTTTCGTGTATTCAAACGAGATGCACCACGCTGCGATTCGACTTGAATTGACGCACTTCAAGATCCGAGCGGCGGCACGGTGGCCGGCGGGCGACGGTGATGCGTGGCTTGCTCGTAAGCGTAGGCGAACTGAATCAGCTTTGCTTCGTCCCACTGGCGGCCGAGGAATTGTAGCGAAATCGGCAGGCCCTTGGCGAAGCCGGCGGGCACCACGATCGCGGGCCATTGAAGCGCGCTGCCGATGTACGTCGTACTGCTGGCGCCACTACCACCGCCTCCGCCGCCGGATTTTGGCACGGCGACTTTCTGGGTGTTGCGATCGCCGTTGATCACAGGAGGCTGTGCATTATTCGGCATCACGACCGCGTCGATGTGCGCAGTGTCGAAAGCCTCAGTGAAGACGTCTCGCCAATGCTGTTCGTCCTTCATGCCTTTGACCGTGGCGGGATCTTGATCTGGCGGAACCGTGATCGCTGCGGCTTCGTCCCAGAAGGGTTGATGCAGCGGATGAACGAGCTTGGCCGCGGCGATCGCTTCAACGGACGGATACGGAATGCCAGGATGTTTCGCGAGGAAGCGAGTCATGTCGTCTTTGAAACGCGCGGCGGTCTGCGGCGGGCGCGGGAGTGAACCGAATTCTGGAATGGTGAATGGATCGACGAGTTCCGCGCCCGCAGCCTTGAGCTCGGAGAGAACTTTTTCGAATTCCGCGAGAATCTTAGGGTCGCTATCCTTCGCGACGAAAGCCTGGCGGAGCACGCCGAGGCGAACACCTTTGAGCCCGTCTTTTTTGAGCGACGCGGTGTAGGATTTCGGAATGTGGCCGGCGCTTTTTTGACTGATGGCATCCTCGGGATCCGGGCCGGCGATCACATCGAGCAGGATCGCTAGGTCGGTGACGGTGCGGCACATCGGGCCGACGGTGTCGCGGAGACTGCTGTTGGGCGTCATACCCAATCTCGGCACGAGTCCGACGGTGGTGCGGATGCCGGTGAGAGCGTTGAAAGAAGAAGGATTGCGGATTGAGCCCATCGTGTCGGAGCCAATACCGAGCATGCCGAAATTGGCGGCAATCGAGGCGCCCGTGCCGCCGGAAGAACCGCCCGTCGCGTACGCGGTGTTATACGGATTGCGTGCAAAACCTCCGAGCACCGAGTTGATATTATCGGCGCCGCCCTTGGTGAACTCGGAGAGAGAAGACTTGGCGAGGATGATGCCACCGGCGGCTTTGATCCGCGCGATGAGCGGAGCGTCGGCGGTCGGGAAATAATTTTTCCAGCCTTGAAAGCCCGCCGTCATCGGCATCCCGACGGCATCGACGCAGTCCTTGACGATGACCGGAATGCCGTGAAGAGGACCGACCGGTTTGCCGGTGGCGGCGAGGGCGGCGTCGAGGCGATCGGCTTCCTCGAGCGCCTTCGGGTTTACGTTGATCAGCGAATTGAGATAAGGTCCCTGCTTGTCGTAAGCCTCGATGCGCGCGAGGTAGGCGGCCACGACTTGATGCGTGGTGAGTTCGCCCGAGAGATAGGCGGCTTGAAGATCTGCGACCGTCGCCTCCTCGATCGCGAGCGCGTGAACGCGTGGGCTGCTGAGGAGGAGCAGAAGAGTGGCGATGCAAATTGGGAGGAATCGAAGCCGGTGCATGGGGGAGGAGACGAGTTGGAAAGCTGGCCGTGGGACGCGCTCAAGTTTGAGTTGCGCGTCGCTGATGAACGAGCACGCGTGGTGCCAGCACGTGAAGGTTGGTTCTTCTATTAAAAAATAACGTGCCGATCCCAGCGCGATTCAAACGCGACTTTCTGCATTCATCGAATCGATACGATCACTTGCTGATCGCATGCGACTCGCCTGACGCGGCTGGCGTATCATCGTGATCGTTACCTTTCGGAAAATTGAAACTCACTCCGGAAAACGCTCCGCCGCGGATTTCAATCGAGGTGAGCACCGCGTTGAACTCTTTCGTCGTTTTCAGCCAGTCGGCAGTGGCTTCGAACAATGAAGTATCACCGATTTTCTCACCGGTGGCGCTGTCGGCGATCGCCGTGAAGGTGAGCACGCGGCGTTCGCCCGCAACCGCCGCCACAACTTCAAACGATGGCATCGCTGAACGGACGAAATTTTCCATTTCGCCGTCGAGAATGAAGGCCTGAAGTTTGCCGGCCGGGGCATCCAGCACGAGCTCGAGATGGTAAGCCTCTTCGCCTAACACCACAGGCGTGCCGCCGTGCGGAGCGTGGTGTTCGTGTTTGGCTGGTGCGGCCTCGGCAGCGACGGTGCCCGCTTTTTTTTCACAGCCGATGGTGCACACCAATGCGCTGATCGAGAAGGCAACAAGCGAGGTCGCCAGAAATTTTTTCAACAAAGGAGCGTAACCACTGCGAAACCGCGCCCTCACTTTTTAGCTCCGAGCAACTTCTCGCCGTCCATCACGAAAAGCGATACGACATATCCGCCTTCATAGCGCTGATTGATGTGAAACGTTCCGAGCAGTTCGACCGGAACGTCCTGCACCACTTCAACGCCATCGCCTTTCATCGTCACGATGAGATAGTCATTCATGTTGGGCACGGCTCCGTAACAGCACGTGGTCACGTCCCGCATCATCACAAATTTTTTCGAGCGACCGTTTTCGATTTGCAGCGGCATCATATAGCCGGTGAGCACGACCTTTTGGTTGTCGTAGAGATGCAGCCAGGATGGGACTTGGTCCTTCTTGGAGTGTTCTGCGATTTGCTCTGGAGTCGCTCCGGTGCCTGCGTCGATGAGCGTATAGGGAAACGCGGACAGCTTGTCGAAGCCGAGGGCGAATACCTCGGAGCCCTCGATGGCGACTTTGCGCGGAGCGAGATCGACGGGCGGCGCGGACGACTGCCCGCGTGCAAATGCGACCAGCAGGAGCGCTGACGCGAGCCACAGACTGCGATGGAAGGAGAGGTAGGATTTCATTGCATCGGTCCCTTCAGGAAAGAGGCGACATGTTGCCAGCCACGTCCGTCCGGTAGGCTTTGACTGCAGGAAAAATGCCACACAGCGCGGCCAGTCCCACGATTCCGGCGGGCGCGGCAAGCATCACCAGGTGAAACTCCAAAGGGTTGATCACCACACCGGTCTGCACGCGGATAATGCTCGAAGCCACCAGTACGATCACTGCGTAAACGACAAACGAGAGTAGCATTCCAACTCCGGCAATCGCCGCAGATTCCGCCACGATCGATCCAAAAACCGTGTGACGCCGGGCTCCCAACGCCCGCAAGATGGCGATCTCGCGACGACGCTCGTTCATGGAATTGTAAATGCTCGCGAGGATCGATGCCGACGCGACCACCACGACGAGGTACGACACGAACGCCAGGATTTTGTCGAACCACGCAATTTTCTCGAAGAGCTTCGCGAGGATCGAGCCGATCGGCCACGCAAACGTCAGCTTGTTGCCGCGTTTGTTGTAAAGCATGTCCAACTGAAAGCCGCTCATCGGGTTTTCCTGTTTCAGTTTGATCAGTACGGCGCTCACATCAACGGCTGCGCGAGGGTCGTGACCACTCATGCGCTGCAGTCCCTCCAGCGGAATCCAGATCACGCGGTCGACGGGAGTGCCGGTGGGTTCGAAAATTCCAGTGACGACATACGTCTCAGCGTGCTGCTTCGTCTCATCATAGAGGAGACCGTGAAAGGGATGGAACGTATCGCCAACCTTCAGACCGAGTTGGCGCGCCGAGAAACTTCCGACGACCGCTTCCTTTTCGCCGATCTTGAAGGGCCGGCCATTTCCGCTGAGGTGATAGCGCCGCCCGGGAGCGTACTCGACGCGGTCGAACAGCAAGCTCGTCGTTCCGATCAAGCGATAGCCTTTGTAGTTATCGCCAACCGCGATGGGCAGGGCGACGTCCACATTGGGATTGCTGGTGATCACCTCGACGTCAGCGGGGCTGATGTTACCGGGGCTTTCCTCAAGATGGAAAATCGCGTTGAGCACCAGCTGGAGCTTCGAGCTGCGCGCACCGAGCACGGCGTCGAATCCGCCTGTGACACTGGTGAACGCGCGATTGGATTCCTGCCGCATGACCCAGACTGCCATGAGGAGCCCGCCCGCGAGCGCGATGGCGGTGGCCGAGACCAGCGTTGAGACGAGATGCTGGCGCAGACTTTTATATACGATATGTGGAATGATCACGCGGCAAGGGATGCGAGCGGTGTATTAAGCCGGCTGAACTCTTCAGTGTGGGTGAAGCGTGAAAGGATTTCGCGATCGTGGCTGACCAGTAAAAGTGCGGCGCCTTGCTCCGCGCAGGTATCGCGGAGGAGAGCGAGCGTCTCGGCAGCGTTGGTGGCGTCGAGGTTCCCCGTGGGCTCATCCGCGAGCACGAGTTTGGGGCGGTTCGACAAGGCGCGCGCGACGGCCACGCGTTGTTGCTGCCCGACTGAGAGTTGACGCGGATAATAATCGAGTCGCTGCGAAAGTCCGACGCGCTGCAGCAAGGAAGTGGCGAAGGCGCGGTCGCGGCCGGCGCCAAACGCCATCGCGAGAAGCACGTTCTCGAGGCACGTATAACCCTGCAGCAGGTTGAAGCTCTGGTAGACGCAGCCAATGGTCGTCGCGCGCAAACGGTCACGCTGCGATTCGCTCAGCGTGGTCAGTTCTTTCCCGTCGATCGTGATCGAGCCCGCATCCGGTTTCACGATACCGGCGATGAGATTCAGAAAAGTGGTCTTGCCGCTGCCGCTCTCGCCCTTGAGTCCAATTTGGATGCCGCGATCCATTGAGAATGAATCGACCGAGACAACTTTTTTGATTTCACCGTCCGGTGTGCGGTACGATTTCGTCAACCCGCTGATTGTTAAAACGCTGGCCGCGTCACTCATGGCGATGGGTCTCCGGAAGATCTGGATGTGAGTGAGGTTGAAATGAAATTAACCAACAACACGGTCCGAACGAATGGGAGTTGCGGTTGAGCGCGGCGCATATCCAGGGTCTAGCACGTTGGATGCCGTGGTCCGCTCACCGCGCGCGATACCAGTACGAGTCGGGTTCGTTGATGAAGATCTTCTTCGGGATCTGCGTGTAAACGCCGAGAACCTTGTCGACGACTTCCGTTACGTGGAGATCGAAGCACGCGCTCGAGAGCGTCATCGAGTGAACGAAGTCCATGCCTTTTTTCTCCTTCATGAACACGGTCATCTCGATCAGGGCGTTGCGCATCGCGACGTCGAGATCGGTGTCGAGGCCGAAGCAAACGTAATGAGTGGGCGTCTCGGCGCGCGGACCTTTCAGGGTGACGCCTTTATGCAGGAAAAACTGATAGATGACGGTGTTCGCATTGCCGATGGCGTTGCCGGCGACCTCGCCGTCGCCTTGGGCGGCATGGCAGTCGCCGGTGTAGAAGAGCGCACCCTTTTGGAAAATCGGCAGGAAGAGCGTCGTGCCGGTCGTCGCGTCTTTCCAATCCAGATTCCCACCAAAGGCGCCGGGAGGACCTGATAACCGATAAGGTCCTTCGGAATCGGGCGGGCAAGTGGCGTTGACGCCGTTGAACGGCCGAAGCGGAACCTCGATGTTTTTGTCGAAGATCGCGACGTTGCGCTTCAGGTCGACTTGATAGACGTGGTTGAACGGGCGCGGGACGAGATCGGGGAGGGCGCTGCCGCCGGGCCGAACGCCATGTGCGCCATAGGGCAGACGCGGCGTGACGTCGAGGATGCGAATCTCAAGCGAATCGCCGGGCTCAGCGTCTTCTATATAAATTGGCCCAACTATAAAGTGACCGCCTGGGACGCCCGGCATGCGGGGAGTTTCTTTCAGTGCGGTGATGATTTCCTTGATCGCGGGGCAGGTCTCGGTGGTCGCGGGGATGTTATTGGCCTTGAGCCACGCGTTCGCTTCGGCCTCGCCCCCTTCGCGGCCCCACTCCGCGGCACCGCCGCCATCGATCTTCACCGTCGCGCCCGACTTAACCGTGAGAACGGGTTTTTTGGTTG
>CBRAFL010000217.1:0-9476 GCA_967755055.1 uncultured bacterium
CCGCCGCGGAACGGACTGGGTGAAACCGAGGGCCCTCCATTTGTCATTGCGAGAGAGGCTTGCCGACCGTGGCAATCCACAGAGAAGTCTAGATGGATCACCACGTCGCTACGCTCCTGCTCGTGATGACAGTCAGGGGAACGGCGGGGCTTTCTGTCTGAATCTGTCGAAGCAGGCACGGAGGCCTGCGCTACAACGGCCCGGTTCTTTACGCGCGAGCTGACGATGCCGCGCGGGATAGGCGGGGCGATTTCAACTCAGCCGCCTTCGACGCGTGCGCGGCGTGAACCGCCCGGGCACTGGTCGCGGTGGGAAGTTTAGGCCGTTGCGTGCCGTCGACCAGCCGGCGTAGTTCGCCGACGGCTTCCTGGAGCACAGCGGCCTGGGCGTTGAGTTCCTCGGCGGCGGCGGCCGTCTCTTCCGCGCTGCTTGCGTTGGATTGAGTGACTTTGTCCATCTGGCTGACGGCCGTGTTGAGTTGACCGATGCCTTGACTCTGCTCGCTCGACGCGGTGGCGATCTCGGCCACGAACGTGTCAACCTTGCGGCCTTTCTCGACGATCTCCCCGAGGACGAGCGCAACTTTCCCGGAAATCGTAACGCCATGTTCGCTGCGCTGGATCGCATCTTCGATCTTCGTGGCGGTTTCTTTGGCTGCGGTGGCGGAGCGTTGGGCGAGGGCGCGTACTTCTTCGGCCACTACAGCGAACCCCATTCCGGCTTCACCGGCGCGAGCGGCCTCGACGGCTGCGTTGAGTGCGAGGATGTTTGTTTGAAAGGCGATCTCGTCGATCGTCTTGATGATTTTGGCGATGGCATCGGACGACGATTTGATGGCGTCCATGGCGTGGCGCATCTCCTCCATGTGAGTGGCGCCGGTGTCGGCGGCGGCGCGGTTTTGAGCGGAAAGTTCCTTCGCTTCGTGGGCGCTGCCGGCGTTGCGCTTGGTCATCGACGACATCTCTTCGAGCGAAGCGCTGGTTTCTTCGAGCGAAGCGGCTTGTTCGCTGGAGCCCTCGGCGAGCGATTGGCTGGCCGAGGAGACCTGACCGGCGGCGGCGGAGAGTTGCGCGGAGCTGTCGGAGAGTTGCGTGGCAATCGTGTTGAGCGCGCGTGAGGTGGTGCGGCCGATCACAAAAGCGATGATGCTGCCGCTGATCAGCGCCAGGATCGAGGAGCCGACGGTTACTTGCAGGACGCGTGCGGTCAGGGCTTCACTCGAGGTCGCTGATTCCTGGCCGTTTTTGCTGTTGTGGTGGACCAGGGCGTCCACTGCGGCGAGGTAGGCTAGGTAAGGTGCACGCAAGGTTCGCTTGAGGTACACTGAACCCTCTTCGGTTTTCCCTTCGTCGTCCAACGCGAGCATCGGGCCGCGAGCTTGGATGTAGGCGTTTCGGGTTTCCTGGACCTTGGCCAGCAAAGCCCTTTCTTCGTCGTCGCTGATGAGCGGCTCGTAGTCAGAGATGTATTTTGCGATCTCAGCTTTAAGTTCGTCCATACGCTGCACGAACGAGTGTCGTTCCTCGGCCGTATCGGCGATATGGTGACGCAGCACAGCGATCTGAATCTCACTCACATTGGCGCGGATCTGCGCGGCGAGGGTGATGGCAGGCAGGGTGTCCTCCGCGATGTTGCGGGACATCACGGAGGATTTCTTGAGGAGGATAAAGGAGGCGATCGTCGCGAGTGCTGCGAGGCCGAGCACGGTCGCGAAGCCGATCGCGATGCGTTGAGAGATGGTAAGAGATTTCATGGGTGGGGTACCCCACTTTATCGGTCATTTCCGCCCGCACCTGATCGAGACTCCATGAAATCATTTAATGCACACTGCTTGAGATTCTTCTCTGTAAGCCGGTTACATTTCAGATTGGCCGCTCTCGCATCCGGATTTCCCCTGAACTTAGCCGGATCCATGCTAGGAGGAGGAGGGACGACCTCCGTGTCGTCCGTGGCTGCGCAACGGAACCCAACCGCGGCTCGTCGGGGACGACTCGCCCTACCGACGGACCGGACGGAGCCGGTCCCTCCGTCCCTGTTTCTTCCCGTCACGGGCTAAACGCGTTTTGCGGCCGGGGTTGCATCGTTACGGCTGAGAAGAGGACCGCTAATGGGATTTTCCCAATGGGGAAATCTTTATCCAGTGGCTTCGGCTAATCGCCTGCGTCTTGAGGCGATTGGAGTCCGCTGATCGCGGTCTGCGAGAGCGGAGGGATGAAATAAGGATCTGCCCATTAGCGTTTTTTCTCTCCGAACATGTCGAAGACACAACCTAGGGCGAATGCCGGCTAATGGGTGCCGTTTCCACGATGGGTTCGCCGGGTTTTCCGTCAGGCTTCTGGGGCACGTAGGTCCAGGTGATTTTTGATGCGGAAAAGGTTACGGTTTCGATCAGCGAACCCTCCTTGGAAAACTGATCAACGGAAACGGCGGTCGCGTTGTCCAGGGTGACGATATAGAAATCGATCGGCGTGTCGCCTGGTTTACGAACGGTCAGCGTGATTTGGGGCAGTGCCACTCCGGTCGCCGTCGCCTTTGCCAAAGCGGGTGAAGCGCGATCGACCAGTTTCGTGACCGATAACGTAGCGGTCGGGACGCTCGCGCTGGAGTGGTCAATGTTGTGTTGAAAATCCACGACCACAATTTCGCCGGGATGCTTGGCATCAGTGGATTCGCCCGGGATCGATGGAATTTTCAGAAAGGAATTGTTTGCAGCGCGAGAGGGTAAGATGGAAACGCAAGCAAGCGTGAGGAGCAGAACGAGTTTTTTCATGATGTGATGTGACGAGGGTTGTAGGTTGAACGGATAAATCGAAGAGAGCGCGTGGAACGTTCCGAACGGAAGAAAAGCCTGGCCGCACCTGCGGCCCGGCCTGCGATGGTGAGCGATTACTTCTTGCCGCCGCCGCCTTAGCCCCACGGGTGCGGTGTCAAAGTCACGACATGCCGATTTCTGCAGGAGCGGGCCGTCAGCAGGTGCGTGGAGTTCCGTCAGCGGATGCTTCTTTTGCACGGAACGACTTCAGGACGATTAACGTGAGGCCAGAGAATGCGATGTAGACAAATGTGCCGCCTGCCTCAGGAACGGCCGATTGGGGCGGAATCACCGGGGGCCCTTCCGCGTCGAGTTCTGTCCGTCGCCACCGAAAGTGGTCCCCAATAGACTAACGGTGGAGATATGATTTTCATTAAACCGAAGCGGGCGAAGGCCGTTGCCTTCGCCCGTGCGTGAATCGCGCACCAAGCGGGTGGTGGGAGTACTGCGCGACTACGGCCGCGCGATCGTGATGATCGGGGAGGTCCAAGTCTCCCAGTCGGCGGGATTGGTCGCATCCCCCAATGCTTTCAATACCGAGAGCTTGAGCACATAAGAACCGTTGGGCACGGCGATGCTCTTGGCGCCCTTCTTCTTGCCGATGATGGTCGAGCCATCCCAGCTCAACGCCCAGAATTCGGTCGCGGTCGAATTACGGTCGAAGTATTCGAAGCCGAACGCCTCATGCCAGGCCTTGCCAGAGGCGGCATCGAAGATTTCTGCGACGACCTTGCGGGACTGATGGTCGAAATGGGCAGCGATAAACGGGATGTCATTTCCTGCCATCGAATACGTATGGCCAGCGGGGGCATTGAAGAGATGCGCTCCGTCAGGCGTATAGCTGAGCCAGGGGAAACCAGACCCGCCGGAGGTGAGCACCTGGATGGATTGGTAATTCCCGATGAAGCCGGCGTAGGGCACGCGGAGGGTTTCACCGGTATCCGGGGTGAAGACCAGATAGCCGCCGTAGATGCCGCGGTCCGGCCCGCTGGCGGGTGTGATCGTCACGGACACTGCGACGCTTCCGCCCGGAGGCACGATGACGCTCGCCGAACTGAAAACCGCTGACGCATCCGAAGTAGTAACCGACGGCGTAAATTTATTCGCCCCGGTCGATAACGCGGCAACGTGTGAAAGACTGTAGGTGGTCGAAGTGTTGCCCTTGTTCTCAATCGTCAGCGTGCGTGTCACCGGCCCGGCCTGACTTTCGCCCAGCGACAGCTTGCCAGGAGTTACCTGACCGGTTGCAGCGATCGCGCGATCGATGGCGACCATCCCGGCCCCCTGGCGATGGACGTTATCCAAAAAGCCGAGCGTTGGATTACCCCACCACGGTTTCGGTTGGGCCGTGTTTTGGAGGATGCGCCCCATCGCTTGCGAAGGCGTGTGGGGAAACGCCGCAAGGTACAAAGCCGCGGTTCCGGCGACGTGCGGCGAGGCCATCGAGGTGCCGCTGAGGGAGGCGTAGCCGCCGAATTCAAGCGGGTAGGTGGAATAGATATTTCCTCCGGGCGCACCGATATCCGGCTTGAGCTCAAGGTCGGGCGAAAGTCCGTACGAACTGAACGATGAAATCAGTCCGGCCGTGGAAGCGGGCGCGGGGAAGGATTGGACGGAACCGGTCCACGTCAGGTCAACAGGCCCGACCGCGAGCCGGCTGTCGATAAGCACGCCTTCCGTGTCCGAAATCGTGACGACGGGTATCGTTATCGGGGGAGCTCCCGCAATGTTCGCACCGACGCGTCCGGCAACATTGTTATAGATTACGACTCCGATCGCGCCGGCGTTTTGAGCGTTGAGGGCTTTGGTGTAGAAAGTGCCGCCACCCCGGCGGATCAGCGCGATTTTTCCAGCGAGGCTGCCGCCTGGCAGAGGAGCCACCGCATCGTTGGTGCTCGTGGCTGTGCCGGTACGCGCCATTGGAAACCGGCCGGCAAGCGGCGCGGGCGGTGAGCCGGTTGCCGTGCTATAGCCGATCTTGGTCGCATCAGGTGAGACGGTGAAGAACGGGAGCGTGTTATGAGTATTCTCAAAGCTGGCGACGCCGATGACTTTCTTGCCGAGGCCGGGTGCACCGGCGGAGTACAGCCCATTCGCTCCGCTGTTGCCGATGGAGCAGACCACGACGACGCCTTTGTTCACGAGACGGTCGGCGGCGGTGGCGGTGGGGTATTGCGGCCATTGAAAGGCGGAGCCGATGCTCATGTTGACCACCTGCATGCCGTCGGCGAGGGCCCGTTCCATGGCCGCGATCATGACATCCGCGGTCGTGAAACCGGAGTTACCAAACACCCGATACGCTCCAAATACCACGCCCGGCGCAACGCCTTTGACCACGCCGTTGGCCCCAATAATTCCGGCCACGTGCGTGCCATGACCAAGGTGGTCGTCAGGAATGGCATCCGGAACGGGAGTGTTGTCGCCATTGAAAGCGTCACCCACGAAATCGTAGCCGTAGGGAATCCTGGCGGTGGGAAATGCGGTGGTGCCGTTGGTTCCGGACCCGCCAAAATCAGGGTGATCGATGTCGATGCCCGAATCGATGACGCCTACCCGAACGCCGGCTCCAGTGATTCCCGATGCCTGAACCACGTCCGCTCCCGTCATTGCAATCGCTGTGGCGAGCTCGGGGATGTTTTCGTCGGCGGGCTCGGGAAGCGCATAGGTTTCCACGGGGTAGAGGTTGGCCACCTCGGGCAAACGGGCGAGCGTGCTAAGTTGGGCGGGCTTGATGCTGACCGATACGCCATTCCAGAGGGTGTCGAATGAGTAGCGCTGGGTATAGCCGATGCCTGAGGCATGAGCGGCTTTGCTGAATGCGTCGTGTTCCGACTTCGTTCCACTCTTGGAGCCTCCATCCGAGATCGGAGGCCCCGCGAATTCAACGAACCAGAGTTGGGGTGTTTCGTTCTCTGCCGTGGACACCTGATTGTCGGTGACCGGCGGTTGTTGAGCGAAGACAGGTGCGACAGACGCAAATGCCAGAGCCAACACCGCGAAGATAACCTGAAGCTGATTTTTTTTGATCATAGAAACGTTCATTTTGACCTGCATGGCGGCGAGCTCACGACCCCCGCGAGTCGAAGCCCATGCTCCGTTCCAACATAGTGAAACGGAGGCCCGCTATTGATTGCTAAAGAATCCGCGGATAAAAATTACATAGCCCGCGCTATATAACGCGTTGCCAAGGTCCGCACGGGCCCGCATCGTCGGATTACTCGTGAGCCTCGGCGCCAAAGACCGCACTGAAATGCCTCGGCCCGCGTTTGCGGCGACCCAGTGGACGATCGTCTTGCGTGCAGGCGGCGATGACGTCGCCGGTCGTGAAGCTCTGGCCCGGCTTTGCAAAGCCTACTGGCTGCCGCTCTATGTCTATGTGCGTCGGCGCGGTTATTCCGAGCACGATGCGAAGGACCTCACCCAGGGTTTTTTTGCCGACTTGCTCGAACGCAGTGCGATGAAACGCGCCGATCCTGCGCGCGGACGATTTCGTACCTTTCTGCTCACCGCACTCGTGAACTATCTCTATAACGCGCACGATCACGCGCAGGCGGCGCGGCGGGGCGGCGCGATCGAGAAATTGTCGTTCGACGACTGCGAGGTCACAGACACCCTCGCCCAAGTGCAGGCGGCGGGCCTCTCGCCCGACCAGGCATTTGACCGCAGCTGGACGCTTGCCTTGCTCGATCGCGCCATGAAGCGGCTCCGCGCGGAGCAGGAGCGTTTGGGCAAGTCGAAGTGGTTTGAGCGTGTGCGCCCATGCCTGCAGAACGGCTCCGATTCCGAGGCGCAGGAGAGCATCGCGGTGGAGTTTGGTCTCACTCGAAACGCGGTCGCGGTTGCGATCCACCGGCTTGCTTCGAGGTATCGTGAACTCACGCGCGCTGAGATCGCCGAGACCGTAAGCGGCCCGGATGACTTGCAAGCCGAGCAACACGATCTGCTCCGAAGCATCATGTCATGAGCGGATTTTGCGAATCGTGCGGCGAAGAGCTCGCTGCTGCGATTCTCGAGGGGCTCTGTCCTCGCTGCGTCGCGGTGCAGGCCTTCGGAGTTGGGTCCTCGGAGAGTTTGAAGATCGGCGGATATGAAGTGATTCGTGAGCTCGGGCGCGGCGGCGTGGGTGTCGTTTATCTCGCGCGGCAGGCCGGGCTCGACCGGCTCGTGGCTGTCAAGGTGTTGACTGCGGGCCCTCACGCGGGGCCGACGGCGGTGGAGCGTTTTTTACGCGAGGCACGTGACGCGGCGCGGCTCCGCCACCCTCACATTGTGGCGATTCACGAGATCGGCTATCACAACGCGCTCCCGTTTTATTCGATGGATTTCATCGAGGGCGAAGATCTCGCCGCCTATGCGACCCGGATCAAACCGGGTCCGCATGAAGCCGCTTCTCTCGCGGCCAAGGCTGCGCGCGCGGTGCAACATGCGCACGACGCCGGCGTGTTACATCGCGATCTCAAACCGGGAAATCTGATCGTCGATGCCGCCGGTGAGCCACACCTCACCGACTTCGGACTTGCGACGGACGTCGACGGGAGCGACGGACTCACCCGCACGGGCGAAGTGATGGGAAGCCCCGGCTACATCGCGCCGGAGCAATTGCGCGGCGCGGCCACTGCGGCCACGGATGTCTTCGGACTTGGCGCGGTCCTGTATTATTTGCTCACCGGTCGCGCCCCCATTGTCGCGACGCGATGGCCCGAGTCGCTGACGGCAGTTGAGGCGTGTGATCCGATTCCGCCGCGACGACTGGATCCATCGCTCCCGCGCGATTTGGAAACGATCGCGTTGCACGCGCTCGCACCGGCGGCGGCCAGTCGATATCAAACCGCCGCTGACTTCGCTGCCGATCTCGAACGCTGGCTGGTCGGAAAGTCGATCGAGGCCCGTCCCGTTTCGCGCTTTGAGCGCGGCTGGCGTTGGGCGCGCCGTAACAAGAAACTGGCGACACTCACCGCTGCGCTCGCCGCGACTGCGCTTGTCGGCACGGTTGGCGTCGTCACGCAGTGGCTGCGAGCGGAACGCGCCGCGAAAGATCGCGCGGCGCATTTGTATTCCGCCGATCTGCGAGTCGCGTCCGACGCGTTGCTCACCGGTGATCTCGGGCTTGCGCGACAAACGCTCAACGCGTGTCCGCCGAAGTTGCGCGACCTCGCATGGGGTTTGCTCCGGCCGATGGCGACGGGACAAGTGGAGACGGAAATCGGCAGCGCGCGTTGGACCGTGACGCATATCGCGGTGAACGGAAACGGCACGTTCGCCGCGACGGCTTCGCAGGCGGACAACGTCAGAATATGGGATCTGGCGGCGGCGAAACTGGCTGGCGAATTGCCCGGGACGGCCACGAGTTGGTGGACGGCGTTTTCGCCTGACGGTGAACGCCTCTTCACCGCCGATAAAACGGTGAAGCTCTGGGATCTCTCGCGGCAAGTCGTGCTCCGCGAGTTTCCGGGGATGAGCGGAGCGCTTTCGCCGGATGGCAGCGTTGTTTACACCTGCACCGGCCATCGCTTTGTCTGGGAAGGTGATTCCGGCGTGGTCGCGGCTTGGAACGTAGCGGACGGCACAAAGATTTTTGAGCTGCCGGTGAAAGCTCGCTGTATCGCGCTGTCGAGTGACGGCTCGCAGCTCGCGGTATCGGATTCTGAAACACAGATCGCGATCTACGACGCACGCGACGGTCACGAAAAAATCAAATCGTGGCCCTCGGCAGGGCGCCTGTGGGATCTCGAGTTTTCTCCCGACGCTTCGCTGTTGGTCGCGGGGGGTGGTCCACGAACGTGCGTGTCTGGAATCTCGCTGAGTCCGTGCCGTCGTGTCGTTTCGCTGCGCATCCATCGACTACATGGGAAATGGTTTTCTCGAAGGACGGTGGCATTCTCGCGGTGGGCTGCTCCGATCGCCAAATCCATCTCTGGGATACGCGCAGCTGGAAAAAAATCCGAACGCTGCGCGGACACGACAACGAAGTGTGGTCACTCGCGTGGCAGCCTGACGGACTCCTGCTCAGCTCGGGACGCGATCCTCGCTTGCTGCGTTGGAAAATCGACACGCATCCGGCCAGCAACTGGCTGAGGCACGACACACATTCCTTCAGGATCGTCTGGCTCCCGGACGCGCGCATCGCGAGCGTTCATGATCATCCCGATGGCCATGGGACGACGACGGTCGCATCGGTGCGCAGTCCCGAGGACGAGGAAAATTTTTCTGGCGAAGTCCCGCTCGCGTTCGATTCGCACACCGAAAGCCTCTGGCTCTGGAACGCGGGCCACGGTTTGCGGGCACGTTCCGCGTCAACGTTCTCGGTCGCGACCGACATCGCGTGGCCACCGGGCGAGCGTGGCGAAGTCATGCTCAATCTTCCGACCATCAACGTCGCGGCGGGCCTCGCGTGGGCGGCACTCACCGACGGTTCGCTCGTCATTCATCGCCTGCGTGATGGCGGGCGCGTGGCTCGAATCGAAAACGTGTTCACTCAATCGAAACCAATCGGCGCGCTTTCTCCGAATGGACGCTGGTTCGTTTGGGGCGGAGCTTCGACGGAACTTTTTATTCTCGATTTATCGAATGGCCGACGCGTGGCGCTGCCTGGCCACCGCTATGACGTTTCCGCGGTTTTGTTTTCGCCGGATGGCGAGTCGTTCGTGACAGGTGGCACGGACGG
>CBRAFL010000218.1:0-9453 GCA_967755055.1 uncultured bacterium
AGCGAGCGAGTGCACGACGCCGAGATCCTTTTGAAATGCGACCGCGCCCATCGCAGCTGCGAAGAGCATGTGACCGCGCGCTTCGAGATCGCCGCCGTTGCGATAGGCGCGGGGCAGTGCGTGAGTGATCAGGTGGATGCCTTCGAGGGCGATGCCGTCGCACATCGGATGAAACACCGGGCACGTGAAACTTTCGATGCAGTGAGTCAGCGCATCCGCGCCAGTGGCCGCCGTGAGTTTGGGCGGGAGCCCGCGCGTCAATTCCGGATCGAGGATGACGAGTTTCGCGAGCAGGTCGGCGTGGAACAGCACTGCTTTGCTCTTCGTGCCGGCGAGCGTGATGACGGAACTGCGGCCGACCTCGCTGCCCGTGCCGGCGGTGGTCGGTATCGCGATAAAGGGTACAAGGCCGGACCAGTCGGGTTCGTCGTAGAATTTTGCGAAATCGAACTCTGGACGTTTGACGAGGAGACGGGAAGCCTTGCCGACATCGATTGCGCTGCCGCCGCCGATGGCGATGACGGCGTCGCAGTGGTTAGCGCGAAACGCGGTGGCGCATTCGCGTACGTCTTGCTCGATGGGATTGGAATGCACACCCGAATAAACGAACCACGTGGTGCCCTGGCCGGCGGTGCCGAGGGTGGTGACGAGCGCGCGAAACGAGTCGGTGTTCACCAAGCCGGCGTCGGTGACGACAAGTGGGCGGCGGATGGCGAGTTTTTCGAGCTGCGCCGGCAGTTTGTTCAGAGCACCGACGCCGAACAGCGTGGGCGTGGGAAACGAAAAGGCGGTGAGACTCATGTGACGAGGGGTGAACGAAAATCCTGAAAATCTTTCTGAGATCCTGTCCGCTGTTCGGCATTATCTGAAAGCACTCCAAGTGCCTCGACAAACAGATAGATCGATCCGTTCGGCGAAATTGGCGAACAACGGTGACATTTTTGTGACGGCCGGCGGCGTCTGAGCCAGATCAATGCAGTCGGAAACCACGGATAACGCGGATTAACACGGATCTTCAGAGGAATGAACTGTGCAACGATTCACGGACGGCTCGAACACCGTTTGATGTTTTGCGGCACCTGGATTTTTCGGTCTCAATTGAATTGATCCGTGTCCGTCCGTGATATCCGTGGCCAATTCCGACTGGCGATGAACCCGTTTGGAATGGAGGGGCCGCCTCGGTGTGGACCGAGTCGGAAACAGACGACACGGAGGTCGTCCCTCCGCCCGAGTTGAATCAAGCGAAGTAGCGGCGGGCCTCCGTGTCTGCGACATCGAGGATCGAAGTTCGAAGTGGGCGATCGGTATCGACAGCTCAAAGAATGTTGAAAGGTTTCGGATCGTGACTGAGATAAATCACCGCCGAACAATCGTCTCGATGGTACGGCGTGGGGGCATGCTGACGGTGTTGGGCGTTGCGATCGTGTTATTCCTGTCGGGATGTGTGACGCGAATGCTTGCGACGCGGATTGTGGAAGCGCCCAATCGGCACGGGTTGCGGGGAGCGTTCGGCGATCCCAAGAATCTCGCAGCGGCTGATGCGTACTGTACCGCGACGTGGCGCTTGCCGGTTGGGCCTCCTCATGCGGAACTCGCCGTGAGCGTGCTCGAGGCGGCGGACTATCACTTCGTTTCTGAGTTCAAGTCCGACCGCGAAGCCGACGGCAGGACAATAACAACGTGGAATTGCAAATGGTCGAAAGGCGCTGACTTCGTCGCGTACTCCGAGCCGCCGAAAGGCACGCTGGTGCTCCTCCACGGAATCATGATGACGAAGGAATCGATGATGCCATGGGCGTTTTATTTTGCGCAACAGGGCTATCGCGTGGTGCTCGTTGACCTTCGCGGGCACGGTCGCTCCACGGGGCGTTGGATCGGATTTGGCGGGTGGGAGGCGGATGATCTGGTGAAGATTGCGGACGAACTGCAACGACGTGGACTGTTAGCGGGAAAGTTGGGTGTGTTTGGCGAATCTTATGGGGCGGTAGCGGGTATTCATTGGGCCGCGCGCGATCTGCGCGTGGCGACGGTGGTGGCACTCGCGCCCTTCAGTGATCCGCGAACGGCGATTTCGGAATTTGCGCGCGGGTTCGATCCGAAGCTGACGGCGAAACTGAGCGATGCGACGTTTGCGGCAGCGGAAATCAAAGCGGCCGCGATGGCGGGATTTGCGTGGAACGATGTGAACGTGTTGGACGCGATGAGGCGCATGCGCGTGCCCGTGCTGCTTTTTCATGGGCAGTCCGACACCTGGATTCTTCCGGCGCAAAGCGAAGCACTCGACCGCGTCGCACCGTCCGGCAGCCGGCGGGAAGTGACGCCGCAAGACGATCACATCACGCTCATGATGAGGTTGGATCTCGTCGGGCCGCCGGCACTCGCGTGGTTTGAAGAGCGATTGCGGGATTCGACGATCGTGAGGCCGGTGGCCGGTGGCACAGAAATAAGTAATTCCGGCGTCGCCGGAGATTTGGACGGCGGAATGCGGTGACATTGCGCCAAGGCCTTGCCTACAAAGGCGCGTGATTCGTCCGTCATCCATCCACCCTTCCGCTTCATCTGGAACGCTCATCGAACTCGATGTCGCAATCGTCGGCGCAGGTCCGGCGGGTTCGGCTGCGGCTTTGGCGTTGGGCGGGCGCGGACTACGGGTGGGCATCATCGAGAAAGCGGTGCCACCGCGTTATAAAACGTGTGGCGGTGGCGTCCTGCGCCGGGCGGCGGCGCTTTTGCCGCTCGATCTGCAAGCCGCGGTGGAACGCGAGTGCCTGGCGGCGGAACTCGTCCATCACGAACCGGCGCTTCGCTTCGTTTGTGAGCGCAACCAGTCCATTATTTCGATGGTGATGCGCGATCGTTTTGATCACTTGCTCACGCAGGCGGCGCAACAAACCGGAGCGCAACTTTTTGCCGGCACCAGCGTGCTCGATGTATCGATGACCGAGGACAACGTGCGGCTTGCGACGAATGCGGGTGAGATTTGCGCTCGCTTCGTTATCGCCGCCGACGGCGCAAATAGTTTGGTCGCGCGCAAGACGGGCCAGCCGGAATTGCGCGGGGTGGTGCCTGCGCTTGAGTGCGAGGTCACGCTGACTCCGGCGGAGATGGAGCCGCTGATGCGCACGACGCGGTTTGATTTTGGCGTCGTGCCCGCGGGCTATGCGTGGGTTTTTCCGAAACGGGATCATCTGTCGATCGGCGTGCTTACGACGCGGCGTGGAGCGGCTAACTTGCCGCTGTATTATCGACGTTATCTCGACCTGCTCGGAATCGGCGCGCCGCTGCACGAGGAGCGTCATGGTTATATTATCCCGTGCCGGCCGCGCGATGGGATGTTTGGCGCGCGGCGAATTCTGTTCGTCGGCGACGCGGCCGGACTGGCGGATCCCGTGACAGCTGAGGGGATCACGGCGGGAATTCTCAGTGGGCAGCTCGCGGCGAGCGCGATTCTCGCGGGTGATTTCTCGGAGTCAGCGGTGAAGCGGATCTATCGGGAAACGTTGCAGAAAAAATTGCTCGGCGATCTGCGGATCGCGCGGTGGCTGGCCTACGTGCTTTATGAATGTCCGCGTTTGCGGGCGGGATTGTTATCACGACACGGCGGGCGTCTGAGCGAACTCATCACGCAGATCGTGACAGGGGAAACGTCGTATACGGCGGCGGTGCGGCGGCCGGGGAATTATTTGAGGCTTTTACGGGGGTGAGTTTTGAGGGGATGCGAAAGGAAAGGAATGAGGGGAATTCGAATCCACTCGCTCACGCTCGCAGCCACTCCCGGACGCGAGTCGCCGAACAAGCCGAGCTTGCGGACAGAAGTGCATCATGATTTTTGCCGAAATCAGACCGCAGATGGAGCAGCTCCCGCGCGACGAGATGCTGAAAGCGATGGCTTTTCTCCGAAGCCGGCTGCGCGCCGACACGGACGTTAATCGCGAAGAGCTGTCGCAGCATCACACCGAGATGGACGCGGGGAAAAAGTTCGCTGGGAAGATCTAAGACAAAAATTGGGTTTGTCGTAGCGGGATGCTTTCGAGCTCGTATTGAGTGAGGCCGCGGCGATGACGCTCGCTACGGCTTCTCGCCCCGAACAGCGGAAGCTCGCGAGACGTGGACGGGGCAGCAACTTCAATGCCCGAGCCAACACACCCCGTCGCTTCGCACCACCCCTCTCAAGAGGGGATTTTCCTGCGACACACGAAGTAGAAGTCCCCTCTTGAGAGGGTGCCCGAAGGGCGGGGTGTGTGATTGGGGGCATCTCCCATTCCGGCTACTTTCGCTCGGGCAGAAAATCGGTCGTGATGGCTTCGGCGCTGGTGACTTTTCCTTTTTTCAGGATGCCGAGTTCTTCCAATTGCTGAATTTGTGTGGTGTAACGCGCGGGATCCAGACGGCCGATTTGCGAGGCGTCGCTGTTGGCGTCGCGTCCGGTAACGAGTTTGCCGTCGATGATCATCTTGCGGGAAAACATCATGAACTCGTCCGTGTTGTTGGCGTTGGCTTTTTTTAACGCGGTGTGCGCCGGGGTTGGATCGCCTTCGAGGTAATCACGCCAGCCGCGCACGTACGCGCGCATGAATGCGCGCAGCTCGGCGGGATGCTCACGCGCGAATTTGCGATTGGTCACGAGCACGGCGTACGCGCGAAAACCAGCGTCCCACGTCGACAGGAAACGCGGCATTTTGCCGCCGGCTTTCACGATGTGGTAGGGCTCGGCGATGTAGTAACCTTGCTGGATGGCTTCCTTGTTGCCGAGGAAGGCCGCGACAGAAAAGTTCTGGGGAACGATCGAGAGTTTTAGGTTATATTTTTTCTGAAGAAACTGGATGAACGCCCACTCGGGACGAGCGATGATGGTCTTGCCCTGGAGGTCCTCGAATTTTTGTACGGGGCTGTCGGCGTTGACGAGGAGTCCGGAGGGATCGTCCTGAAACACGGCGCCGAACTGAACGACGGGGAGGCCCTCGGCCTGCTGGAGGAGCGTGTTGGTGCTGTCGGCTTGGCCGACGTCGGCCTGACCGGTGGCGACCTTCGGCATCACGAGCGCGTTGGGACCGCCGGGGATGAGTTCAACGTCGAGACCTTCGGCAGCGAAAAATCCGCGCGCTTGGGCTTGATAGAAGCCGCCATGTTCGGGCTCGGCGACCCAATCGAGTTGGACGGTGATTTTGAAAGGCGATTTATCGGCTGCGACGAGCAGCGAGCCGAACGCGAGGGAGGTGAGCAGGGTGAGGAGGGCTTTCATGACGGTGGGGGAATGATGAAGGGCTCTGGCGAAAGATGCAAAGGGCGTGAGAGAAAAAACTTGGGAGAGGTTGAGCAGCGCGGCCAAGCCGCAGCTAAATTCAAAACCCCGGAAATATTTAACCGCAAAGAACGCAAGAAGCACAAAGAATGTGAGGGCTTGATCTCTGCGCTCTTTGCACTGCTATTCGCCGGTTTGTTGTTCCGCCGCGAGCATTTTTCCGATCGCTTTGAGTTCCGATCTTTCGACACGGAGATCACGGAGGTTGCACAGAGTTCACCGAGGAATCCTCTGTGTCCTCGGATTGGTTCTCCGTGCTCTCTGTGACAAAATTTAGATCACATTTGGTTGCGGCTCCGCCGCGCTGCGTTCTTTGCGGTTAAATAGTTTGGCCATCATCCGCTCGCTGATGCTCGTAGCTACACTTGGAAATTTCAATCGCGGGCGGCGTACGATTCGTGCCAGTGGCGGAGGGTGAGCCAGCTCAGGCTGAGGACGACGGCGACGAAAATAAAGCCGAGCACGCATGTGACGGCGGCGGTAGCGAACAGCGCGGCGTATTTGGCCTGGCTCGAATAGATCACGGCTTGAAATCCTAGGCCGCCGCCATCGCCGGCGGAACTGCCCGCGGTATAGTCACCGACCAGCGCGCCGATCGGAGCGAGCGTTGCGGCGATGCGAAGGCCCGTGAAGAAGTACGGGAGCGAGGCAGGGATGCGCAGATTGAAGAGCTGTTGCGCTCGTGAGGTGCGCCACATGGCGAAGAGCTCGACGAGATTTCGATCGGTTGAGATCAGGCCTTGCGTGGTGTTCACGACGATCGGAAAAAAGCAGATGAGAAACGTGATCACCACGACGCTCTTGATTCCGGCTCCGACCCACAGCACGAGAATCGGCGCAACGACGATCACGGGCGTCATCTGCAACGCCATGAGATAGGGATACAGACTGGCGCGCACGAGGGGAGACAACGACAGCACGATCGCGAACACCGCGCTGACGATGACCGCGAGGGCGAAACCCAGTAGCGCGCCGATGGTGGTATTGAGCGTCGCTCGGCCGAGAGCATCGGCGTTTTCGCGAAGGGCATCGAGAATTGCTCCGGGCGTGGGGAGCAGAAAACGCAGGTCCTCCGAGAGCCAAAGGTGAACGCCATACCAGAACGCAATGAACAGCGCTCCGGTGAGAGCGGGAAGGAGGAGGTGGAGCAGGCGGCGCGGCATGAATGCTTACGTGGAGAGGGATGGACGTCGGCGTGATGGCATCGTTCTCGTAATCTTTCTCTTTCTCGTTCTCAGGTCTGCTCGATTATATTCGGCGGACGAGAGAACGAGAAAGAGTACGAGAATGAGAACGAACGAAGAAATTGCTTCACTCCTCGTGATGATAAAAAAGTTGTCGGTTTCATTCGGATACGGAGCGCAGCACGCGGGAAACATTGGCGACGCAGGTGTGATAGTTTGCGGAGAGTCGGGTATCGCTCGTGCGTGGATAGGGGAGATCGATGGGGATTTCGGCATGAATGCGGCCAGGGTGAGCGGACATCACCATGATGCGATTGGAGAGAAACACGGCTTCGGCGACCGAGTGCGTGACGAAGACGGCGGTCCACGCTTGCTGCTGGCGAATCGCGAGCAGCTCTTCGTTCAGGCGCTCGCGGGTCATTTCGTCGAGTGCGCCGAACGGTTCATCGAGCAGCAGGATTTTTGGCGAGAGCGAGAGTGCCCGGGCAATGGATACGCGCATTTTTTGTCCGCCGGAAAGTTGACGCGGGTAGGCGTCGGCTTTGTCGCCGAGGCGAACGAGATCGAGCACGCGGTGGCGCGTGGTGGTGCGCTCTGTGGCGGATACGCCGCGGAGTTTTTGTGCGAGCTCGACGTTGCGCGCGGTGGTGAGCCAGGGGAGCAGAGTCGGTTCCTGAAAGACGAAACCGAGATCGGTCTGATTGTCTTCGGGTGGGCGTTGCGCGATCGTGACAGCGCCGCTGGTTAAAGGCGTGAGACCGGCAATGAGACGGAGGAGAGTGGATTTTCCACAGCCGCTGGGGCCGATGAGGCTGACGAAATCGCCGGCTGCGATCGAAAGAGAAAGACGGTCGAGAATAATCGGACCGTCGCCGAAGCGTTTAGTAACCTCACGAAATTCTACAAAGGGCGGCGCAGCCATGGCGAAAGATCATGAGGCGCGGTGAGTGAGAGCAAGGGGGAAGGCGAGGGGTTTGTGTATATGGGTGTGCGGGTAGTGGCAGGCCTCCGTGCCTGCTGCTTTGGGGATTTCGAATTCCGATTTTCGATTTCGGATTTCCGAACGCCGAATTTCGTTCAACGGACAGGCAGGGACGCCTGCCGCTACTCCAGTAAGCTGACGATCCTCACTTACCCAACTTTGCCAGTGAGTCGGCGGCTTGCTGAAAACCGGGATGGGACTGGAGGGAGGCTTCATAGGCGGCGCGGGCGGCGGCGAGATCGCCGCGTTTCTCGAAGAGACGGCCGAGTCGCCACTGGACGGCGGCACGTCCTTGTTCGCCGGGACCGGGTGGAAGTTCGAGGCAGCGGCGGAGCGCTTGTTCGCCGCGGTCGAGATTAACGCCCGTCTCAGCGGCGGCGCGACCGATGAGATAAAGCGCCTGGTAATCGTCGGGTCGCACCGCGAGCACGGCTTCGTAAACCGCGAACGCTTCCGCGTATTTTTTTTCGCTCAAATAGAGTTGTCCCAAAATGGCTGAACCCATCGCCAAATCGCGCTTACGGATTTCTTCCGCCTGGGCGTAGGCTTTGCTGGTGCCACCGCCGGCAATCGGCGGGGCTTCGCGGTAAAACGAAACCAGACCGTTGCGCGCCGTGAGGTTGTTGGGATCAAGCTGCACGGCCTTTTCGAGCGCGGCGGCACATTTTTGGGCCCAGCTGAGGCTCGCGAGGAGTCCGGCGTTTTTGGCCGCGGTGCCGTAAGCGCCGCCGAGTTCGGTAAAGTATTCGGAATTTTTTGGCGCGAGTTCGGTGGCACGTTCGAGTTCCCGAACAGCCTCTTCGTTGTCACGTCGTTTGTGAGCGAGTACGCCGAGATAAAAATGCGCCTCTGCGTTCTCCGGCTCGGCGGCGGCGATCTTTTCGAAAGCGGTCTGCGCGGCGGGATAATCCTTGGCGTGATAGAGGGTGAGCGCGGATTCGGATGGCGTCTCGGCGTGCAAGGTCAGACTGGCAGAAACGAGGACGGCGAACAGTCGGAGCGTCATGGTGAGGGCTACGACACTCGGGAAAAGAGAAGTTCCGGCGACGAAAAAACGTGAGTGTTGCACGCGCGGAAATTTGGGACGCGAAGAGACATGGCGACAGAGCTGCAGCTGAAAGAAGCGGAATTTTTCGACACAGAGTTCACTGAGCACAATCCGAGGTCACGGAGCGGAAAAGTCGCGAACGCACACCCGGGATTTTTAACCGTAAAGAAAGCAGAGAGCTCAAAGAGGGGATGTCTTGAGCTCCGCGATCTATGCGCTCTTTGCGGTTAAATTGCCTTTTGGGTCATCGGTTCAACCGGCCAAGACAGCGCGGTTGAGCGGCGGGCTCGGCGTCCCGCCCTACCTTAAAACGCTTACCGTTTTCTTTCCACGTTGGGCAGGAAGCCGGTGAGCAGACCGATCAGCGGAAGAAAGCCACAGAGGTAGAAGACATGTTCGATGCTCGTGTGGTCCGCGAGGCGGCCCAACGCGGCCGAGGCGATTCCGCTGATACCGAAGGCCAGGCCGAAAAATAATCCGGCGATCAGTCCCACTTTGCCGGGAATTAATTCCTGCGCGTAGACCAGGATCGCGGAAAACGCGGAGGCGAGAATCACGCCAATCACCACGCTGAGGAAAATCGTGGCGGTGAGTCCGACGTGCGGGAGTAGGAGCGAAAACGGTGCGACGCCGAGAATGGAAAACCAGATGACGTACTTGCGGCCGAAGCGGTCGCCGAGCGGTCCGCCGAGGATCGTTCCCGCGGCGACGGCAAACAGAAAAATGAAAAGATAGACCTGCGACGTCGTGACTGAAACGTGGAAATGCTCGATCAGGTAAAACGTGTAATAGTTGGTGAGACTGACCAGGTAGAAATATTTTGAGAAAATCAGCGCGCCGAGAATCGTGATCGAAAAGATAATGGTTTTTCGCGGGAGCGGATTGGTCGCGGTCAACCGGCGGGCACGTACTCGCGCGAGATGATGCGAGAGATTGC
>CBRAFL010000219.1:0-9422 GCA_967755055.1 uncultured bacterium
ATCTCGTTGTGCGCGACGCGAAAGTCTTCATGCGCACGACCGCGGGTCTCGTGCCCGTCGACGTCATTTACCGCCGCATCGACGACGATTTCCTCGATCCCACCGTCTTTCGTTCGGACTCCATGCTTGGTGTTCCCGGCTTGGTTAACGCCTACCGCGAAGGCAATGTCGCGCTCGCCAACGCCATCGGCACCGGCGTCGCCGACGACAAGGTCATCTACGCGTACGTGCCGAAGATGATTAAGTACTACCTCGACCAGGACGCGCTTCTGCCGAACGTAAACACGTATCTCCCCTCCGAAAAACCGGACCTCAAGTTCGTGCTCGAAAACATTTCAAAGCTCGTCGTCAAAGCCGCCAACGAGGCCGGCGGTTATGGCATGCTGATCGGCCCCGCCTCGACCAAAGCGGAATGCGAAGATTTCCGCGCCAAGGTCGCCGCCAATCCGCGCAATTTCATCGCTCAAGATCCCATCAATCTTTCCCGCTCTCCCACGTGGTGCGATGACCAGCTCGAAGGCCGCCACATCGATTTGCGCCCGTATATTTTGTACGGCGAAAAAATCACCGTGACGCCCGGCGGTCTCACGCGCGTGGCCTTGCGCAAAGGCTCGCTTGTGGTCAACTCGTCGCAAGGCGGCGGTTCAAAAGACACTTGGGTCCTCCAGAAAAACGAATGAGCGCGTTCCGCCAGATATCGGCGGTTATCACAACCGCCAGAGCGGGAACGGTGGTCGCGAATCATCGTGAAGCACGTCTGCAAAAAGATTATTTTCGTATCGTAAGCTCCGCTGGAGGGCGCTGCTCCGTCAGCGCTGTTCGCATCGAAGCCAGCTGCGACGGAGCGCAGCCCTCCATTTCTTCATCCTCGCTGACACTGAATTCGAAGACGCGCTCTCGATCCTACATTTGCTGTCTCCCCGAGCGCGTCGAGCCACGCCCCCCAGCCTTTTCCGCCACCGTCTGACCCCGCCATGCCTCCGCCCGTCGCTCCCGTCCCCGTCTATCGCCCGCAAACGAACGTGATGCTCTCCCGCGTCGCGCATTCGCTTTACTGGATGAGCCGCTACATCGAGCGCGCGGAAAACATCGCCCGGTTGCTCGAGGTGAACCTCCAGTTCCTCCTCGATTTCCAGGAAATCGAAGACAACACGTTGAAAGACCATTGGGGTTCCATCATCGCCAGTTCGGGCGACGAGGAACTCTTCGCCGAGCATTACAAGACAACAAATAATCAAAGCGTCACCGCGTTCTTCGCTTTCGATCTGCGCAATCCCGGCTCGATTCTTTCCTGCGTTTATTCGGCCCGCGAAAACGCCCGCATGATCCGCGACCAGATCTCGCTCGAGATGTGGGAAACGATCAATGAACTCTTCCTCTATCTGAAAGGGCGCAACTCCTCCGAGGTGTGGGCCGACGGTCCGAACGAATTCTTCCAGCAGATCAAGCGTCACTCCCATCTCTTCCAAGGACTGATCGATTCCACGTTTTCCCGCAGTGAGGGCTGGGAGTTTTTGTTGTTCGGAAAATTCATCGAGCGTGCGGCGATGACCACGCGGATGCTCGACGTGAAATATCACATTCTCCTTCCCAGCGCGACCGATGTCGGTGGCGCCGTCGACACCGCGCAATGGCAGGCCGTCCTTCGTTCCGCCAGCGCGCTCGAAGCCTATCGCCGTTTCTACGTTCGCGAAATTCTCGCGTGGAAAGTCGCGGAATTCCTTATCTTCTCAAACTCGTTCCCGCGCTCGCTCAACTTCTGCGTCGCGCAGGTCGACGACTTGCTTCGCCGCATCCTGGGCGAAAACGGACCTCGCGTCCGCACCGAAGCGGCCCGCACTTCGCGCGCCCTCCTCAGCGATCTCAAAACTCGCACCATCGCCGACGTCGTTAAGTCAGGCCTCCACGAATTCCTGCTCGAAATTCAGAAATCCCTTGATCGGATCGGCGACGAAGTGGTTCAAACAACAATGTTTTACCCCGCCGAATCTGCTCCTGACGAACAGCAGCAGCAGCAGCAACAACAGTAGCGTCAGTCATCTCGCCTTCGTCTGTCAGTGTCGCTACGGATTCAGCTCAGCTGCCATGCTGCTTCATCTTCTCCATCGTACGACCTTCGTTTACGCAGGTGCCGTCCGCGATAGCTTCAATGAAGTGCGGTTGCGGCCCGTGGACGATGAAGCGCAAACGTGCCGAGACTTCGCTCTTCGCATCTCTCCCGGCGGCAGCGACGTGCGCGACTATCTCGATTACTATGGCAACCGGGTGCACTACTTCGATCTCGCGGCATCGCACGAGCAACTCGTGATCGAAGCCGAATCGCAGGTTGAAACGATCGCGAACGATCAGCGCCCCTCCATTCCCGTCGTTCCTTCACCCGGACGCCCCGGCGCCCACGCGCCCAGCGAAATTTACGCCGAGTTTCTCACCGATTCTCATTACGTTCCTCACTCGGTGGAATTGTGGCGGGAGACGCAGGATGTTTTCGCTGACGATGGGCGGAACGACGTGTGGAACGACGCGCTGCGCCTCGGACGCCATGTTTTCAAAACCTTCAAATACAAACCGCACACCACGGGCGTGCACACGCTCGCGACGGATGCGTTAAAACTCCGGACCGGCGTTTGCCAGGACTACGCGCACGTGATGCTCGGACTGTGCCGGACCGTCGGTATTCCCGCGCGCTACGTGAGCGGATATTTTTTCAACCGCTCCCGTCGGCCCGGCGAAATCGAAGCGTCGCATGCCTGGGTGGAAGTTCTCATCCCGGACTATGGTTGGGCCGCGTACGATCCAACCCACGATCGCATCGCGGACGATCGCTACGTAAAAATCGCCGCCGGTCGTGACTACGCCGACATCCGACCGGTCAGCGGAACGTACCGCGGCGCACCGACGCGCGAACTCCGCGTCGAAGTGACCGTACGCGAGCCCGCCGCCGGCGTCGCGTTGGCCTCAAAATAGCAGGTAGGGCGAGGCCTCCGGCCGTGCCGCGTTTTGTTCGGTAAACCAAGCCCCTTGCCGCGGCTCATCGGGACGATTCGCCCTCCCTCAGACTACCTTCAGATCACCGTCGTTCGTGCTCGACCGAGGTCACATGTCCCTCGCGGAAAATAACTTCATCGCGTGAGCGTTCACGACGGCTGGGGACATCCATATAGTACGGGTAAAGCGGCCCCCCCCAACCGCGGTGATACCAGCCGCGATAAAGCAGCATCCCGTCGTTGGTTTCATAGTCCACGTATGTCCACACCTCACTCCGGCCGCTCGAATCCGTGCGTTCGCGAATGCGATCGGGATCACCCAAAGCGAGTTTCACCATTTCCATGTCGAAGCCGATCCCGACCCGGCCCTCGCGGATCATCTGCTGTTGGTCCGGTGTGAGGCGGTTAAAAACTTCCGGCTGTTTAGCGATCCGTGTTTCCGGCGTCGAACAGCCGCTGAGGATCGCCAAACCGCAAATCAATGTGAAGACAGCAAAGGTTGTTTTCATGATCTAATGGGACGTATCGCCCTTTGAGAAGGTTACTCTGGCGCAGAGGTTCCGCAAGAACTCAACAAACTTGCTGCCCTCCGCCGCGCCAGGAGATAATCGTAACGATTCGTTCATGAAAACACTTCTCCTCTGGGACATCGACGGCACTCTTATTCTCTCCGGCGGAGCCGGAGAACGCGCTTTGGTAGCAGCATTGCGCGAGGAATTTGGGATCGCCGGAACGCTCGAGGACATCGAAGTCGCCGGCCGAACTGACCCATGGATCGCCCGCCGTGTGCTCGCGAAATTCTCGCTTCCTGACACACCGCAGAACGTCTCCCGCTATCTGACGAGTTATCTGCGCGCACTGCCCGACGAACTCGGCCATCCCGAAGCGCGCACGCTTCCCGGCGTCCGTGAACTGCTCACGACTCTCGCCCAGCGTAGCGACATTGCGCAGGGACTGCTTACCGGCAACCTGCGGCGTGGCGCGGAAATCAAACTCGCCCATCACGATCTCTGGGTCCACTTCGCGTTTGGCGCATTCGCCGACGACAGCGAAACGCGTAACGAACTCGGACCGCACGCCGTGCGCCGCGCCAATTCACATCACGCGGTGGAGTTCGCCGCCGACCGCGTCTTCGTGATCGGCGATACTCCGCACGACATCGCATGCGGCAAGATCATCGGTGCCCGCACCATCGGCGTCGCGACCGGTCGCTTCAGTGTCGACGAGCTACGCGCGTGTGATCCGACCGCTGTGTTCGCCGATCTCTCGGACACCGCCGCCATCCTCGCCGAGTTCGACCGGTAGGTTGCGCGCTGGCCGCGCCACGGCCTGTTCAGTCGTAGCTGCGAGCGTGAGCGAGTGGATGATTGAGTCGTAGGTACCGCGCTACAAATTACGAACGTAGCGCGGCGAGCGCGCCACCTACACCGCACAGCGAATGTTCACACAGTCCGCGTGAGCGAGTGATCAGCCCGTTCACTTCCGCGTCTCGATCGCGCTCACCCGCCCGCCTTCGAACACGACGCGCATCGCTTCATCGTCGCGGAAATTATCCCCCACCGTCACTCCGCCGCCAACCGCCGTCGAACCGCGCGCGGACCCGAGTCCGAGACCAATCGAAAACCGCGGCCCTTTATCGAAATAGATCCAGACATCCGCCTGTCCGCGGTCCGTGGTGCGCGACGCCAGCCGATTGGGTTTTCCGAGCGACACTTCCACCATCTCGTGCGTAAACCCAAGCTCCACTTTCCCGGCGCGAATTTTTTCCTGCACATCAGCCGGCCACGAGCTGAAGGCGGTTTGATGATCCTTGACGCGCGAATCAACACTGGCGCAACCCGCGATCAGCAGCACACCGATCGCGACTAACAGCAGAGGGGTTTTCATGGGGGAACTTTTTTGTTTTGCCGGAGAACAAGGCGAGCAAGATAACGACCCCCTCGATCGCTCAGTGTTCAACTTAACACCTTTCCCATGAAATCATTTTCCATCGCCATCGGTTCGGACCACGCCGGCTTCGCCTACAAGGAAGCCATTAAAGCCGCTCTCCTGGCCGACGGCCATACGGTGCGCGATCTCGGCACGTACTCCGACGCGCCCTGCGATTATCCTGATTTCATCCGGCCCGTCGCTGAAGCGGTGGCACGCGGAGAAGTCGAGCGCGGCATCGTCCTCGGCGGTTCCGGCAACGGCGAAGCGATCGTGGCAAATCGCGTGCGCGGAGTCCGCTGTGGTCTCTGTTGGAACGAACAAGTCGCGATCTGGAACCGCTCCCACAACGATGGAAATTGTCTCTCATTGGGCCAACGCACCGTGAGTGAAGCCGAAGCGCTGCACATCGTCCGCGTCTGGCTCGCCACCGAATTCGAAGGCGGCCGGCACGCCCTGCGAATCAAAAAGATCGACGGCGTCTAAGGCAGGGAGGGACCGCTAGGGCCGCCGTCCGTAAAATCCGCCTCCTCGTGCTCGTGATCGTACTCGTGCTCGTGATCGCTGAGTGTCTGTCTTCGAAATAAAGACCCAAACCCCGAAGATGGACCGCTAATAGGATTTTCCCAATGGGGAAATCTTGATTCAGTGGCTACGGCTAATCGCCTGCGCCTCGAGGTGGTTGGAGCCCGCTAATCGCGGTCTGCGATCAGCAGACCCCATTACCTATTCTGGAGCCGATCAGGCGGAGGGGTGCCATAAGGATCTGCCCATTGGCGGATCCCATTAGCGGTTTCTTCTCTCCGAGTATTTCGAAAACAGACCTTAGTCATGAGACACATGATTACGATCACGAGTACGAGACAAACAACTGAACCGCACCCGCGTTTGCAGATGGTTCGTTTTCCGGTAAAGAGGTTTCACGGCACATGCCTCTCACCTACGTCCACCAATTCAAAGCCGGCAGCAATCCGGCCGCGCCACCGCTCCTTCTGCTCCACGGCACGGGCGGTACGGAAGAAGATCTCTTGCCGCTCGGTCACGCACTCTCGCCCGGCTCTGCTCTTCTGAGTCCGCGTGGCAACGTCAGCGAACACGGCGCCGCGCGTTTCTTCGCACGGAAAGGCGAAGGCATTTTCGATCCGGCCGAAGTGACGCGTCGCACCCACGAGCTCGCCGACTTCATCGTCGCCGCCGCCCGCCACTATCATTTCGAGCCCGCCAAACTGATCGCGATCGGCTTCTCCAACGGCGCGAACATCGCCGCCACGTTGCTCCTGCAACGCCCCGTCGTTCTTGCAGGTGCCATTCTCCTTCGTCCGATGGTCGTGATCGATTCTCCCGCGAGCCCACATTCCCTCGATGGCAAACGCGTCCTGATCGCGAGCGGCACACAGGATCCCCTGGTGCCCATCGATCATCCGAATCGCCTCGCCGCCCATCTGCGTGCCGGCGGCGCCGACGTCACGCTCCACGCCTCACTCGCGGGTCATGGCCTCGCACAGTCGGACATCGCTGCCGCAAAGCAGTGGTTTCAGTCACGTCTTTCTTCGTCATAGCTCGTCGACCGCAAACGCTTTCGTTCTCGTTCTCTTTATCGTTCTCGTTCTCCGGTTTGTTTTCCCTCGTTCACCCTTCGAGACAGATCGAAAACAGTAAAACGAGAACGAGAACGATAAAGAGAACGAGAACGAATCGGGCCACCTAATTTCCTCCCTCCATGCAATACCGCAAACTCGGCCATTCCGGCCTGCAAATTTCCGCGCTGTCCTTTGGCGCGTGGGTCACCTTCGGCAAACAAATCGGCGATCCCGTCGCGGCGAAATTACTCCACACCGCGTATGACGCCGGCGTGAATTTTTTCGACAACGCCGAAGCCTACGCCGACGGCAAAGCGGAGCTCGTCATGGGCGCCGTTCTTAAAAAATCCGGATGGCGTCGCAGCAGTTTCCTCGTTTCCAGCAAAGTATTTTTCGGCTGGGAGGACGAAAAACCGAACCAATCCGGCCTCTCGCGCAAACATGTCTTCGAAGCCTGTCACGACGCGCTTCGCCGTCTGCAAGTCGGGTATCTGGATCTCTACTACTGCCATCGCCCCGATCCCACTGTGCCAATTTTCGAAACCGCACGCGCGATGCACGACTTAATCACGCAGGGCAAAGTTCTCTATTGGGGCACCAGCGAATGGAGCGCCGATGAAATCCGCACCGCGCATCGACTCTGTCGTGAACACAATCTGCACGCACCGATCGTCGAGCAGCCGCAATATAATCTCTTTCACCGCGCCCGTTTCGAAAAAGAATATGGCGCGCTCTACGAAACTCCGGGCCTCGGCACCACCATCTGGTCTCCGCTTGCCTCCGGCATTCTCACTGGAAAATACACCGCGGGAATTCCCAAAGACACGCGGCTCGATGCTCCCGGAATGGAATGGCTGCGCGATATGATTCTCAATGATCCCGCGGCAAAAAACAAAATCGCTGCTGTCCCAAAACTCGATGCGATCGCGAAAGAACTCGGCACGTCGCTGCCTCGTCTCGCCATCGCGTGGTGTCTTAAAAATCCCAACGTCAGCAGCGTCATCCTCGGCGCCTCGCGCGTCGAGCAGCTCACCGAAAACCTCGGCGCATTGGACGTCGTCGGTCAACTCACGCCCGATGTAATGAAGAGCCTGGAAGCGATCTCAAAACCGGTGGCGACGTGAAAATAGCTGTAAGCTATAAGCGGTAAGCAAAAAGCTTTCAACAGAGCGCTGCGCGCCCCCTTTTTGGGATCTCCTGCTCCGCTGACCAAGCTTACCGCTTAAAGCTTATAGCCTACAGCTCTCCCGTCAGCCTACAGCTTTCCGATCCATGCTCCTCACTTACTTCGGCCACTCCGCCTTCCTTCTCGAAATTCCGGCCCTGCCCTCCATCGGCTCGGCGAAGACGGGTCAACGCCTCCTCTTCGACCCTTACCTGCGAAAAAACCCGCACGGTGCCATCAATCCCGCCTCCGTCCCATGCAATTACATCCTTTGTTCGCACGCACACGACGATCACCTCGGCGACGCCCTCGAACTCGCCCGTCTCCATCAAGCTGAAATCGTCGCGCCGTACGAACTCGCCGAATATTTGTCGACCCAAGGCGCGACCACGATCGATCTCATGCCCGGCGGCGGCGTCACACTTCCGTGGGGACGCATCGACATGACGCCCGCCGTCCACAGCTCCGCGCTCGAGTTCGGCAACGGTGAAACCAAATCCATGGGCGTCGCCAGCGGCTATGTTATCCGTGCCGGTGGCAAATCGCTCTATCACGCCGGTGACACCGCGCTCTTCGGCGACATGCGCCTCATCGGCCGCCACGGCTTGGATGTCGCTCTCATTCCGATCGGCGATTTTTATACCATGGGTCCGGCCGACGCGGTCGAAGCGCTTCATCTCCTCCGCCCGCGACTCGCGATTCCGATGCACTATAACACCAATGCACGGATTCGCACCGACCCCGACGCCTTCGCCGCCGACGCCGCCCGCACCGGCCACAACGTCCGCGTCATGCGTCCCGGCGAGACGATAGAAATTTAGCCAGAAACCTTGTCCGGTTTTGGTTTCGGCGACGGCCACTACACGAATCCACCATGCACGACGCCGCCTCACTTCTCCGCAATTACGTCGAACAACGTTCTGAAGCCGCCTTTGCCGAACTCGTGCGGCTCCACATCCCGCTCGTCTACTCCAGCGCGCTGCGTCGCGTCGGCGGCGATGCGCATCTCGCCGAAGACGTCACGCAAACTGTCTTCACCGCGCTCGCGCGGAAGGCGCCCAACCTCCTTCACCATGCCACGCTTACTGGCTGGCTTTACGTCACCACCCAACTCGCATCTGCCGATCTCGTTCGCCGCGAGCAACGGCGCAAGCATCGGGAAACGGCGGCCCAATCCATGCACGTCGACAATTCTACCCAAATTTCTGATCCCGATCCGGAGCAACTCCGGCCCGTACTCGACGACGCAATCGTCACGCTGAAAAACGACGAACGCGAAGCGATCATCCTGCGCTTTTTCGAAAAGCGCAGCTTCGTCGAGATCGGGACCGTCCTACGCGTAACAGAAGAAGCCGCTCGCAAACGCGTCGATCGCGCTCTCGAGAAACTTCGCGTGACACTCGTGCGTCGAGGCGTCACCTCGACCGCAGCAGCCCTCGGCGTCGCACTTTCCCTTTCGGCGACAGGAGTCGTTCCGACGGGATTGGCCGCACAAGTATCGAGCGCCGCTGTTGCTCATGCTGCCGCCGCAACCGTCTCGACCTTTTCGATGGTCACCTCACTCGTGCTGCCCGCCACTGCCGCGCTCGTCGTCGGCACTCTTCTCGTTCTCCCGCAGTATCGCGCGAACGAATCGACCGCCTCAGAAATCGCCCAACTTTCCCCGCAGCTCCAGAGCATCCCTTCCCTCCGCGCCGAAAACGATCGCCTCTCCCACTCTCTCGCCGCTGTCCGCGAACTTCAGCGCGCCGAATCCGAACTTCC
>CBRAFL010000220.1:0-9356 GCA_967755055.1 uncultured bacterium
TTGGTCGCGGTCAACCGGCGGGCACGTACTCGCGCGAGATGATGCGAGAGATTGCGCTGGTACCAACCGCCGACTTTGAGGAGCACACCGATTCCGAGCGCGGCGAGCAGCGTGAACCAGATGATCGAAGATTGCCCTCGAGGCACGATGATGAGCGCGGCGGCGAGAGGTCCAAGGGACGAACCGAGATTTCCGCCGACTTGGAAGAGCGATTGAGCGAAACCATGGCGCTTTCCAGCTGCGATATGTGCGATGCGTGAGGCCTCAGGATGAAAAATAGAGGAGCCGATGCCGACCAGAGCGGCCGCGACCAGAATCGCGGCGTAGTCCGCCGAGCGGGCGAGCAGGATGAGGCCGACGAGCGTGATGCCCATGCCGATTGCGAGCGAATACGGTTTGGGACGACGATCCGTGTAAGAACCCACGAGGGGTTGAAGCAGCGAGGCGGTTCCTTGAAAGGTAAAAGTGATCAGCCCGATTTGCGTGAAAGTCAGCCCGTAGTGCTCCTTCAACATCGGATAGATCGCGGGAAGTAACGACTGGATCGTGTCGTTGAGCAGATGGCAGAAACTCAGCGCGAGGATGATGGGAACGACCGTGCGTTCGATGGAGTCGCCTGGCGCGACAGGAGTGGAGTGAGTGGGCGTGGCGGTGGATGCCATGAGGGTTAATTAATTACACGCGATGGGATGCGGTGCAACGGAGAGCGGGTGAACGCGAGCACAGTGAATCGCGAAGTTGGCGAGGTGGTATGTGGCGGTGGAGCCCGATGTCCCATCGGGTTTGAAGATGCTCGTTTTCGAGCAAACGCGACGGGACGTCGGGTTCCACCTCAGCACTAAGACCGATTGTGGCGTGCGCCGCGTGGTTTTCAGAGCGTAGCGGCAGTGCCTCCGTGCCTGCCGTGTTCGGAGATCGGAAAACCACAGGCAGGGACGCCTGTGCTACGTCGGCATTCGGAGTGGCGCGGCGAGCGCGCAACCTACAACGCGTCGATCCCGCGCGAGTCGCGATCGAGTGGATGACTACGCGGCGATGATGCGTTCGATGCTGGCGATTTCCTCGGGGGAGAGCGTGGGGTTTTTCAGCGCGGCGACGTTTTCGTCGATCTGACTGACCTTGCTCGCGCCGATGAGTGCGGAGGTGATCGCGGGATTGTTGAGCACCCAGAGAAGCGCCATCTGCGCGAGTGACTGACCGCGGACTTTGGCGAGGGCGTCGAGTTGGCGGATCTTGGTGAGTTTTTCGCCGGTGATGTGTTCCGGTTTTAGGAAACGCGGATCGTGACCAGCACGGGAATCAGCGGGAATGCCTGTGAGATAACGGCTGGTAAGCAGGCCTTGCGCGAGTGGACAGAATGCGATGCCGCCAATTCCTTCGCGAGTCAGCACGTCAGTGAGGCCCTTCTCAATCCAGCGATCGAACATGTGGTACTTCGGCTGGTGAATAAGACAGGGCGTGCCGAGGTCGCGGAGAATTTGTGCAGCGCGCGCGGTTTGTTCGGCGGAGTAATTCGAGAGGCCCGCGTAGAGTGCTTTGCCGGAGCGGACGGCGAAATCGAGCGCGCCCATCGTTTCTTCCAACGGTGTGTTGGGATCGGGGCGGTGAGAGTAGAAGATATCGACGTAATCCAGGCCCATGCGCGTGAGGCTCTGGTTGAGCGAGGCGATGAGATATTTGCGCGAACCCCATTCGCCGTACGGGCCTTCCCACATGTCGTAGCCGGCCTTCGTGGAGATGATGAGTTCGTCGCGGTACGGACGAAGATCTTCGCGGAGAATCCGGCCGAAGGTGAGTTCGGCGGAGCCGGGAGGAGGACCGTAGTTGTTAGCCAGATCGAAGTGGGTGATGCCGAGATCGAAGGCGCGGAGGACGAGAGCGCGCCCGTTTGCGTGCGTGTCGACGCCACCGAAATTATGCCAAAGGCCGAGCGAGAGAGCGGGAAGTTTCAGGCCGCTGCGACCGCAGCGGCGATAGAGCGCGGGGTTTTCGTAGCGAGTGGAGGCGGCGACGTAGGGCATGGGAAAAAGGGAAAAAGAAAGACGAACGCTCGGGTGAGAGGATGCCCGGGTCAAGAGGGCAGGGATTTTAAGAGTGGTTTTTGGAGGGCTCTTCCTCCTCCGCCTCGTGCTCGTGATGGTAATCTTAATCGTGATCGCGGTTCGCAGCGTTGGGATTCGCTGCTCGTCCTTCTCGGAAAAAGGTCACGAGTAAGACTACGATCATGAGCGCGAGGGGAGTGAATCCGGAGGGGGTGGGGACCGCTGATGAGTTTCATCAATGGACGAAACTGAAGAGAATCCCTGCGGCTGATCGCCTCCGGAATAAGGGGTGGGGTCTGCTAATCGCAGACCGAGTTTTTTGTTTTCGTACCGAACAGGAGCTGCGACTCCCCGTCGCGGATCATAGATTTATCCGCCATCGCTTTCCCCTTGACGTTCTGTGGGAGAGGCGGCTTCCCTTAGACGTTCTTAGGAAGAACGACGCTGATGAGCAAAATTGATCTACTGCAGGGGACGCTCGATATGCTGGTGCTGCAGGTGCTGAGCGGCGGGCCGATGCACGGGTGGGGAATCGCGCAGCGACTCCAGCTTTTGTCGAAGGACGTGCTCCAGGTTGAAGAAGGCTCCATTTATCCGGCGCTGTATCGGATGGAGCAGAAGGGCTGGATCAAGGCCGAGTGGGGTCAGTCGGAGAACAACCGCCGCGCGAAATTCTACGAGTTGACGAAGGACGGGCGAAAACAACTCGCGCTCGAAGCGAAAGACTGGAGTCGGATCTGCGCCGCGATTGGCGCGGTGATGGAGTCGGCATGAGGTAAATATTCCCAGCATTTCACCAAACCAGCCGCCGTGCCTGCATCGCGTTTTCTTTTTCTTGTAGCTGCGAGCGTGAGCGAGTGTGTGAGAAACTCGCGTGACCTGCGCAGGGCTAAATTTCTCGCGAAAAGCAACACACCCCGCCCTTCGGGCACCCCTCTTACTAGAGGGGACTTCGGCTGCGGGAGATTGATGTCCCCTCTAGCAAGAGGGGTGGCGCGTAGCGACGGGGTGTGTGCTCCGGAGTTTTCACATCGTCCGATGAGCGAATGGACGACGAACCACTCGCTCACGCTCGCAGCCACGCTGACCAATGCAAAGCGAACATCGGTGCATCCGACCCAAAGCAAATGAAAGCTTTTCTCCGCACTCTCGCAGCTCGCTGTCTTTCGTGTTTTCAGCGGCGCCGGCTCGAAGCGGAGATGGCGGAGGAAATGCGGGCGCATCTCGACGTGCTGACGGAAGAGAACATCGCGAGTGGCATGACGTCGGCGGACGCGCGACTCGCGGCGCGGAAACGCTTCGGCGGCGTGGCGCAGATCGAGGAGCGCTGCCGCGACGAGCGCCGGTTCGTGTGGCTCGAGCAACTCGCGGGTGATGTCCGTTTCTCCTTTCGTTCGTTGTGCCGCGCACGGGCTTTCACCGGCACGGTGGTCGGCACGCTCACCTTGGGCATCGGCGTTGCGACCGCGGTTTTTATTTTGACGGCGTGGGTGACTTTTTATGCCTCTCCGTTCCCGCACGCTGAGCAGCTTTTCGTGATCGGCTCCCAGAACAAGCAGACGCCATTTGTCCCGTATCGTGTCGGACTCTTTTTCCAGGCTTACCAGGAACAAACGACGGTGTTCACCGAGTATGCCGCGGCGAAACGTGAGGTCTCGAATATCGTAATCGGCGGTGAACCGGTCGCAGGGAATGTCATCAATGTATCGGCCGATTTTCTCCACACCCTCGGGATTCAGCCCGTGCTGGGTCGTGGTTTTCGGCCGGAGGATTATCGCGGGGCGGATGCGGGCAACGTCGTGATCATCACGGATCTCTTCTGGCGGCGGCATTTAAATGCCGATCCTGCCGTCCTGGGGCGCACCATCCGGATCGACCAGCAGGTTAGCACGGTGATTGGCGTCTTTCGGCAAACTCAGGCGTTCCCGAGGTATTTCGGCGGCGACGTTTATCGTCCGCTCTATTTTGTCGTCGATCCGCAGCAGGTGTTCGATCCGACCCTTTTCATCATCGGCCGGCTGCGGGATGGCATTACTCCGACGGAGGCAGAGACTGCTCTCTCGAGTGTCAGGCTGCCGACCATTCCGCAATGGGCCACGGCTTATTTTTCCGAGCAGCGCCCCGCGTTGCTCAGGTTGGACGCCACCACCTCGCCGGGAACGTATTGGTTGATCGCGGTAGCGGCAGGGTTTCTTTTCGCGATCGCCTGCTTGAATGCGATGAACCTCATGCTTGTCCGCCTGCTCGGCCGGAGCCGGGAGCTGAGCATCCGCCTTGCTCTGGGCGGCACGCGCTGGCAGATCGCGCGACTGGTGTTAATTGAGAGCGTGGGGCTCGCGGTGACCGCGAGCGTCGTAGTGATTCTCGCCGTCCGCTGGCTTTTCCCGCGGCTGTTTGTCCTGCTCGATGGTAACGACGACGCGCTTTATCAATCGTTTTTGAATTGGAGCACGCTGGGCTGCATCGTCTCGTTGAGCATCGTGGCCAGCGTGGGAATTGTCCTCGTGCCGGTGTTTCGCCTGCTTAAAACGGAAATCAACGCGGGCCTCAAGGAAGGCGGGTCGTCGTTGGGGGAAACGCCGCGAATGCGGCGCATCCGAAATTTGCTCGTCGTCCTCCAGGCGGCCATGGCGGTTATTTTGCTCGCGGGGACGGGGCTGATGATGCGCACGTTTCAGAGAATTCACCAAGTGGACCTCGGCTTCGATCCCGTTGGAAAGGTGAAGGTGCAGGTGGTCTTTCCGCGCGGTTTCGAACCGCCACCGGAGGCCAGGCTGCAAATCTTCGAACGATTGCGCGATCGGCTTCGCTCGATTCCCGGGGTGAAGGACGTCGCGACTGGCCAGGATTCATTGCTCATGGGAGGATTCTGGGGCACCGCGCAACTACTGATGCGAGACGGAACGTTTCGTCCGGTCGCGGGCAATTTCGTTTCCGCAGACTATCCCAAAACGGCGGGCCTGATGTTGAAGAAAGGCCGGTGGTTTTCGGGCAAGCGCGGTGTGGTTGAAGCTGTCATCAACGAGACGATGGCACGGGAACGTTTCGGTGACGCGGATCCGATCGGGCAATTGTTCAAAATCCAAGTCTCCGGTGACATGGGCTATCCGGTTGTCGGCGTCGTTCGCGATGTGAAGGCCACGGTGCGAGCTTCCGACGGCATGCATTATTACGTGCCGGACTGGATGTATCCGCCAAACACCCGGACGTTGCTGCTGCGCCTCGATCGCGACCCGGAGAAGGCATTCGCAGGCGTGGTCCGGCGGGCGATCTACGAATTCGATCCAAAGATCATCACGGCCGACGTGAATTCGATCAATTCGCTCGTCGGCTATACCATGCAGGCCGAGCACTATGCTTACACGATTCTGAAGGGGCTTTCGATCATTGCGCTGGGCCTCGCCGTGATCGGGCTTTTTTCTGTCATCGCCTACACGGTCGACATGCGGATGAAGGAGTTCGGCGTGCGGCTGGCGTTGGGCGCGAGACCGGGAAATTTGCATCGCCTGGTGATGAAGCGGGGACTGGTGACGGCGGCGACCGGTGTCGTCATCGGAATTGCGGGCGGACTTACGCTTACGCGGTTCATGCAGAGCCTGTTGTTTGAAACCACCGCTCACGATCCGCTGGTTTACGGAGCGGTCGCTGCTATTCTGCTCGCCGCCGCGGCGATCGCCTGCTGGCTGCCGGCACGGCGCGCGGCACGGGTCGATATCACGAAGCTTTTGCGGACGGAGTGAGGTGCTTTGCTCGACGTCGGTCGAATAGCGGGGAACTTTGCTTCGGCCGCGGAGGTCTTTTTCCTCCCTTCTCAGGATGATTCGCCCTAATGTCCTCTTGCTTGGCGGTTGCTTGATTTCAGCGGGATTTAGCGAAAAGGCGGAAGCAGCGGAAATGATCGCAGGGACCGCAGCGCGGGAGGCGATTAGAAACGGTCTGCCAAAGTACGATCCGATGATTCGTCAGGATCACCTCACGACACTTAAAAAATCCGCGGGCGTCGCGGTGGAGGGCGCTCAGGTGTACGGTGTGAAGCAAGGCTCGACGGTAACGCTTCAGAGTGCTCAACCCGCGGATACGGTGATCGCGTTGCCGCGGATAATCGTGCGACCCACGAACAACACGGCCCAGGCGGAGCCGGCGATTCAGCTGCCTCGAATTGTGGTGGTGCGGCCCGCAGGCAAGGAGGTGAAGCCAGAGGCGTTCGAGACTCCCGCGGCACGCGACGAGCGACTTGTGAAGAAACACCTGTCGGCCTTTGATCGATTCTTCCTGAATCGCTTCACGTTTTTAGGTGTTTCCAAAGAGCAGCGAGCGCGCGAGGCGGAGGCGATTGAGCAGAGCGCGCGCCGGCTGAGCGAAATTGCGGACTTACTCGAACTCAGTCGGTCGGGAAAACCGGAGACGGCGGAAGATCGCAAATTGAACGAAGCCTACCTCGATGCTTTTGTGTCGCGGCCGAAGTAATCAACGCGACGAGGGCATCGCATCCCCAAAGAACCGAACCGCGATTTGTTCTTCCGAGGATTGGTCTTGGTGTACTCGGTGCCTCTGTGGTTAATAGATGAATTGCAGCATCACAGTTGCCCTAAAACCAAGCGTCACGTGCGGATTTTCAGCTTCGAACCATGATCCGTTTTCGTGCTCTGTTGCTCGGCGGCTGTTTGTTTTCGGCTGAGGTTCGCGGTGAAGGGGAAGCGGCGGGAACTGTCGCCAAGTCAGTCCAATCAGAGGCAGCGGACGCTCGCACAAATCCGGACGTCCTCATGCCGTTCCGGGTGACGGCGCCGGCCTACAAGTTTCCGCTCTCGCCGATCGAAAAATTCAGACTCAATCTGTTTCTGAAACTGTCGGGCTTCGGCTTGCCGTTTATCGATGGCTCATTTGTGCTCACGCCTGAGCGCGTGCCGCAAGCATCCAGAAATGCGGTGTCTCCAGTTGCAGTGTTCGAAGGAGATGTGTTGCGAGCGATTCCCTCGCTGGAACTCAAAGACGCGATGCTCTCGGCGCCAGAGTTGATGCTCGATCGAGCGGATGGCGGACGGGTAGTTTCAGCTTCAAGCGACCGAACGAAACTGCGCGGGCTGGAGATGCCGCTCACGCTGCTCGATGGCGTTCCGCTGAACGATTCATGGGACGGCTCGGTTCGTTGGAACGAAGTTCCGCGCGAAGGGCTTTTCCGTGCTGAAGTGGTTGCGGGTGGAGGCGCGGTTGTTTGGGGCGAGGCCACGGCGGGCGTGATGCAATTTTTTCGAACGCTTGCGATGGGCAAGCTGGTATCGGTGCCCGTTCCGCCGGAACTGCAGGGCGAGGAATACCCCATGCCGCCCAAACAAGTCGTGACTGCAACGGGCCAGCTGGCGGCGACAGTCGGCGATTACGGAACGCGCACGGTCGAGTTCGTGGCTTCGCAACCGACCAGGACCGGTGTGTTGCAGGTGCTCGGCCGGGCGTTCTCGACGGACGGATTTTCAAGTATCGCACCGGAGCGAACCGGGATTGTGGATACGCGCACGTGGGCGCGACATCACTGGTTGGAAACGCGCTGGCGGCAGCCGCTCGGAAAACAGATGGAGGTGACGGCGACAGTGCGAGGTATTGAAGAGTCACATGGTTTGGGCACCGCATATCAGGACGAAAGTTCCCACGGGGTGTTTGCCTCGGTCGCTTTGGCCGGATTTACAGCGGGAGATTTTAAGTGGAACGGCACCGTTTACGTACAGGCCCAGCGAGCGGAACACAGCTTCAGCGCCGTCGACGATGCGCGTACAACCGAGACGCCCGCCATCGAGGAGTTCGCGCGGCCGGCGACTGCTTGGGGAGCTTCGTGGATCGGAAGCTGGAGCCATTCAGGAAACAACCGCACTAACATCGGCGCTGACGTGCGCTCGGTGCACGGCGAATCGCGAAGCGATCTGGCGTTTATCAATGGAGTGTTCACTCGCGAACGGATCGCGGGCGGACAACAAGATGTCGCGGGCGTCTTCGTTATGCATCATCGCCGATTGACCGCGTCGAGTCAGGTGTCGATCGGGATGCGGATTGATGAGTGGCGCGATGCCAGTGGTCACGCGGGCGAATCGGATCGGGTGTCCGGGGCGAAAACAAAGGACGAAAAATTTTCGGATAAGAGCGGCGACGAACTTAGTCCGACGATTGGAGTGGTGTCGCAGTTGCGAAAACACTGGCTGCTGCGGGCCAATCTGGAGGGCGGATTTCGGCGTCCGACGTTGAGTGAGCGTTACGGCGAACTCGGTCAAAATTCACTGGTGTTGGAGCCGAATCACTCGCTCCGCATCGAGCACCGAATGAGTGCGCAGGTCGGCGTCGAATATTCCGCGGGAGATACGATGACGTTGAGCACGATGGTTTTTGCGAACGAACTTCGTGATGCGATTGGCAGTCGTGCGATTGTTCGCGGTTCGAGCGAGTCTGCGCTGCTCAAGGGTTTGCCCGCCGATTACGAGGGGCGGACGTGGATCAATCTCGATCGGGCGCGGGTGCGAGGCGTGCAGTTGTCCGCCCGGTGGCGTCCGCAGAAGACGATCACGTTCGATGCGGGCTTGTTGTTCTACGATACGAATATTCGTCGCGTTGCGCTCGCGCCGCAGCTCGAAGGAAATGAAATGGCGGGCGTGCCGCATCAGGTCGCCGTGATGAACGCCGCGTGGCAGCCATCGAAGAAACTTTCGCTGCGGATGCGCGTGCGATTCCTCGGTCGCGAGTTCGCCGACGAGGAGAACACGAGGCGATTGGGAGAAGCGGCGCTCACAGATTTGGGTGCCTATTATTCGCTGAATTCGCGAACGGAATTGTTTTTCACGATCGAAAATCTCGGCGATACGCGGATTGAAAACGCGCGAGGAGCAAGCGGGGTTACTTATCGAGGGTCGCCGCGAATGGCTTCTGGCGGAGTGCGGGTGGCGTGGTGACCGAGGGTTTTACGCTCACTGTGGTTCGGTCAGTCTGTCGGTTTACTGGTCGGTCGTGCTCGTGATCTTAATCGTGCTCGTGCTCGCGTCTGCGTTTGGAGTCGTGCCAAGGGTGGAGTCGGGGGAAATTGGAAATGAGAGATCGATCACGAGCACGATTACGATCATGAGCACGATGAAGAGGGGATTTCGAGCCGTGGCGCGGCGAGCGCGCAACCTACACGAAAATACAATCACTCCGCCGACGTGCTCCGCGAAAGGCGCGACAGCACTTCATCGAGTTTAACGTGAAGCTCAGGCGTGTGGCCTTGATGCCTCGTGAAGTTATCTTCGGTGAGCTTGAGCAACACTGCGTCCGTGTGCTCAAGCACTGAGCCGTCCG
>CBRAFL010000221.1:0-9334 GCA_967755055.1 uncultured bacterium
GCAATTTTCGACTGCTTGGGGTGATAGCCTACTTGGGAAAATTGGATGACGGGATCGGATTTCCAACCGGGAATCGCATTCGGCGTGACCAACCACTCGATCGCGCCTTTGGCGACGCCGGCTGGCACCAGCGCTCGCACGACGAACCAGCCGTTATTGTGCTGCGCCCGGCCGTCGAGCAATTCGAGTTCTCCGCCGTGAATCACTTCAATCGTCATCCGCTGCCGCTCCGATTCCGGCGCGACCGTGAGCTTCCGGCCACGTCCCAGTGCCGCCAGCTCATAACCGCTGTCGGTCAACGCACCCGGTCCATTCGCCTGGCGCGGGAACGTGCCTACGCTGCCGCCGAGCTCGTAGGATTTGCCGAATAGAATTCCGGGAAACAGTTCGAAGTTGAAACCAACTTTTCCGACCCACTCTTCCGGTAACGGCTGATCAAGATCGACGATGACCCGAAACGCGCGCCCGGCAGGTTTCACCTTGACGGCGTAGTTGAGCTTTAATTCTGGATACGCGATGGGATTTAGCCCCTTCCGGTTTTTCTTTTCGTCCGGAAAAGTCATGCGCACGCTGATCTCCTGATGAGCGCGGTCCACCTGCCGCGGACCAACCATGGGCGTCGGTTGCCATTGCCCCGGTGTAGGCGTGAGCCGCAGGTCACCGTTGGTGGCAACCCGCAGTCCGTTTTGAATCACGCCCACGCCACCTTGATGGCTCTCAGGATAGTAGTCCTGCGCCAGCATGACGTTGAGGCCCCTCATCTCCAAATACTCCTGCTCGTTAATCGCCAACACTGAATCAACGGGCGCGTCGGCGGAAAGGCCTCGTGCGTTCAGCAGTGAGATCAACACGAAGCGGCGAAAGAATGACGCGATTCGCATCGGGCAAGAATGTTCGCGCCGTGCCTACGGTTTCCGGCTGATGGCTCGCAAGCGGTCGATCATTTCCATGCACGCTCGTCCGTTATGATAAGGACATTTCCAAAAGCTGATCTTCACCGGTGCTGTCACCCGGCCTTCTTTCGAGACACCGATAAACCACTCGCCTTTCTTTCGATCGATCAGGCGCTGATCGATAAATTCCCAGCTCTTCAACGAAGCCTCCAGGAACGCAGGTGTTCCTGAAAGCTGATAGGCATTGATAAATCCCACCGTCGCTTCCGCCTGCGTCCACCACTCTTTGTACGTCTTGGTCACGCCGCCCGGACCGCCTTCCTCAAAGACGCCGCCATCCGCATCAACGCCTTCTTTCAATGTGGCCGCGGCGATTTTCACGGCATCGTGGCGGGCTCTTTCGATCAATGCAGCGTCGCCCAGTACCTCAGCAGATTCCACGATCAACCAACTGAATTCGATGTCGTGGCCGTAAGAAATGCTGTCGGATTGCGGCGACCAATCCTCCTCCATGAACAGCCGCAGGTGATGATTGGAGGAATCCAGCACTCGCATGAGCAGCAGATCGGCAACCTCGGACAAATTCTTTTTCAGCTCCGTATCGGGCCACGCCCGCACAAGATTGGTGTAGGCCTCGAGAACGTGCAGATGCACGTTTTGAGATTTCTGTCCCAGGGAACCCATCGCGCTCTGCTCGCCGCGGTCGGGGGATTTTTTCCAATCCCGGGAAAATTCTTCGAAGTACCCGAGATTTGTCCGATCATGAGCGTGCTGCTCCATGGTCCGATAAAATTCGATCGCGCGGTCGAGTGGCTGTTGTTCACCGGTTGCGAGGTGAAATTCCGCGAGTCCGTAAATCCCAAACGCCTGCACGTAGATGATCTTTCGCGGATCGAGCGGCACACCGTCAGCGCTCACCTTCCAGTATAGACCGCCGTGTTCTTTGTCCCAGAAGTGAGCCAGTAAATCATCGTACGCCCATCGCGCCATTTGGAGATAAGCGGGATCGTGGTAGCGCCGGTAGGCGGCGGAGAACGTCCAAAGAATTCGCGCGGTGAGCAGCGCGCCGCGGGGAGCGTCTTTCGGAATGCGAGACCCATCGTTGAGTTGCCCATGAAAACCACCGCGTTGGCCGTCCCGCGCGTACGCCAGCCAAAATGTCAGAATATTTTGCCGAAGCTCCGATTCGATCCGCGTCACATAACTGTCGATACGCGCCTTTTTCACAGCCGCAGCGGTGTCGATCGGTTCACTCCCGAACCCAGTGACGGCGAGAAATGTCATGACGAAAATGAAAAGGGACCGGCACTTCATTCGCTTAGGGGGTGTTGGGACTGACGGCCACGCAAAGGAAAAGTTTTGCACGAGGCGTGTTCGATCGGACGGATCACTTTTCTCAACAACTCACCCGATCGGCAACCCACATTGCGATATTCGCCCTCGGGCTGGCCTAGATTAGTTTTGGGAGAGCGCGCCGGAGCGCTTTCGGCCGCGACAGCGCAGCCGACCTGCAGGAGATTACAGGCAACAGTCGGCCCGCGTAAGGTGGCCCGAATGGACCACAAGCCGAGCCCGCCGCGATTAAGCGGCGTCCTGCTTCGCTTCGCCCTTATCGATCCGGCGCAGCGTTGGTCGCTTGCGGCCGGCAACGACGCCGGCATCGATCACAACCTCGGCGACGTCTTCGCGCTGAGGTAAATCATACATCACTTCCAACATCAGATTCTCGAGAATCGACCGAAGCGCACGAGCGCCGGTCTTCAATTCGACCGCTTTTTGCGCGATCGCGGAAATCGCGTCACGGGTCAAACGGAGCCGCACGCCGTCCATCGCGAAAAGCTTCGAGTACTGTTTCACCAGCGCATTCTTCGTCCGCAAGAGAACCTTCTCGAGGTCCGCGACGGAAAGCTGATCGAGAACAGAAACAACCGGCAAACGCCCGATGAACTCAGGAATCATTCCGAAGCGGATGAGATCTTCAGGCGCGAGTGCCTTCATCATCTGCTCGGGCTTCATCGATTGATCCTGCTGCGCGCGAATCGAGGCGAACCCGAGGCTGCGCTGACCGAGGCGGCGTTGCACCAAGCTGTCGAGTCCGACGAACGCTCCGCCGCAGATGAAGAGAATATTGGACGTGTTGATCTGCACGTACTCTTGGTTCGGATGCTTGCGACCGCCCTGTGGCGGAACGTTGCACGTCGTACCTTCGAGAATTTTCAGCAGCGCCTGTTGGACGCCCTCGCCCGAAACATCGCGCGTGATGGAAACGTTCTCCGTCTTCCGGCCGATTTTATCGATCTCGTCGATGTAGATGATGCCGCTCTCCGCACGCTTCACATCGTAGTTCGCACTCTGCAAGAGGCGCAGAACGACGTTCTCAACATCTTCACCGACGTAACCGGCTTCGGTCAACGTGGTCGCGTCTGAGATGGCGAAAGGAACATCCAAAATTTTAGCGAGCGTGCGGGCCAGCAGCGTTTTTCCAGAGCCGGTCGGACCGACGAGGAGAATGTTGCTCTTCTCGACATCGACATCGTTGAACTCGGGCGAAAGCGCCATCGAGTCCTTACCGGGCTGGCCGGCATCGAACATCAGGCGCTTGTAGTGATTGTAGACCGCCACCGACAACACCTTCTTAGCATGGTCCTGACCGATTACGAAATCGTCGAGCGTCCGTTTGATTTCGGATGGCTTGATCAATCGAACCGGCGGACGAGGCTCGACCGACGGCGACTTCACTTCGCGATCAATGATCGTCTTGCAGACGTTGACGCAGGAGTCGCAGATATAAACGCCGGGGCCGGCGATGATCTTCTTTACCTCCGCCTGCGACTTCCCGCAAAAGGAGCAGAGCGTCATGCGGGAGGATTTAGCCATGGCGAATAGGGTGAAGAATCAGGCGATCTAGTCGAGTCCGGAGAGTTTTCTAACGCCTTTAAGCTGCGGTCGCAGTAGACACACCGAGCGCCGCTGCTTCGCGGGTCGATTCGACCACATGATCAACAATGCCGTACGTCTTCGCCTCTTGGGCGCTCATGTAATAGTCGCGATCCGAATCCTTCTCCACCTGCTCAGCCGTCTTGCCCGTATGCTTGGCAATGACCTCATTCAGAGTCTTGCGCCAACGAATGATCTCGCGCGCTGCGATCGCGATGTCCGTTGCCTGGCCGCCCGCACCGCCTGAAGGCTGGTGAATCATCACCCGGCTGTTCGGCAGAGCGAAACGCTTGCCCTTCGTACCGGCTGCGAGGAGCACGGTGCTCATGCTCGCCGCCATGCCCACACAGTACGTGACGATGTCACACTGCAGGAAATTCATCGTGTCGTAGATGGCCATGCCACCCGTCACAACTCCGCCGGGAGAATTGATGTAGAGCTGGATGTCCTTCTTCGGATCTTCCATCTGCAGGAAGAACATCTGGGCAATCACGACATTGGCGACATTGTCGTCGATTGGAGTGCCAATGAAGATGATGCGGTCCTTCAGGAGGCGGGAATAGATGTCCATCGACCGCTCTCCGCGGCCGGTGTTTTCAATGACGTAAGGGACGTAGTAGCTCACAGTGTTATTTATATCGGCAGTTTAAGCCTTCGGCTGAACTGTCGTCACCGTAGCCTTGGATACGAGGAAATCAATCGCCTTGTCGAAAATGATGGACTGTTGGACCGACCGGAGCTGCTCGCGATCATTCGTTAAAGCCTTCACCAGTTTGTCTGGTTTCTGCTGCGTACGCATCGATTCGCGATAGATAAATTGATCGATGTCCTGCTCGCTCACCTGAAGTTTTTCGACCTCAGCAATCTTGGCGAGGATGAGCTGGATCTTCACGCGCTTGGCCGCGGCTTTGCGGGCGCCTTCGAAGAGCTCCTTCTTGTCCTTCTCAAACTGCTCCTGCGGAACTCCCCGACGCATATTCTCCTCGATAAACTGACGTAGAACGCTCTGCGTTTCGCTCTCGACCAACGAATCAGGTACCGAAAACTCCACCTTGGCGGCGAGCGCTTCAGAGACCTGACGACGTTGTTCTGAGCGGTTCTGAGCTTCTTTCTTCGCCTTCAGCTGACTGCGCACGCCGGCTTTCAATCCTTCGAGATTGTCCACGCGATTGGCTTTGAAAAATTCTTCGTCCAACGCGGGCAGCGCGCGCTCGCGAATCTCCTGCACTTCGATCGCGTACACCGCGGACTTTCCAGCGAGCGCCGGGACCGCAGCGAAGTCCGCTGGGAACGTGATTGTGACATCCTTTTTATCACCCGGCTTCAAACCAGCCAGCTGAAGCCCGAGACCAGGAATCACGCCTTCGTTAACGCCTTCCACTTCCTCCCATGTCTGAGGGACTTTGCCGTAGATTTGTTTGTCTGGCGCGAGTTCCGTGATCGGCTTCCCATCAATGGAGCCCTCGTACGCGAGCTTAACGTAATCGCTTTTCACCGCTGGACGATCGGCAACTTTGAACTCTGCGCGTTCGGCACGCATGCCCTCGATCACGGCGTCGATTTCGGCGTCGGTCGGTTCGGTCGGCGCCACTTCGGTCGTCAACCCAACATAATCGGGCAACGTGAACTCGGGGCGAACATCCAAGGTAACCGTCACGGCTGCGGATGAACCTGGCGCCACTTCGCCGGGTTGGACGTCAACGATGTTGAGCACGTCGAGTTTCTGCTGCTCGAGCGCATCGCGGTAGGCCTTCGAGACAACCTTCTGCTTAAACTCCTCGTTAATGTCCTTGGCGAAACGTTTGGCGACCATTGCCGCGGGCGCCTTGCCTGGACGAAAGCCCGGAATGCGGGCGAGCTGCGAAAATTCCGCCACCACCGTTTGATGCACAGCATCGACTTCGCCCTGATCAAGGGTGACGACGAGGCTCTTGCGGGTGTCGGAGACGTTATTCAGTTGGACGTTCACAGGGAGAAATGCGTGCGGTTAATGGAGAGAGAATTGTTCACGCTAGGACGGGACGGGTGACGGTCAATGCCGGATTCTACACGCTTGCACGAGGTGGAGCGCGGCCGTTTCGTGGCGGACAGCGAATGCCCAGCTTCCGTCAACTTCTCGCCGATCACGCGCCCCTTCTTCTCCTCGATGCCTGCTCTGCGTGCGTGCAAACGGGATGGCTGGAGAACGCCCAAGAGATGAGCTGGGCGACGTCGGCAGAGGAGTCGGGCGTGGGAATTTTCAGATCGCTCGAAAGCTTGGGCGTGGTGCCGGATCAAGCCGGCGCGTTCGTGTTTTGCAACGGGCCGGGATCCTTGCTGGGTATTCGCACCGCAGCCATGGCACTCCGCGCATGGCAGGTGTTAAACGATAAACCCACGTTCAGTTATCACAGCTTGGAACTTGTCGCCCACGCCCTTGGACGGAGCGAGCTGAGCGTCATTGCTGACGCGCGGCGTGAGACGTGGCACTGTGTTTCACTTGGAACACCCCTGCGCCGCGTCGCGACCGCCGATCTTGCAGGTGAACTGGTGATGCCCGATGGATTTCGCAACTGGACTCCACTTCCGCCGACCGTGGCTCGCGTTTCCTACTCACTCGCAGAGATGCTTCCGCGTATCCTGGATGTGGATCTGCTGCGCGCCACAGACGCACCCGATGCGTTCTTGCACGAGGAACCCAGCTACGTGACCTGGACGCCTCGCATCCATCGCGCACCATGAACACTCCCAATTCCAGACTACCACTGCGCTGCTGGGCAGAGATCGATCTGGCGGCCCTCGAGCGGAATTTACGCCTCATCCGCGCGTCGCTGCCGGCGCATATGCGCTACGTCGCCGTGATCAAAGCCGACGCGTACGGACATGGTCTCCATCAAACTGCTGCGCGCTTGATGCACGCGGGCGCCGATCTTTTTGCGGTGGCAACATTGTCCGAAGCCACCGCGGTCCGCGAACTGGGCCCCGGCTGGCCTATTCTCCTGCTCAGCCCACTTCTGCCAGAGGAAGACCGTTATCTGGCAGAGTATGACCTTGCGGCGACGGTTTCCAGTGCTGAGGAAGTTGCTCGGTTTAACGCAGTCGGCCGCAGTGCGGGCAAACCCGTCTCCGTGCACTTGAAGATAGATACCGGAATGGGCCGGTTGGGCGTGTGGCACGAGAAAGCGCGAGAGCTTTGCGCGAACATTCTCGAAGCGCGCCATCTACGTCTCGCCGGCGTGTTCACCCATTTTGCCTCGCCCGACGATGCGGCTTTTACCGCCGAACAACGCCGTCGTTTCCTCGCTGCGCTCGCGCTGTGCGAGGGAATTCACCTGAACGAAATATTCGTCCACGCTGACAACAGTGCGGGCATTGAAACTATGCCGGGCGCCAGTCCGTTCAACGCGGTCCGCGTCGGGCTCCTTCAATTCGGCATCCTCCCCCATCCAAACTCGCTCCTAGCCCAAGTCCACACCGAGCCCGTATTCAGTCTTAAAACACGCGTGGGCCTGGTGAAAAATCTTCCGAACGGCCAGACCATCAGCTACGGCCGGACGCACACGCTGGCTCGCGAGAGTAAAGTCGCCGTGCTCTGCGCGGGTTATGGCGATGCGATTCCGCGCGCGATGAGCAGCCGTGCCCAGGTGCTCATCCAAGGTCAGCGCTGCAACGTACTCGGACGCGTCACCATGGATCAGACGATCGTTGATGTGTCTGACATTCCGTCCATCGCCTGTGGAGACGAAGCCGTTCTCGTGGGACGTCAGAGCGGAGCGGAAATTTCGATCGGGGAATTCAGCCAGTGGGCGGACACGATTCCGTGGGAAACTCTTTGCTCGGTGACCAAACGCGTACCTCGCATTTACCGAACCTCGCTCGGAGTTTAAACCGAAGAGCCGCCACTCAGGGCTTGCCGATCCCGAAAGCACGGAAGCCGAGTTCCTTTAGCTTTTCCAGATCGAGAATATTTCTGCCATCGAAAATCGCAGCCGGCTTGGTCATGGACGCAAAAATCTTTTTGTAATCCAGTTTCTTGAATTCATCCCACTCAGTCACGATTGCAACGGCATGTGCGCTGACCGCGGCCTCGTACGGATCGGTCACGATGGTCAGCCGAGGATCTTCTTTTCCTGCGCCAAGAATATCCCGCCGAATCTCGTCCGCAGGGACCTTGGGATCGTAAACCACCACGCGCGCCTGCTCCGCCAACAAGTCGCGACACACGGCAATCGCCGCCGATTCACGCGTATCGTTGGTGTCTTTCTTAAACGCGAAGCCGAACACCGCGATTTTTTTGTCGGACACCGAATTGAAAAGAACGCGCACAATCTTCGTCGCGAAACGACGCTTCTGCCAGTCATTCATTTTCACGACGCTCTCCCAATACGCCGCAACCTCCGGCAACCCAAAATGGTCGCACAGATAGACCAGATTCAGAATGTCTTTTTGAAAACAAGATCCGCCAAAACCCACCGACGCTTTTAAGAACTTCGGCCCGATGCGGGAATCTTTGCCAATGGCGTTCGCCACTTCGTCCACGTCCGCTCCCGTCGCTTCACAGAGCGCCGAGATCGAATTGATCGACGAAATGCGCTGCGCCAGAAAAGCGTTGGCCACGAGTTTTGAAAGTTCCGACGACCACAAATTCGTCGTGATGATGCGCTCGCGAGGAACCCAGCGAGCATAGACATCGACCAGTACTTTCATCGCCGCTTCACCGCCCGGCGTGCGCTCGCCGCCGATCAACACCCGATCAGGCATCTGCAAATCCACCACCGCCGTCCCTTCGGCGAGAAATTCTGGATTCGAAAGTACCTCGAATTTCACTCCGCGCGCATTTGCAGCGAGGATATCCTTGATCGTCTCCGCCGTCTTAACCGGGATCGTTGATTTTTCGACGATGATCTTCGGCGTGGTCGCGACCTCCGCAATCGTGCGCGCCACCGACTCGATAAATCGCAGGTCCGCCGCGCGACCAGCGCCCACGCCGTACGATTTGGTCGGCGTGTTCACCGCGACGAATATAATATCGGCCGATTCAATCGCGCCCCGGACGTCGGTCGAAAAGTGGAGGTTCTTGCCTCGCGATCCGCGGACAATGTCGTCCAGCCCCGGTTCGTACACCGGAAGCGTATCGGAATTCCAAGCGGCGATCCGCGCTGAATTCATATCCACCACCCGGACTTCGATGTCGGGAGCTTTGCAGGCGATCATCGCCATGGTAGGTCCGCCGACGTAGCCCGCTCCGATACAACAGAGTTTCATGTTCTAATATCTTTATATTGCGCCCCTTGGAATTAGTCCAAGGCGATTTCGTGAATTGCGCGCTACCGACCACAAAAAAGGCGCGGGGTTCACCGCGCCTTGTCCTTTTTACTTTATGGCCATCACGCCGGGCTGGGAGCCGGTGCGGCACTACCCGATCCAAGTCCTTCGGACGCAGAGGATTTGCCGGGTGCTTTTTTCCCGGAAGTTTTGTCATCAGGTTTACTCGTAGGCTCGCGTACAATCGGCGAGCGGATTTC
>CBRAFL010000222.1:0-9330 GCA_967755055.1 uncultured bacterium
CTCGCGGCGCAGGTGTTTGTCGAGGAAAGCGTGTTGGAATACCTGCTAAAAATTGTGTCGGCGACGAGGACGGAGGCGGAGTTTCGCGCGGGTGTGAGTGTGCGCGGAGGACTTGCGCTGCGTACGGCGGCGCAGGCGCGGGCGCTCGTGAACGGACGCGATTTTCTGTTGCCGGAGGATGTGGCGGCGCTGGTTACGCCTGTACTGGCGCATCGTCTGGGTTTGGCGCGGCAGTCGAGTGATGCGCTCGAGGAACGTCGGACCGTGAGCGCGGTGTTGAAGAGGATTTTAGCAGCGATTCCGACTCCGTTGTGAAACGCGATCACACACCCCGTCGCTGCGCGCCACCCCTCTCAAGAGGGGATTTTTTCGGAAGGATTCGCCGAAGTCCCCTCTTGAGAGGGGTGCCCGAAGGGCGGGGTGTGTTGCTTTCGCCATCCCGCCGCTTTCATGCCGGGCTACGAATCTTTATTTATCACGCAGATGAATGCATGTGATTGGCAGGCGGCGGGCGGACGCGGCGCGCGAGAGAAATTCACGTGGAATCGGCTGCTGTGGGCGCTCATCTATCCGCAGCGGCGACAACGGATCAAAGCGACTTTATCCGGCGTGCTTTTGATCGGGCTCGCGTTCGGAATCGGCAGCGCGGCGTACAATGCGGCGAATAATATTCTGTTCATTACCCTATCCCTGCTGCTGGCGTGCATCGTCTTGAGCGGTGTTTTATCCGCACTCAACTTTCGTGGCGTCGCGTGGCGATTAGCGATTATGCCGCCTTTGCGAGTCGGGCAGGAAGCGGTCGTTACGCTGGGCGTGCGCAACACCAAAAAAGTTCTTCCGACCTATGGACTGTGGTTTGATTTACTCACACGTGCGGTGGAACGCGGTCCCGCTCCGAAAGTAGAATCCACGCTCACGGCCCGCGGTATGGATGTGCGAGCGGCGCTCAACCGGGCTGACGAGGCGGTGACGCGCGAGCGATTGTTTTTGAAATCTCGACTCGATCCCGCGGGTGAGATCGCGATGGATTGGGTATTCCGCCCGCGCGAACGCGGACGACTGTATGTTGAATTGGAAAATGTTGGGTCACTGTTTCCCTTTGGATTTTTGAGCAAGAGTTTCGCGGCGGGATTGCGTCTCGAGGCGGTGGTGTGGCCTGCGCCGGTTGAGTATCGTCGATTTCCAGTGGCGGCGAGTCGGCGTCCCGTGGGCGGCGAACGCATGGCGCGTGCGGGGAGTGGGAGCGATTTGTTGGCGCTGCGGCGTTATGAACAGGGCGATTCACATGGCTTGATCCATTGGAAGGCGAGTGCGCGCGTGGGCAAGCTGCTCGTGAAGCAACTCGCGGCGGAGAGTATGGAACAGTTCGCGGTCTGGCTCCGCACCGATCAGGAGACGTGGACGCGGAAGGAACAGTTTGAATTGATGGTGAGTTTCGCAGCCACGCTGGTGGAGGATTTATTTCGCGCGGACAAACTTTCGAGTGTTGCACTGGATGACGAACCGCCGGGCGCAATCCGACGCGTGCGCGACCTCGAGGCGGTGTTGGACCGACTCGCGATTTTGGATACGAGCACGGCGAGTAGTCGCGTCGAAGGCTGGCCGTCGAGTCAACGAATGAACCTGATCACGCTCGCTCCCGATGGTCCGCGCGGCGTCGCGGCATGGGTGCAGGGCCAAAAAATGGCGGCAACTTGAGATGAGTTTTTTTAAAAAAAATAACAGCGGGCAACTGACGCGTGATGAGTTGCAGCAGCTCAAATGGCTGTTGGGTGGCCTGCTCACACTCGTGTCGGTTGCCACGGTTTTCTATCTGGATATTGCGGCGTGGACGTTGATGGGATTGACCACGGCCGCGGTGATTTTCGTCGTGGCGTGGCCGTGGCTGCCGGGACGGGTTCCGCGTTGGGTGCATCGGCTGGCGTTTCCTTTGATCGTCGCGGTGTTCACTGCTGATCTCTGGCTGAGCGGCGAATTACTGCCGGCGATGGTGCGGCTGGACATCCTGCTGCTGCTGTACCGTGTAATCACCTACCGACAGAAGCGCGACGATTTACAGGTGATCGTGCTGGGACTTTTTCTCGTGGTGGTAGCGGGCGTATTGACGGTGTCGCTCACGTTCGCGGTTCATATCCTCGCATTCACCGCGTGTGCGCTGGCGATGTTGCTGATCGTCACCCTGGCGGAGGCGTCGGCGGGATTTGCCACGGGCATTCAACCGGTGGGTACCACGCCAGAGTGGGCGCGGGCCGTGGAGTGGCGGCGACTTTTGGGTCGGGCGCGACAGGTCACGGACTGGCGCGTGGTGGTCATGGGCGGCGGGCTGTTCGTGGGGCTCGTTGTGCTGTCGGGGTTGCTGTTTGTCGCGATCCCGCGCTTTCAATTGGAGAACGGTCTGGTCCTCGAGCGGTTCATTTCAAAAAAGGCCAGGACGGGTTTCAGTGATACAATCCGGTTCGGCGACGTGACGGATATTCAGCAAGACAACAGCGTGGCGCTCAACGTGGACGTTTCTGATCGTACCCAGATTCCGGCCACACCGTACTGGCGGATGCTTGTACTCGACGAGTATCGCGAAGGTACGTTTCGTCTTTCAACAGCGCTGCGTCGAGGAACGTTTTCGGGAGAGCAACACGGCTCGACGGTTCGGGGTACAGCGCGCGCGAAACGGGGACCGCCCGTTTATTGGACGTTCTATTTGGAGTCAGGCGTCAGCCGTTATTTGCCGCTTCTCGGAAGTTTTGAAGAGTTACGCTTTCGGGAGCCGCAAAATTTTCGAACGGTGCGCGAATTGGAATTGGTGGCGTTGCGCGATGAGCCGGTGACGATGATCGCTTATCGCGTGGAAGACATGAAGATCGGGACCATGCTGTCGGACCCGGAATTCGGAGCACGCCTCGATAACGGGGCAAGTCCTGCGACAGCGGGGCGAACGTTGATGCTCGGACTTCCGCTCGAGGAGAATGATCGGGCAACGCTCGCTCGGATTAAGACGGAGATTACCGGAAGCGAGACGGTGTCGGCGGAGGAGTTCGGACGGCGAGCTTCGGCGTGGCTGGCGCAACGACATGGATATTCGCTTCAGCCGAAAACACCGGCGGGTGCGGGCGATCCACTGGTGCGGTGGCTCGTATCCGGGGAAGGAGGACACTGCGAGTTCTTCGCGGGAGCGTTCGTCGTTCTGGCGCGCACGGCGGGAATTCCGGCGAGAGTGGTCACGGGTTTTCGCGGTGGTTCGTGGAACGGCTACTCGAACAATTTTACGCTGCGCAATTCAGATGCCCATGCGTGGTGCGAAGTTTTCGATGTGAAAACGCAGGCGTGGCTGCGCGTGGACCCTACGCCCGGGCTGGCGAGCGCGGAAGCGGTTGCAACGAGAGGGGAGGCGGCGCTGGCGCGGCGCAATGATCGCAGTTGGAAGGCGCGGTTGGAGAGTCTTCGCGTGTTTTGGTATCGGCAGATCGTGAGCTTTGATCAGCGATCTCAGATGGAGACGCTGAACGCGGTGAAGCAGGCGACGGAAAATTCCAGCCGGCGAGTGCGTGCGACGTTGGATCATTGGGGCGAGGAGATCCGCGGATGGGTGGCGATGCCATGGGATGCGCGCCGGGCGGCGGGGTTCGTGAGTATTTTGGCGGGCCTGGTGGTGATTGGATTTCTAGGGACGCAGGCGTATCGGTTTTGGAAATTCAAATTTTTCGGGAGAACTAGCGGACGCGGGGGCGATCTTGTACGCGCAGAAGCGGGCAGATGGCTGGCGCGGCTGAAAGCGTGCGGCTTGAAGGATTCCGACGAGACCGCGGCCGGCGAAGTGATCCGGGAGTTACAACGCATCCGTTTTGGCATGCGCGAAACGTGGAGTGAAATCGCGCCGGTGTTTCAGCGCGCGAGAAAAATCTGGCGCAAAGAAAAACGCCGTGGGAAGCGCGCGATAGAAGCGAATCCGTAAAACCGTCCGGTAACCTATTAGGTTACTTTAGATTCGCCGCCGCCGGCCATTTTACCTCGGAGCGGACGATTTTAAAGTAACCTAATAGGTTACTTTGAATCTGATGCAGCGGCTGACGGGGAAAAATAATTCGGCGAAAAACGGAGGGGAATTCGCCACTACGTTTTCGCGGGAAGGAAGGCGGGCGGGTGGTCTTTCTTTTCCTTCCACTTCCTTAAAATCGCCTGTGCCACAGGGCCGGCGTTGCGACCGCCACCGAATTCATCTCCAGGGATTTCGCCTTCGATCATGACTGCCACGGCGATCTCGGGATTTTCGACGGGTGCGAAGCAAATAAACCATGCGGCATTTTTGTTGCCGGGAATCTGAGCGGTGCCCGTTTTGCCAGCGATCCTGAGGTTAGGAATTCGCGTAGCGGCGATGGTTGTGAGCACTTTCGCGGTGCCGTGAGTGACACAGCCTTCCATGCCTTCAATGAGCGCTGCTCGCTGCTCAGTGGTGAGCCCGATCGGCTCGCTGTGTTGGACCGGAGCTTCAGCATTGTGGACGAGTGTGGGCTTCGTGTACGTCTCTCCGCGCGCGACTGACGCGGCGAAGCAGGCCATGTTGAGCGGATTTTCCAGCACGTAGCCCTGACCAATCGACATGTTGGCGGTATCGCCGGGAAACCATTTTCCGTTTTGCGTGCGTTCTTTCCACGCGGGGTCGGGAACGACCATGCGACGTGGCTCGTTCGGCAATTCAATGCTCGTGCGTTGATCCAAATGGAAACGGCGCGCTTCCGTGGCAATTACGTCCGCGGTCGTTAAAATTCCAGCGGTATAAAAATAAACATCGCAGCTTTGAGCGATCGCTTCGGGCAACATAAGTTCACCGTGCTGGGCATGTCCGTTTTCACATGTGAAGACGCGACCGGCTACCTTCATCGCCCCTTGGCAATCGGCGATGATCGAGTGTGGGGTGATGGTGCCGGCACGCATCGCGGCGATCGAACAGAGGATCTTGAAGGTGGAGCCTGGCGGATGGAATCCGGCGACGGCGCGGTTGATCCACGCCTGACGGGTTTCGATATCTGCGGCGGCGGCGTGAGTGAGATGCGGCGAAAAATCTGCCAGGTTATAGTCTGGTTTGCTCGCGAGGACGAGGACCTCGCCGGTTTTTACATCGAGAGCGACCGCGCCGCCGATCTGGTCACCTATCGCGGTTTCGGCTGCGAGCTGAAGATCGAGATCAAGCGAGGTAACGAGATTTTTTCCCTGGACCGGAAGACGTTTCAGCAATGGCGGATTGATGCGATAGCCAGCAGGGTCGACGAGAAAGATGGTGCCGCCGGCTTCACCCTGGAGCTGAGCATCGAAGGTCTTTTCCAGGCCATCCTTGCCGATGCTCCCTTTCATTTTGAAAGTCGTGAGACCTTCGCCCGGCAGATGCTCAGCTTCGACATTGGGATCGATTCCAACGTAGCCCAAGGTGTGAGCAGCGGCGGAACCGAAGGGATAATTGCGTGTGCTGGACGTATAAACCTGGAGTGACGAACGGACCGGCAGACCTTCGATCAATCGCGCGTATTCGTCGGGCGTGAGATCGTCGATCAGCGTGTACGGGAGCAGCAACTGGCGGGCGAAATGTTTCATCAAGTCGGCCGTATCGACTTGTTCGTTACGATGGAGGAGCGTGTTGACCTGATCGAGATAGCGCTGAACGACGGAGGAGCGGGCGATCTGCTCCATCTGCGTGGGATTCGGCACATCTTTGTCACCGGTCTCGCGATAATTTTTGCGCACGCGGATGTATTCGCGGCGAAACTCCTGGCGTAATTCGTCGAGAAGGAGAACGACGGCGAAACGGGGGCGGTTGCCCACCAGGAGTTGTCCGTTGCGATCGTAAATATTGCCGCGCGGACCGGGGACGAGGACACGGCGCTGGTTTTGCACACGTTCGCGTTCGCTGTATAAACTCGTGTTAAACAACTGCTGATAGGCGAGACCACCGACGAGCGTCAGGAGGAGAGCGGCGATAACGAAATAGAAGAAAACAATGCGTGGCTGAAAACTCTTGTGGGTCTCGACAAGAGTTCCCGTGCGGTCGGGGCGAGAAGGGGCGACGGTGGCCATCGAGATGCGAGAGTCGAACGAGCGGCGGGCGTCTTAGTCTGCGCCACCACGGCCGTAATCAGCGGTGAGGGGGCGCGCGAGTTCGAGAGCGCCCGCTTGCAGCGCAAAGAACCAAGGCGCGATGAGCGTGAGAAAAATTTGCGAGCAGATCAGATCGAAAACGATTCGCGGCCAGGAGACGGCCGGAGAGGGGAGACGGGAAATTTGGATGAACGAAAACACGAGGAAGAGCGCGAGATTGGCGAGCAGTGCGATGATGACGCGGGCGACGGTTTCATCGCGGGGCACGCGGTCACGTATATTAAATATGATGACATGGGCGGCCGCAAACAGGAGCGCGTGAGTTCCAAACGCGATCGGAGCGGAGGCGTCGCAGAGCATTCCGCCCATCATGGTTGCGAGAAGGCCGCCACCGAGGGGAAGGGTGAGCGCACTGTAGGTGATGAATAGTCCCGCGATCCAGAGATAGACGTGCCACGACGTGATCACGTGATTCAGCTCCGACACCACGGCCCAGAGCAGGACCAAAGTGGCAAAGGTGACGAGAGCACGACGCATGAGAATTGAGTGACGAGCGATGACCGGGGCGTGACAAGAATCAAACGCTTGCGATGAGAGAAGACGCGAGTCCAGCGTCAGTGCGGCTCCACCGGAACGAGCACGGTGACTTCAGTTAACGAGGCGAGATTGGGGTCCAATTCAACGTCGCCGTTTTTAAACAGCCCATCGCTGCTCGGTTCGACTTTGGTGACAGTGCCGAGGCTGAGGCCGGGTGGAAACACACCGCCGAGACCTGACGTGACGAGGCGTTTGGGCTGCTTGGTACTCGCGTAAATATCGAGCGGCACGAATTCAACCACACCGGAAGGTGACCCGAAGGTAGGGTTGATACCGCCCTGAAAACTGATGGGGCGTTCGTCGCCCTCGATCGCGGCGGCGATTCGAACGCCGGGGCTGCTGATCAGCTCAACGATGGACGTGTAGGCGTAAACTTCTGTCACCCGGCCGACGACTCCGCCGGTGTAGACCACAGGTGCGCCCACGGTGATGCCAAAGTTTTTCCCTTTGCGGATGACCATGCGTTGCCACCACGCGGAGAAGTCGCGACGCGCGATCCGAGCGTGTTCTGAGCGATAATTGGCGGCGGGAGGCATGCGCAGGAGTCCCTCAAGGCGGGAGACTTGAGACTGCAGCTCCGAGTTCTGCTGGACCGAAAGAGAATAGGAAGCGTTGAGGCGGGCGAGATCGCGGCCGGCCTCGATGAGCTCGGCTTTCGAATGAAGGCGCAGCGTCCAAAACTCCTGCAAGTCACGCGCGTATGAAGCGGCGACGGGGAGAGGCGCGGTGAGTTCAAAAAAACTCGCACGCGTAAAGGTTTTGATGACGACGGGGAGCACGAGCCAGGCCGCGACGATGATGCCGAAAGTGAAGAACGGGCGGGCTTGGTCGAGACGTTTGGAAGGCACGATGCGGTGAGAAATGAATTAGCGCACGGAACGCGGAGAAGACACGGAAAAAGTTTTGTGTGGGGGTGGGGCGCGATGGGGCGTCTGTGGTAGGGCGCGTTATCCCTAACGCGCCGGTTCGCTCCGGTGCATTTGTCTTTCGAGCACTTGATGACGGAGGTCCGCGAACGGCGGGTTAGGGATAACCCGCCCTACCTGGCCAGACGAATGGCCAATCGGTGAACGAGGAGGCTAGGCCGGCTCGCACGGGATTCATGCGAATGTAGTGCGCCTTTTCTTCGAAGCTTTCGTCGTTGCGTAGGCGGTGATCGAAGAAGCCATCTTGCCAGTCGATGTGCGCTTGTTTGGCGGTAAAGCGCTTCCAGTCGCGGAGAATTTTCTCCATACGGTGCTCGGCGGGAAACGCGAGCAGCGCGTGGAGATGGTCAGGCATTACGAGAAGCAGGTGTGCCCAAAGTTTTTCCGCGGAGAGGTAGTGTTCGAGAGCGGTCGTGATGACGGAAAAAGTCTGAGGATGGGCGAGCGAATTGAATTTTCGCTCAGCGCAGCAAATCGTGATGAAGAAGATTTCCCCGGGTTTTACCCACGGCGGTACCGCATGGTGGAGACGAGTGCGTTGTGGTGGTGTCTCCATGATCTGCGGGGATCCAGCCGGCGCGTTAGGGATAACGCGCCCTACCCAGGGATAACGTGCCCTACCTCGCCACGCTCACGCGTTCTGCATCAACCACGACAGATCGTTCAACACCGCACCGGTGCCGTTGGCCACCGCAGACAGAGGATCGTCGGAAACCGTCACGGGCAGACCGGTTTTTTCACTCAAAAGTTTGTCGATGCCGCGAATCAATGCGCCGCCGCCGGCCATCACGAAACCGCGGTCAACCAAGTCAGCGGAAAGTTCTGGCGGGCAGCGCTCGAGCGTGACGCGCACCGCGTCAACGATCGCGGCAATCGTATCCGCGAGGGCCTCACGAATCTCTTGCGAGGTGATATGAATCGTTTTTGGCAGACCCGCCACGGAGTCACGACCTTTGACTTCCATCGTCAGCTCTTCTTCGAGCGGATAGGCGGAGCCAACACGTACCTTGATCTCTTCCGCGGTGCGCTCACCGATCAGAAGATTATAGGCACGCTTCATGTAATTGATGATCGCGGTGTCGAGTTCGTCACCGGCGACGCGAATCGATTTTGAGAATACGATGCCGTTGAGCGAAATCACGGCGATCTCCGTCGTCCCGCCGCCAATGTCCACGATCATGTTCGCGGCAGGTTCATCGATCGGAAGGCCCACGCCAATTGCGGCGGCCATCGGTTCTGGAATCGTGATGACTTTGCGCGCGCCGGCGTGCGTGGCGGAATCCATCACGGCGCGTTTCTCAACGGCGGTGATACCGGAGGGAATCGCGATGACGACGCGTGGCGGCGCCCGGAAAGACGTGCTCACCTTGCCGATGAAATAGCGTAACATCGCTTCGGTGACATCGAAGTCGGCGATGACACCGTCCTTCATCGGACGAATGGCTGTAATGTTTCCGGGAGTACGGCCGAGCATGCGCTTGGCTTCGTCGCCGACCGCGCGGACTTTGCGGGTGACCGTGTCGAGTGCGACCACGGAAGGCTCGCGCAGCACGATGCCTTTGTCCTTTACGTAAACGAGGGTGTTGGCGGTGCCGAGGTCGATGCCGATGTCGTTCGAGAAATAACCGAGGAAGTTGGCCATGTTTTGCGTGAAGGGCTGGCGGCTCCGCCGACGGAAACGAATCGGCGCACGCACGGAGTGTCAACGAGGGAAATGGCGGTT
>CBRAFL010000223.1:0-9274 GCA_967755055.1 uncultured bacterium
AGAATCATGGCCCACACAACGCTGACACGCGCGGTCTTGGCGTCCGGCACCGTGCCCGGCGATCCTGGAGTGATCGGCCGCGTGATCAAATTGAGCGGCCAGCAGTTCACCATTATCGGTGTGGCGCCGCGAAGTCTGGAAGCCCTCAACGCCGACACGTCGCTCATGAAGCCATTTGAGTGGCAGCAGTCGGATGCGGGGGCCCGATTCTTACAGAAAGCCGTCATGTACGGACGGGTAAAGCCGGAGGTCGCGCACACTGCCGCGTTGGCGCAACTCGCGACGTTGGAAAAACGATTCCAAGAACAGGTGGCGTCTGCGGGACTACGCGAATTTGTTGAACGAACTGGATTTCAAATGGGCCTCGGCTCGGTGCGCGTCGAGCAGACCAAATCGGTCCGGACTAGCCTGCTCATGCTGCAGGGCGGAGCGCTTTTCGTTCTCCTACTGGGTTGCGTGAATGTCACCAATCTAATGTTGGCGCGCACCAATGCGCGACGAGGCGAACTGGCAGTTCGTCAGGCACTAGGAGCGGGACGAGGGGCGCTCGCCCGACAAATGATGACAGAGGGGTTGTTGCTGGTGGGATTGGGTGCGGCTATCGGTCTGGCGCTAACCTGGACCAGCCTGCGCCTCATCAACACCTACACGACGGCCATCATCCGCGAACTCCAGCCGATCGCCATCGATGGCGTCATCCTTGGTGTCACCTTGTTGTCCACACTCCTTGTAGCCGTGCTGATCGCCCTACTCCCTGTCGTGAAAGCATGGCGGACAAACCTACTGGTGTCATTGCAGGGCGGTTCCCGCGGAGCTTCGGCCGGCGGCGGCATGCGCGCGATGAGCGGCTTCCTGGTGACCTCGCAGGTGGCGCTCGCGCTGATGCTCCTAATCGGCGCCTGCCTATTGATCCGCAGTTTCACACGCGTGCTCGCGGTCGATCCCGGCTTTGATGCTTCGCATGTGGTGCAGGGGCGTACCGTTTTTGGATTTCCCGATCAAACTTTGGAAGGGATCAAAAGCACACAGGACCTGATCGTGGAGCGAATGAGGGAAATCCCAGGCGTAGAGAAGGTCGGATATACAAGCAGCTTTCCGCTGTTTTCCGGATTTACGGCGAATTTTTTCCAGATCCGAGGATCGGCGAATAGCGCCTCCGATACCCTTCCGACGGCCTTTTCTATTTTAGCGTCGCCTGACTATTTTGACGTAATGGGCATGCGATTGCTCGAAGGACGGGGTTTTACCTCGGCCGACACGCTGCCGAAGGCGCGGCAGGTCTTTATCGTGGACGAGAATTTTGCCCGAAAACATTTCCCCGGACGAAGCGCTGTGGGCGAGACGTTCTTGGGCAGACCTAACCAGAAACCCGACGAATGGCCGCAAATCGTCGGCGTGGTGACGGCCGCGAAGTTAACAGGACTCGAGGATGTTAGCGGAACACCCTTCGTCTTTGTACCGATGGGCGCGGCGCCGGCTTTTTCGATGGTGCTGCGAACTACCCGACCGGCCAGCGTGATCGTGCCGCTCATGCGCGAGAAGCTGCGCAGCGTCGATCCAAGTGCTCCGCTCTATCTCGCCGGTTCGCTTCAAGAAAACCTCGACTACATGCTCGCGAATCGGCGCGGCGTCATGTTTTTGCTCGGAGCATTTGCCGGAATTGCCCTGCTGCTGTCGACGGTCGGGATTTATGGCATGTTGGCCTACGATGTGGTGCAGCGAACGAGAGAAATCGGGATTCGCGGCGCCCTCGGCGCGTCGCGCGGACAAATTGTGGGACTAATACTGCGACAGGGATTCAGGAAGACTGGCTCGGGACTACTCATCGGCCTCGGCGGGGCGCTCTACCTCAGCCGCTATCTCGGCAGCCTGCTGTTCGAGGTGAAGCCAACGGACCCTCTCGTGTTCGCGGGCGTGAGCGCGTTGCTGCTTTTGGTGTCGCTGCTGGCCAGCTGGCTGCCGGCACGCCGGGCGGCCAAGGTTGATCCGGTCATCGCGCTGCGGTGCGAATGAGCGGAGGTCGCAGGGAGAGACAGAAGTTAGCTCTAGAAAAATCAAAATAGTTAGACTCGGAGAGCGGGAGAAATCCGGCCAGCAATTGGTTCCGACTCGGAATCAGACCCGGACGACACGGAGGTCGTCCCTCCGCGCCAATCCGAGCTTCAGTAAAATTCGGGACATTGTTCTGAGGTCCGAAGCTTACCGCCTAAAGCTTACCGCTTACCGCTCTCAATCACCCCCGACTCGGCATTTCGAGCGGAATGATCGCATGACGCCTGACCTCCACGCCACGCAAGAACGTGACGATCGCCCGCTCGCCGATTCGGTCGCCGGTAAGCAGCTTGTGCAGCGCGTCGACCGCCGGCGTCGGCGTATCGTCGAGCGCGAGCAAGATGTCACCCTCGAGCAAGCCCGCGCGTGTGGCCGGACTGTCGGGCTCCATGCCTGCGACCAACACACCCGTTTCCTGTTTGATGTGGTGATAGCGTGCGACCTTGCGGATCAGAGGAACCGTTTGCCCGATCAGACCGATGAAGCTCCGCCGGATGCGTCCGTCTTTAATGAGCAACCCGACCACCCACCGCGCGGTATTGCTCGCGATGGCGAAGCAGATGCCCTGTGCGGGACGAATGATCGCGGTGTTTACGCCGATGACTTCACCGTGCGTGTTCACGAGCGGGCCGCCCGAGTTACCGGGGTTGAGCGCGGCATCGGTTTGAATGACATTGTCGATCAGTCGTCCCGCAGCGCCGCGAAGCGAACGCCCCAGGCCACTGACGATTCCGGCGGTGACAGTTTGTTGAAAGCCCATCGGCGAACCAATCGCGATCGCGATTTGGCCGGGCCGCAGGGTGTCGCTGTCGCCAAGTTTGAGATACGAAAGCTCGTCCGCGCTGACGCGAAGAACGGCCAGATCACTGTGCGGATCATCGCCGATCAGGTCGGCCGCGAGCTTTCGACCGTCGGCGAGAAAGACGTTCAGTTCGCGCGCGCCGTGGACGACGTGGCTGTTCGTCAGAAGATAGCCGTCCGGTGAAATAAAAAAGCCCGAGCCGGAGCCGCCGGGCGCGTCGTTGCCGCGAACTTCGATATGAACGACCGCCGGATGCGCCGTTTCAACGGCACCGGAAACCGCGTTCGAATAGGCATCGAGAAGGAAGCTGTCAGCCGGCACGGAGGAGTCGTGTGTGAGAAGTGAATCCATGATGCGCGCAAGAAGTGTAATTATTTCGGTTACGCAAATCTCTGCCAGACCCCGGCGATCATCCTCCTGTGCTGCACGACCGAGTCACCGCCCGCCACCCGTGTATCTCAAAGTGGCAATCTCCCGGCGCACCGAAAAGTTACGTCGTGCCTGTCCCGCTTTTCCAATTCCGAGCACATTCTCCGTCCGGCAAACCAAAAACCCTGCTCTCCCAAAAGCCCACATATTACGTAATACGTAACATGGCGCCGCGCTCGCGCGACAGGACATCCCGTCCACATGTTACGTATTACGTAATATGTGCGTCCGCGGCTTTTCTCCGGCTCACCTGAAAAAATCACTGGTTGGCGAAAACATGCGCAACTTCGCGGTCTCGCGTTTTCGTCGCCCACCATTTCACCGTCCCGCGCTTTCGTCCGCAACACACTCTCCGCAACGAAGACCAAGCCGAACAAAACCCTCACTGCCGCTTCTGGTGAGAGTTCGTCAATGCCCGCGCCAGCGCGATTTCCACTTTGTTGCGCGCGTGATTGATGTTCTGCCACAACGCGCGCCGCGCTGCTTCACCGTTCTTTTTCTCCAGCGCGGTGAGAATTTTCAAATGCTCCCCTGCCGTGTCCTGCATCCGATGCGGTGTCGTGATCACGACAAGCCGCACAAATCTCAGCCGCTCGTTGATGTCCTTCAGCGCCTCAATGATGTACTCGTTGTCGATCGCCCGGGCCAGGCCGAGATGAAACTCTTCGTCCGCACGGACCAGCGTATCGCCATCCACCGGCGCGTCCGCCCGGATGTGCAACAACGGCTCCCACTCCTCCCGCATTTTCGCGGCGAACTCCGGAGGCGGTCCCGTTTGCGCCAGTCGCTCCACCACAAATAGCTCCAGCGCCAGCCGATAGTCATAGAGTTGATGAATCCCGGCGAGATCCGGCTGCTTCACGAAGCATCCCTGATTCGGCACCTGGTCCACCAACCCTTGCTCCGCCAGCGCGCGAAGCGCCTCTCGCACCGGAATGCGGCTCGACTGAAATTCATCACAAATCGCCTGCTCACCGAGATGCTTTCCGGGTGGATAATACCAGTTGAGAATTCGCTCGCGCAGCTGGCGCAGGATTTCTTTCCCGACCTGACTGCGCGCGCTCGCGGGCGCTGATTTCCCCGCGCGAGAAGAAGTGGGGCGGCGACTGCGAGGCATGATGATTCGCCAAGTCGAAGCAGTTGCACGGCCCCACGCAACGACTAACCCAGCGTGACATAATTTCACCAGTATACCTTATTGTATACAATCTTGGCATGGGCGCTGCTCACGAAACGCGCCGCGTACGACCGTCGCGGCGCGTCCACTGCACACCACGTTCACCGCCCATGATCACATCGTCTCCCGCCCTCACACACGGCCCTGCGGCCGCCGTTAGCCCCGTACTCCGGCGGCTAATTCTCCTCCCGGCATCACTTCTTCTCCTTTCCACCAGCACGCTGCCCGCAGCCGAAAAGGAGGACATCGTCGTCCTCGATAAATTCGTCACCAGCGCGAAGGCCGACGATATTTACGATGTTCTCCCAGCGCGCGACAGCGGCAGCGTGTTCGGCACCGCCCGTTCGCTCGCCGACACGCCGCGGTCCGTCACCGTGGTCGAAAGTGCGCTGATCGATCTCTTCGGCATCCGCACCGTCAACGACTTCGTCTCGATGACCGCAGGCACGTTCACCGGAAATTATTTTGGTGTCGCGGGCGCCCTCGATGTTCGTGGCGAACGCGCTGACAACTTCTTCCGCGGTTTCCGCCGCATCGAGAATCGCGGCAACTTTCCCACACCGATTGCCTCGACCGACTACGTCGAGATCATCAAGGGCCCGCCGCCGCCGATCTACGGCGGCGGGAAAGTCGGCGGTATTCTCAATTTCATTCCCAAGACCGCGAAGAGCAAAACCGCCAAGTTCATCGATAAACCCATCGGCATTCTCACCGCCACCGTTGGCACCTACGACAAGAAAGCCGCCAGCATCGAATACGGCGCGCCCTTCTCCCTCCTCGGAAAAAAATCCGGCGCCTATTTCTTCTTCCAGGCGGAAGATTCGGGCAACTACTACACCAACATTTACAACAAGGGCACGCTCGCCCAACTCGCGATCGACACCGAGTTGTCCGACAGCGTTCTGCTCGAATACGGCTTCATGGCGCAACACGCCAACTTGAACCAGAGCCTCGGTTGGAATCGCGTCACGCAATCCATGATCGACAACGACGGTCTCTATCTCGCCGGTCGCGCCAAGCTCAACCTCAACACCAACGGTGATAGCTTCCTCAGCCCGTCCGAGGTCGCGCCCTACGCTCTCGAGCAGTTCGCCTTCGCCAATCCATTTCCTTACGGCGCGCTCTCGGCCAATCAGCAGGCCGCGTTCGCGCTCGATCCTGCCACAGTGAAGCTCGTTAAGCTTAGCCACCACACGGTGCAGGTCGAGCCGAGCGACTTTTCCAAGACCGACGCGCTCACCGGTTTCTTCGACATCACCAAAACTTTCAGTGCGGACGTGAACCTGAAGAACCAGACGTTCTACGACTCGATGAACCACACGAAGTATTCAAGTTATGGGTTCACCGCGGATTATCAGGCCATCGCTTTCGAAAACAAAACCACGGCGAACTGGCACTTTGAACCCAGCACCTCCAGCAAGATCGACAACGTCTTCGGCGCATCGTGGCGTTACTCGTCGGGCGACGAACGCGAGTCCCGCGGTCGCGGTTATCAAGTACTCGACCGTCGCGATCTCTCCTACGGCGCCACACCGAACGACCGTTTTGAAGGGGCTTACAATGGCTCCGGCAACGTCCCTTACAACTGGCGCCAGATCGGGGCATTCACCGACTTCGGCGTCTTCGGCCTCGTCGACGGGACGTTCGCTGAAAAACTCGGCGTGACGCTCAGCGGTCGCTGGGATTCGTATGACGCTTCCACCAACGGCACCGATCTTAACGCCGTGTTCGCGCGAGCGAAGGCGAACGATTCCGCGTTCACCTACAATGCCAGCGTGAACTACAAACTCCCCGGTGGCGTGACGCCCTACCTCACGCACGCGACCTCGCGCTATCTGGAATTGGGCCAGGGCGGCATGATCGACCGTCTGAATATCGCCGGCGGAACCTGGCTCCAGGATTCGAAACTCACTGAAGCGGGCGTCAAGAGCACGCTGCTCAAAAACAAATTGTATGCGACTCTCGCCTACTACACGCAGGAGAAAACCGCGTTTAATTCTCAAGCGGGCACGTTCGATAATTACAAATCCAAGGGCGTTGAATTCGAAGCGCGTTACGCTCCCACCAAGAGCCTCAGCTTCACCGCCACCGGCACCTGGCAGCGCACCGATCTGCTCAACTCGCCCTTTTTCCTCGGCGTGCCTCCCGGTGCGCTCGGGCTCGATCCGACCCTCACTTACGGTGGTCGCTTCGTCGCCGTCGGCGGTCTCATCGGCGTGGGCTCGCCCATACAGGCGCCAACTCCCGAGCGCGTTTTCTCGCTCAACGGAACCTACACGTCTCGCGCGGGCTGGGGTTTCTCTCTCGGCGGGACTTACGTGTCTGCGTTCTACGCCGGATATCTGCAAAAAATCCTCCTGCCCGACTACATCGTGGCGCGCACGGCGCTGTTCTACAATTTCGGCAAATGGTCCGCCCGCGTGAACGTGAACAATCCTCTCAACGAGAAATACTACACGCCGCAGTTTCTCTTCTGGGACACGTTCATCAGTCCCAGCCAGGGCCCGACCGCCGAACTCACCCTCGCCTACAAATGGTAAACTGACCGCGCGTATCCGAAAAGCCCCTCTCGCCAATCGCGGGAGGGGCTTCACGCCCCGACTCCTTCGGCCCGCGACCTGCTATTAACGATTGTCCGCAAACGACGAATCCCCCGGGTGAGCCGTTTCGCGCACGATTTTCCCCTCCATGCTTCCCCTGAACGACCCCACGATTATCTCTGAAATTGCCGCTCTGCACGACGCGTACGAACACGCCCTCATCACCAACGACGTCGCCGCGCTCAATACTTCTTTCTGGAACTCGCCGCACGTTGTCCGCTTCGGCGTAAGCGAACATCTCTATGGCGCCGAAGCGATCGCCACGTACCGCAACGACTCACGTCCCGCGCTGGTTGATCGTCAGATCGTCCGTCGCACGATCACCGCGTTCGGTCCCGACACGGCGTCCGTCATGTGCGAACTCTCCCAGACCGTCGGCGGCCAGCCGCGTCATAGCCGTCAATCTCAGGTCTGGGTTCGCTTTCCCGAAGTCGGTTGGAAAATCGTTGCCGCTCACGTCTCGCACGCGCTCTTTCCGCCAGCCGTCGTCTGGGAAAATTACGCAGATCGCGTCGCCGCTGCCGTTGGCGTGCCGCTCGATCCGGCTCATCGACCGGGCGTGGTCCAAAACCTCCAACGCGCCGCCGCACTCGCCTTGCCACTCCTAGAGTTCGTACTACCCGCGGATACCGAACTCGCTCCCGTTTTCACGCCATGAGTTTCGATTCGTTCAACGCGCTCGAACTCGCCGCCGCTGTCCGTGACCGACGCGTGACCGCGCGCGCCATCACCGAACACGCGCTCGCCAAAATCGCGGCGACTCACCCTCAACTCAACGCGTTCACCACCGTCACCGCCGAACGCGCGCGCAATGAAGCGAGTGAAATCGATTCCGCAGTCGCGGACGGCCGCGATCCGGGCCCGCTCGCCGGTGTGCCCTACGGCGTCAAAAATCTTTTCGACCTCGCCGGCGTTGTCACCGTCGCGGGTTCGAAAATCAATCGTGATAATCCGCCCGCCACCGAAGATGCCACCGCTGTTGAACGCCTCCGTCGCGCGGGCGCAGTCTGCGTCGGCGCGCTCAACATGGGCGAATACGCCTACGACTTTGTCACTGAAAATGCCCACGACGGCACCACCCATAACCCTCGTGATCTTACGCGCTCCGCCGGCGGTTCGTCGGGAGGCTGCGGTGCCGCGGTTGCGGCCGGTCTTGTCTCCTTCTCACTCGGCACCGACACGAATGGCTCGATTCGCGTGCCTTCTTCTTTCTGTGGCATCTGGGGATTAAAACCAACTTACAGCCGGCTGTCGCGCGCCGGAAGCTTCCCCTTCGTCGACAGCCTCGATCACATCGGTCCGTTCGCTAACTCTGTCGCGGATCTCGCGGCTGTTTACGACGCGTTGCAGGGTTCCGATCCGCGCGATGCCGCCTGCTCGTCCCGCGCGCCCGAACCGGCGTCTCCCACGCTCGAAGCCGGACTTGGTTCCATGCGCGTGGGAATCGCCACCGGCTATTTCGAAAAAAATTGCCCACCCCAAGCCCGTTCCGCAGTTGCAGCCGTGATGTCCGCCTTGAATGGCGGACGCCGCATCGAGATTTCGGAGACAGCATGTGCCCGGGCGCGCACCGCCGCATATCTCATCACCATGGCAGAAGGCGGACAGCTCCACCTGCCGCGACTAAAAAACCGCGCCGCCGATTTCGATCCCGGCACGCGCGATCGATTCATCGCCGGCGCGCTTCTCCCAGCAGCATGGTATCTGCATGCACAGCGCTACCGCGCGTGGTGGCGCGACCAGATGCGCGAGGTTTTCCGCCACGTCGATGTTCTACTCGCGCCCGCGACGCCGGTTTCCGCCACCTTGATCGGCCAGCAAACCATGACGCTTGAGGGGCAGGAAATGCTCGTCCGTCCCAACCTCGGAATTTTCACTCAACCGATCAGTTTTGTCGGCCTGCCGGTAGTCGCCGCACCCGTGCACTCGACCGGGCCAATGCCGATCGGCGTGCAACTCATCGGAGCTCCGTGGAGCGAAGCCCTGCTTCTTCGCGTCGCACGCACCCTGGAAAAATCCGGCGTCTGCACCGCCCCCATCGCGAACCTCGCCGCATGAGCATGCCAGGATTTTTAATTAGCCGTCCGCAGGTAGCCGCACCGGTTACGGCGCGGTGCACCCTCCGCACGCGAATCAGGCTGTGTGAAAAGCCCCGAGCTCACACCCCGTCGCTGCGCGCCACCCCTCTTGCTAGAGGGGAATCCAATCAACCGC
>CBRAFL010000224.1:0-9253 GCA_967755055.1 uncultured bacterium
GGATCGACTCGTGTACCTCGGGGAGCGGTCCAGTCAGGACTCCGACATGGGCGTGTCCTATCCCAATTTCGTCGATTGGCGGGCCGCGCAAGATGTCTTCAGCGGGCTGGCAATTTATCGCACGGACGGCGCCAAATTAAAAACCACCGACACCGCCGAGCAGGTGACCATCGCCGAGGTTTCGCAGGACTTCTTCACGGTCGTCGGAGTACACGCGGCGATCGGTCGCGATCTTCGCCCGGAGGATGACCGCGTGGGAGCCGCGCCTGTGGCGTGGCTCACTCACGCGGCCTGGAAGCGATTCTTTCAAGCGCAGCCGGACCTGGTCGGAAAGACCGTGATGCTCAACGACGTCGCGACGACCGTGGTCGGCATTCTGCCTGAGGAGTATCGCTTTCATCGCTACGCGGATGCGTATGTGCCGATGGAACCGATCGTCGACCGGCAATTCATGCGCGAGCGCGGGAACCACAATGGCACGGCCGTCATCGGACGGCTAAAGCCTGGAGTCGCGATCGAAACGGCCCGCGCACAGTTGACGGCAATCGGGCAGCGATTGGAACGCCAGTATCCACAGGAGAATGCGGGTGTCGGCGTCACGATGATTCCGTTGCGCCAGCGGTTGCAGGGAGACGCGACCACCGGTCTCTATCTGCTTCTTGGCGCCGTGGGAATGGTTCTGTTGATCGCCTGCGTGAACGTGGCGAACATGCTGCTTGCGCGCTCGTTCAGCCGCAGTCGCGAAATGGCGATCCGCACGGCATTGGGCGCGACGCGCAAAGATCTGTTTCGGCAGTTGTTGACGGAGAGTTTGCTCCTCGCGCTCGGCGGCGGAATTCTCGGCGTGCTGGCCGGCCGGGTCGGCTACGAATTCGTCGCGCGACTGGCACCTTGGGAAATGCGCCAACTGATGGAGGGCACGAATGGTTTCGATGCCGGAGTTTGGTTGTTCGTTGCTGGCGTCACACTCGTGACCGGTGTGGCGTTCGGCCTCGCGCCTGCGTGGCAACTTTCGCACGCGAATCCCAACGACGCCCTGAAGAACACGCGTCCCGCCGTGCACACACTGTTTGGGCGTTTCCATTTGTCCGACGTGCTGGTGTTCGTGCAGGTCGCGCTGGCCGTGATGCTCCTTGTCGGAGCCGGATTGCTGATCCGCAGCCTGCAGCGGTTGACCTCGGTTCCGACCGGGCTCCAACCCGAGCGCGTGCTGACGTTGCGCATCGCGACACCACCAGCGGCGGCGATGACGAATGATCCGGCGGCGTTCATCCGCCACCACGAGACGGTGCTCGAGCGGATACAGCAACTGGGAGAGATCCAGTCGGCGGCGTTTGCCTCTGCGCTGCCTTACACCTGGGACACGTCGTCGAATACATTTTTTCGTTCGGACCGGCCGCTTCCGTTGCCAGGAAAATTTCCGAATACCAACTTGCACGTGATCACGCGGGAATACTTCCAGACGGTGGGGATTCCGCTGGTGCGTGGAGCACTGTTCGACGGCCACGAGCCGCGGGCGCCCGTGCCGGAGGGCGCGCCGTTCACGATGGCCGAGCTGCCGAAAATCTATGCCAATTTTGTCGTCAGCGCGGTGATCAGTCGCAAAATGGCCGACCAGTTCTGGGCAGATGAGGATCCCATCGGAAAGACGTTTCAGATCGGTCTGCCCGAAATGAATCTGCCGCGGATGAAGGTCATCGGAGTGGTCGGCAATACGACGCAGATCGGCGCGGAGCATGGCGACCAGGTCGAATATTACACGCTCCTCTCGCAATGGCCGGCGGCCATCTCACTGCACCTCGTCGTACGCACGCAGCAGGATCCCTCGGGCGTAGTTGCTTCGCTGCGACGGGGGATTCACGAAATCGTGCAGGACGAGCCGATCTTCGACGTGGAGTTGATGTCGACGCGGATCGCGAATTTTGCGTCGGACCGGCGGTTCAGCATGGGCCTGTTCGTGTTTTTTGCCGCGACCGCACTGCTGCTCGCCGCAGTGGGTATTTACGGAGTGCTGGCGTGCCTGGTTGGACAGCGGACACGTGAGATCGGAATCCGGGTGGCACTGGGCGCACAGCGTTCCGACGTGCTGCGGACGGTAATCGGGCGTGGGCTGATGGCGGCCGTACCCGGCGTAGCGTTCGGGTTGGCGGGCGCCTGGGTCGGAAGTCGCTGGCTGCAGTCACAACTTTTCGGGATCACGGGTGCCGATCTGCCGGCGTATGCAGCGAGCGGGTTGCTCCTGTTGGTCGCAGCTCTGCTGGCCTGCGTCCTGCCCGCGCGCCGCGCCGCGGCCGTCAACCCCGTCGAAGCGCTCCGGGCGGAGTGAACGAGAAATTGATTTCTTACTTCGTGTTATCCGGAAAGACGGCGATGAGTTCGACCTCGATGATGTACTCCGGCCGGAAGAGTCGGTTGACCTGCGAACATGAATACCTTTTCTACGCAGCCACATCCACGCTGGGTGAATGGTGACGGACGCGCTCGCGGTAGAGCAGGTACAGGCCGGAACCGATGACGATGCCTCCGCCGATGATCGTCCAGCGGTCCGGCACGTTGCCAAAGACGATCGCTCCGATCAGCGCGGCAAACAAAAGCTGCGTATAGAAAAACGGCGAGAGCACACTCGCGGGCGCATGCTTGTGGGCCAGAATCAACAACCAGTGCGCGCCCGCGCCCGCGAGAGAAATGCATCCCATCACGATCCACGTTTGTGCGGACGTGGGCGTTTGCCATACCGGGAGCGCCAGCGGCACCGATACCAGCGTGCCCACCATTCCGGTATAAAAATGCGTGGTTTCGGGCGCGTCGTATCGGGAAAGCAGACGCGTGATCAGGAAATATCCCGCGTTGGAGCCAGCGGCTCCCAGCGCGAGCCACATGCCGGGTTGAAATCCCGCCGTGCCCGGCCGCGTGATCACCAGCACCCCGATAAAACCCACCACGATCGCCACCACCCGCCGCGGTCCGAGTGTCTCGCCCAGGACCGGCCCGGCCAGCAGCGCCACCAGCAACGGCGCCGCGAACGTGATCGACGTGACGACCGTCAGGGGCAGAGTCTTCAACGCCGTGTAGCCCCCGAGCGAAGAGGCGAACACGCACAGCGCGCGCACGATCTGCAGCATCGGCCGCGAACTGCGGAGAATGCCGGGACGCGTCCACGGATTGAGGAAACACGCGGTCAGCAGAAAGCTGCCGGCATACCGTATCGCAACGGTCTGGAACGCATGCTCGCGTAGATTCAGCCACTTGGCTGAAGCGTCCATGCAGGAGAAACCGGCCATGGTAAAAACGAGCAGCAAGATGCCACGCGCATTTCCGCCCGCGTCTTTCGACCCTTTCCCCGTGTCTCCGCCCGATTTGGTCATGAGCGCCAACCTTTCCGACAAACCGAGGGATGCCAAGCGCGGGCGAAATGAGGAATGCCGAACGCAGAGTCGGAAAAAGAAGCACCTTAACCACTGATATCACAGATGAACACGGATCAATGCATCGTCAGAGGAAATCCAACGGCCGCGAATACGTCGAATTTCGGGTAGGGCGAGGCGTCTCCGCCGTGCCGGGGATGTTTCGGGTCAATCACGCGATCACGGCTCCGCGGGACGCCTCGCCCTACCGCAATTCGTTTCTCTGATTAAAGTCTGCGATCAGCAGACTCCATTACATATTCTGGAGCCGATCAGGCGGAAGGGTGGCATAAGGATCTGCCCATTGGCGGATCCCCATTAGCGGTTTCCTCCCTCCGAGTATTTCGAAAACAGACCCTGGCGATTCTTTCGAATTCCAAATCCATTTACCTCACTTGCTCGCTGGGCCTACTTCAGCAGGCGTCAGCAATCGCGCGAGGATCGGTGCGGTCGAGAACTCATCCGCTCCCCTGTCCTTCTTTCCACTGCGGGGCTGACCGTCTTGATCGACGGCCACGAACGGAAAATCGCCCGTGGCCGAATCGATCGCCGGGCTGCCGGCTTGCAAGCGCATCACGGCGTCAGCGCCGGCCGCGAGCTTCGGGTCGACGATCATATAGCTATCGGCCGGCATCGGACCGGCATCGCCGGTTTGCCAGAGCAGATTGCCGCTCCAGACCGCGCCGACATTGGGGCCGTCGATCTTCACCGCCACACTGCCACCCAGGATGATGTTGTTGGCAAACGTCGTGCGCGTCGCGCCCAAGCCGTCCTTGCGGGCGCCGAGCAGATATTGAGTGTGGTTGTTCACGAGCGTGTTGAACGCAATGATACAATCGTCGGGCCGGTCGTGACACGTGAGCTTGGCGCCGTCGGCGACTTCTCCGTCACCGTTGCCGATATTGATCCCGAGCGTATTTCCTTCGAAATAGTTGCTGAACACCCGGTGCCGGTCACCGAAAATGCGCAGGCCGTCGGTGCCGCGGAAGATATTCCCGTAGACGATGCAGTCATTGCCGTGACGCAACGTGAGCTGCGCGCCCGGGCTTTCCAGAAAAGTATTATAGCGATAAGTATTCGCGCAGGATTTATTGGTGATGAGCTCGTTCTCACCGACGCAGCGAACGAAAAGATTGTATTCCACAAGGCCGTCGCCGCGCGACATGCTGAAGAAACTGCGACCGAAACGGATCGTCTCCGCGCCGTTGGCGTGGGCGTTGGCGTAGTCGTGGAAATAGTTGTGGTGTACCCAAAGCCGCCGCGCGACCTGGCTGCCGGTGCCGGTGACAGACAGCATATTACCGACCACCTTCTTGTCGCGAAACTCGTTGTGATCCACCTCCGCGTCGTCGCCGCTCACGTCAATCTCCGCGCCGTTGCCCGAGCACTGGAAAATATTTCGCGTGAAACGCACATGGCTGCTGCCCGCTTCGATGCGGTTGGTTTCCGCCGCGTGAGTGAACTTGAAACCTTCGATCACCACATAGGCCGCCGGCTTCGTCACCATGAAGCCATGCGAACCTGCAATCTCCACGCCGCCGATGCTCTCCGCCTTGATCGTGATCGGCGCGCCCTTCGTACCCACGCGTGCAACGGTCAACGCCGTCGTCGTCGTGTAATGGCCGTTCTTCACCACGATCGTGTCCCCGGGCGCAGCCGTTTCGATTTTTGCCTGCAACGCCGCAACCGAATCGACGCTCAAAGTCGCCGCGACCGCCGAACTCGCCGCACCGATCGCAGCCGCCAATAGCCGGAGGACGGCGAGACTGCGACTCGAGCAAAAGGTTGCCTGATCACGATTCAAGAACGGGGTGTTTCCAATCATGCCACGAGCAAAACGCATCCGCCATCCAAGCCAACCCTCTCGTTCGTTTCGTCGTTAACCAAACATCGCCCCACCGCTAATAGGATTTCCCAATGGGGAAATCTTGATGCAGCGGCTACGGCTAATCGCCTGCACCTTGAGGTGATTGGAGCCCGCTAATCGCGGTCTGCGATCAGCGGACCCCACCACTTATTCTGGAGCCGATCAGGCGGAAGGGTGGCATAAGGATCTGCCCATTGGCGGATCCCCATTAGCGGTTTCCTCCCTCCGAGTGGTGCGCGAACCGGCCCCCCGAGATTATTCTCGGCCTTCCGCCCCCCTAGCCAGTCGGCCCATGGTCAGGAGCCCACGGGATTGCTAGAGTCGGAAATGACTTCGCTCGTTTCCACCCCACTCCGTTTTAACCGGGTCGCCTGGCTGCTGGCGCTCGCGACGGTGGCCCTCCACGCCGACGAAAATTTCGGGAGCGCCGCGGCGGCAGAAGCGGAGACGGCATTGAACAAATTGCACGCAACCACATATCGGCAGCGCGACATAATGGTCGGCGCGTTTGCCCGTATGGGCGCCGCCGTCGCGCCGATGATCACGGAACACGCCGGCGATCGCACGCGGCTCGTATCCGAGATGTCGATTCCTCAGTTTGGTTCGATGCGGACCGAGCGCATCACCATCGGATCACGCGCCGCGGTTCGTATCACCGCTCCTGCGCTGTTGGCAAAGCTGGAACAGGCGAAGAGCAAGCTCACCGTGTCCGCCGCGAAAAGTCTGTTGCAACAGATCGTCTCGGCTGCCTCCGCGGTGCAGACGGGAGGATTGTCGGCGGCAAGCTGGATCGCAGAAGCGACGCGGGCGGCGATGACGATCAAGAGCACAGCGGAGGGCCGCGTGGCGCTTGATCGCGCGATGGCGGGTTTTCAATCCTGGCAGCCGGTCGAGGAGGACGAAGATATGCCGTCAATCCCGACCCCGCCGGAAAGTTCTCGCGACGAGATAAAGGTCGAGAAGACGACAAACGCTGCGGGAACGATCATCAGCTACCGCCGCACACCGGCGGAGATGATGATGAGCGGAGGGGTTTACAGTGTGCTGCTGATCGATGCCACGACCGGCTTTCCCGTGGCAGAGGAGAATTACGTCAACGGCCAGCGGATCATGCGCTCGGAGTATTTCGACATCGGCGCGTCGATCGCGATCGAGGTGCCGCCATGTCTTGTCTCCTCTTGATTCAAGGCACGAGCCACCAGTTGGACGTCCGCTTCTTCATTGTTTTCGAGGGAGTGACGCTGTGACAATCGTGAGGGCGCCGGCTCGAAAATCGAAATGAATAGCGTGCGCGTCGAAATCAATGCGCGCCCAGTCGCGATCAGACAAAACTCCGCTACGCAGCTGTCCTTTCGCAAAGCGTAGATTCTTCGATGCGCAATGCGCTTCCACTTGAGAAACCTATCGAGCGATCGCGTTGTCCTGTGACAACGGGGTTAGTCGCTAGAATTTTTTGGTCCACTTTAGCTCGGTGAAATCAAGCTCGTAGCAGTATCGCTTTACTTTCGTGTCGAACTGAAGACTTGGGCCGTTAACGAGTAGCCCCGGTCTCCCGTAGGCGAAATTCACACCCTCGCGCCACCAATCCGAACTTACTGTGGAAACAACGGAGCGACGATCTTCCTTGGTAAGAATCTCGTCTAGGCTCCAATTTTTCAATTTTCTCCCCGTTTTCGTCTCGTACACGACCACAACGTTGTCCCCACGTCCGAATCCGTGCTTGCTGTCGAAAGTAACGACATATTTTCCGTCCTCGGAAATAAGAGCCTCAAGTGGAACATCGCCGGACGACGTAACGAAATCTGAAAAGCGCTCGTAGGCTTTTTCTTCTCTTGTGAGCGCGAAGATTTGGATTCTCGCAGCGGCTTCCTTTGACCGGTCTTTGCGATCCACGAGCCGCACCATGAAACGTCCGTCAAGCGAGAATGCGAACGGATGAACCGGAGGCGAGCTGCTATCCGCGTTAGCCGAGGAAACAAGAACGGTCACCGCAGCGACGACAGCTGAGAACAATTTCATTTGTTTGCCAACGATCCAAATCAGCCACGCGAGGAGCGACTCTCTAAAACAGAAAACGGTCGAGCCATCGCGTCGCGCAGTGACGACTGGTTGGGCTCTTCTTTCCGATTTTGAATAACGAATCGCTCAATATCGCTCACATATCCGAGCGCACCGTCCACAAGGCAAAAGACACTTAGAGCGGCGACGAAGAGAGCTCCGAGCCACCGTTTCGAGACGTCGTGTCGCACTACGCCGGTAACGATCAGAGCGCCGAGGTGAATCCAGGATGCAATGAGAGCGGCGGCGACGCCAACCTGCACGAGGGCGTCTGATCTTTCGAACGCGAGGTACGGTTCGTCGCCCGCACCTTTTAGTATAACCACCAACGACGACGCCAAAAGGGCGAGCGAGAGTGAAACGATTCTGGTGCGCGTAATAGTCATTCCAGCTTTGCCCAAAAGTGTGATTAGCCTCAACCCAGTTGAGCCTTAGACGGGTGAAAACTGAGCGGCATGACGCGAAAGCTGAGCGGATTGGTTCGGCCAGGCAATTATAGATAAAAGCTCCCGTGAACAAGCAGACTCCGGGGAAAGGATGTCGCAGGCTGGTTGATCATCGGCTCCGGCCCCGCCCTCTTTTTTGGATGCAGCGCTGTCTTTTAATGAAGAAGCCGCAGATGGCGTCGACAAACGGGCAGATGGCATCGACCGTGCTTTCGCGGGTGCATGACCAAAAAAGAAATGACGGAGACGATCCTGGCGGCGAAGACAGCGAATCAGCTGACGTGGACTGCCATCGCGAAAGCAGCCGGGCTCTCAGAGGTGTTCGTGACCTCGGCGTGTCTCGGCGAAAATGCGTTGTCAGCTGAAGAGGCGGCACGCGTGACGACCTTGCTGGGACTCGGACCGGTGTTCGCGGAAGCGCTGACCGTGTTTGCCGACAAAGGCGAAGCGGCACCGACGGTGCCGAAGGAACCACTCCAATACCGGTTTCAAGAAATCATCTACGTTTACGGACGGACGATCAAGGAGCTGATCGAGGAAAAATTCGGCCCCGGCATCATGAGCGCGATCGACTTCACCATGGACATCGAGCGAGTGCCCGACCCGAAGGGCGACCGGGTGAAGATCACGATGAACGGAAAATTCCTCGGGTATAAGAAGTGGTGAGTATTCGCCCGTTCGACCCGTTCTCATTCTCTTAATCGTTCTCGTTCTCTTTCTCGAATCGTTCTCTTTCTCTTAATCGTTCTCGTTCTCGAATCGTTCTCGGTGATTGAGCGATATGCTTTCGGACAAGCGAGAACGAGAAAGAGAACGAAGAACGAGAACGACGATACGAGCGGTTCGAGCGGGCAGTACCAGCTCGAAGGCGGGGTTGACACAGCCGCCATGTGCTACACGATGTAGCACATGAAGACGACGACGGTGCGCGAGCTGCGAAACAACTATTCCAAGGTACTCCAGTGGGTTTCAAAAGGGGAAGAAGTTGAGGTAACGCGTCGGGGCAAAATCGTGGCGAAAGTCGTTCCGCCTACCTCGCCGAAGGCGACGAAGATTGATTGGACGCAAAGCGCGGCACTTAATCGCCAGGCTTGGCCCAAGACGCTGACGGCGAAGAAGAGCGCGGCGATTTTGGCCGACAGCCAAGGCGCCTGACATGGCTACCGCAGTTGCCGACACGAGCTTTCTCTTTTCGCTGTTCGGCAATGATGCCCAAACAGCGGCGGCCCACGCTTGGGCGCGCCAGGCCCAGCTGCCGATCACGATAAGCGTCCTCAACCGCTACGAGTTTGGAAACGCGATTCGTTTCGCTGCCTTCCGCCAGGTCATCTCGCACGCTGATGCACTGGCGTCTCTGGCCGCGTTCGAAACCGATTTAAAAAACAGGCATCTTCACCTGGCCTCCTGCGACCTGTCGGCCGCTGTTGCCGAGGCGATACGTTTGGCTGAGCTACACACCTTGAATGGGGGCCATCGCT
>CBRAFL010000225.1:0-9248 GCA_967755055.1 uncultured bacterium
CCCCATTCCTCACTCGTACCGTGATGGATCACGATCATCGGATAACCCTCGTCGTCCGCCCACTCCGTCTCGGTCCAGGTCTTTATCCGGTCATCAATCGTCACGCACATCTCGGCACCGAGTTCGAGAAACTGCCACGGCGCGCAACCGTATCCCGTGCCGAGCCCAAGGCTGCTCACGACGCGCGCCGGATCGCCGTAGAACGCCACGCCCGGCTGACCAAGCGCGGCGAACGCGTTGGCAAGCCGCTGCGCGAGTTCGCCAGAGGTGGTGCGTGGCATAATTCGGACCACGCGATAATGCGGCGCCGTCGTCACATAGTCCGCGGCGGAAAACCCGAGCGCGGTCGCCAGTGAATCGACGACTCCGCCTGACATTGCGTCGAGCACGTCATGGCAGCGAATCACCACGAGTTTATTTTCCTCGATCCAGCGCCGCTTGTCGTCGCGCGTTTTCGTCACGGCTTTCAGCGCCGCCATCGGGAGTTCGCCAAACTCCGCATCGAATCCGTCGAGATCCCAGTGCGTAAAAAACGTCGGCTCATGCGCCACGAAAACATTGCAGCCTTTCGTCTGCGCCTCACGGAGCGCGTCCCACGTCGGCGTCCAGGCCACCGCGACTCCGCGTACGATCGTATCCGAATTTCCGATGACGATTCGATCAACCGATGGCTCCGGCACCGAATGGAGCGAGCGTAACCAGGCGCAAAGTTCGCGAGCAGTCATGATTTGAAATGAGGCCAATTCGGGGGCAAGCCGGCGCATCACGGTTGTTCCAGTACGAGATAGAGAGGACTTTCCGTCACCTCCGCGTCAATCGTGCCGTCGCTCTTCTGAATCGCCAGCAGTTCCGTTCGCGCCTCCCGGCCAGGATCCAGCACCATCCGTTCCGCCGTCCGAAGCCTGCCAGGAACCCCGGTCAAAACCTGCCGGGATGCGACTCCCTCGCCCGTCGGCGACCAAACGGCCCACACGAGCTGTTTCGAATTTTCGCCGTGCTCGAACTCCTCGATGCGGAGCTTCCCCGGCTCGTCTACGACAATCCGGCTAAAGCGATACGCGCCGAGCATGCGCTGCAAATGTGCCAGCGCGTGGAACGACGGTTTCGGCTGGAAGAAGCGCGTGATCCCCGCACTCGCGTGCAAGCTGGGGACGTCGCGATCGTTGAAAAAATAAATGTAGGCGCGCCCCACCGGCATCGCGGAAAACACAAGGATCGATCGTACGAGCCATTGCGCCTGCTGCTCGTCCGTCACTCCACACCACGCGGCCGATGGACCGTTCGGGTCAGGTTTTTTCGTGCTGCTGTCGTAGCCAAACTCGGTGATCCAAACTTCCTTTCCCGGCGCGTGCAAATCGCGCCAGCGGCAGAGCGCCTCCACGTCATTCAAGTAGCGCAGCAGTTTCGGATTCTCCGGAAAACTCCGCTCCCACGTCGGGTGGTGCGCGATCTCGGCGTAGATGTGCAGCGTGAGCACGTCGAACAACTCCGGAAACTTCGCCACACACTCGACGCTCTTGTCCCAGCGCCCGCTCGGGCCAACAGTCACGTTGCTCGTCGCGATGCGTAGCCGCGGATCGCCTTCGCGCAAACCCAAGGCCATCGCGCGGAACAGCTGCGAATAGTCCTCGTCGCTCCATTTGGACGGCTCGTTGCCGATTTCGACCGTATCGACCAGCTTGCGGATCCCTGATGGTCCTAACTCCCGCGCGAAGGCTCGGCCGTAATTTCGCGCCTCAGTATCGATATCTTTCCATTTCGAACGGTCGATCGTTTCGAATTGGAGCGACGCTTCAACGTTCCAGCCCTTCGCCATCCATTCTGCGTAGATCGCGCTCCAATCAGTGCCGTCCTTACCTAGTGGCAGCGGAGCCGGTGTGGACGGATTTTCGCCAAGGTCCCGCGACATCCGATGGTAATCCCGCAACAGTCGGCAAGTGGGCGAATACAGATCTGGATTAAAGCCCTGCTGGTGGTCGTGCCCGTTGGCGTGCGTATTAATGCCCACGAATTCCCGGATGAGCGGCCGTGGTGGAGGCGGAGAGCGGAGCTGCGCGAAGCTTTCAAGGGAAACGGACATGGAGATAAGAAAAATAACTCCCAACATCCATCGGACAGGCAGGTGTGACGCTCGGTCGGAAATCATGCGCGTTTTGAACACGCTCCTTTCTGGGCGCGTTAACACCCTACGCATTCACGCCGACCCTCATGCGCTTGAGTACAGCGAGCCCGTTCATGCGATTGAACACATCGGTCGTTTTCAGACGTGCCCCGCGGCTGCAACACCCCAAAGTCATCGGGCCGTGGTGGGACCCACTCGCAGCCGCTTCATGCCCTTTCTCGCGTTGTCAGTCCGATTCTTGTCAGACCACGTTCGCGGCGCGTTTTTCATCGCCGTCGTCGCACTCGCAGCGGGCTGCGTTCCTCGTGAAGACAAACAGATTCACCTGCGTGCCGCGTTCTGGAGTCCGCCGGGCGTTGAGGAGGAAATCGCGCGACGCTTCGAAGCCACTCACCCCGGCGTGAAGGTCGACCTGCTCATCACCGGCGGCCGCTACGCCGAAAAACTTCAATCGATGATCGTCGCCGGTAACGAGCCCGACCTCCTCATGGCGCAAGATACGTTTTCCCACGACTGGGCCGCGCGCGATGTTTTCCTCGATCTCACGGATTTCGTACGCGAGTTGAACGCGGCCGATCCGTTCATGCCCGCGCCACTCGAAGCGCTCGCCTGGAAGGGCCGCCATTACGTCGTGCCGACTGACTGCAATGCGATGGTCGCCTACGGTAATATCTCCGCCGCAGCCTCCGCCGGCGTGAATTTTCCTTGGAAGGCGATTACTTGGGAACAGCTCGAAGCTCTCGGGCCAAAACTCTCTCGGAGGTCCAATCCCAACTCGCCGACCGAGTTCCTCTGCGCTCTGCCACAAGAACCGTTTTTCTTCACTGCTTACGGCGCGCGCTGCTTTGACGATCCGTGGAATCCGCACGCGGTGATTGTCGATTCGCCGACCACGCTGTCCGCGATCGAATACTGGCGGCGGATGCATCAACGCGGCTGGGCGGTGCCGCGCAGCACGGTGCTCGATCAGGGCGAGTCAGAGATGTTTCGCGATGGTCGCATCGCGTTTCTTTTTTGGGGACGCAACTCCAGTAAGTTTTTTCGCGCCAACCCTGCGCTGCACTGGGACATCGCGGCGGTTCCGCAAGGTCCGGCCAGCGGAAAGACCCCTCACATCACCGTGGCGCTCGGTATTTCCCGTCGCTCGAAACACGCCGAACTCGCCCGCGAATTCATTCGCTTCTACGTGTCCGACACCGCTGCCGAAGTGCCCGCGAAAGCCGGCCAGAGCGTGCCCGCCCGCCGCCGGCAGGCTTACAGCGACTGGTTTCTGCACGAACCCTCGCCGTCCTCAATCCGCCGATACGTCGAGCCAATGGAGGCCGGCGGGCTCACCGCTCTCGCCTATTGTCCCGGTCGACTCGAGCTGGAGGAAATCGTGCGGAAACGTTTTGAACAGTCGCTCGCGGAGCCCGGCATCCCAGCGCAGGAAATTGTGCACGGACTCGCCGCCGACGTACGCGCGTGGCTCGCGAAAATGAAAGAGAAAGGACTGCTGTGAATCTCACGCGCACCCAGCGTCAGCGTCGCGTCGCACTTTGTTTCCTGCTGCCGAACCTGATCGGCTTCCTGCTTTTCACCGCGTGGCCGATCGTCGCATCACTGCTACTGGCGTTTGCTTCGTGGGATTTGCTGACGCCTCCGCGCTGGATCGGATTTTCAAATTTCGTGCGGCTGCTCGGATTTCATCACGACGGCGGCGCGTGGGCCGCCAACGATCCGCAGTTCTGGCAGTATCTTGGCAACACGCTGTTCATGATGCTGAACCTGCCCGTCAATATCGCGGGCTCGCTCGTCCTCGCCCTGTTGCTCAACCGGAAACTGCGCGGCACCTACGCGTATCGGCTGATCTACTTTCTCCCGAGCATCCTCGCGGGCGTACCGATCTATTATCTGTGGCGTTGGATTTATAATCCGAATCACGGGCTTCTCAATTCGTTGCTCGCGATGATCGGGATCGCCGGCCCCGACTGGCTCGGTTCCGCGCTTTGGGCGAAACCCGCGCTCATGCTCATGGGCTCGTGGATGGCGATCGGCGGTTCCGGCATGATCCTGTACCTCGCCGCGTTGCAAGCCGTGCCGCGGGAACTCCACGAAGCCGCGGAGCTCGACGGCGCGAACGCGTGGCAGCGCTTCTGGCTCGTGACGTGGCCGGCCGTGATGCCCGTCACGTTTTTCATTCTGACCATGGGCATTATTTACGGACTACAATCCGGCCTGGACTCAGCGTACGTCATGACCGGCGGTGGACCGAATGGAGCAACCACCACGCTCGGATTCTACATCTATCAAAAAGCTTATCTGCGTTTCGAGATGGGCTACGCCTCCGCTCTCGCGTGGGTGCTCTTCACACTCGTGCTCGGCCTGACGCTGATCAACTGGCGGCGCGGGAAACACGGCTTGGGCGTGTGAGAATAATCCAAATGAGTTAACCACTAATGAACACTAATGACCGAATCGAAATCAGGATCATCAGCTTGATCGGATTAGTGATCATTAGTGTTCATTAGTGGTTAACACTCCGCTCATGGATTTCCGTCGTATTAATTTTTGGCACGTTCCGCTCGCGGTCATCGGACTCACGATGCTGCTGCCGCTCGCGTTCATGTTCACCACCGCGCTCTCCGCGCCGGGTCAGGCGATGCGCTCGGCGAATTCGCTGCTCGAGTTCATCGTGCCGCGCTCATGGCATTGGGAAAATTTCGCCGAGGTAAATCGGATCATTCCCTTCGCCCGTTTTTATCTCAACAGCCTCGTCGTCGCCGCAGCGGTAACGCTCGGCTCAGTGTTCACGAGCGCCTGCGCCGCCTATGCCTTCGCGCGACTGGAGTGGCGCGGGCGGGATGTCGTATTCCCCGCGTATCTCGCGACCATGATGGTGCCGGCTGCTGTCACGATGCTGCCCAATTTCATCGCGATGAAATTCCTGCCCGAGATCCTCGACTCCGTGTTGCCGTGGATCAACTGGTCGGCGCAACGCGTGCTCGGCACCACGTTCGCCGATCCCAACGTCGGTCGGCTTGCGGGCATCGATTCCTATTTCGCGCTCATCGTACCGGTAATGTTTTCCGCTTACGGCACGTTCATGCTCCGACAGTTTTTCCTCTCGATCCCCCGCGACATCGACGAGGCGGCCGAAATCGACGGGGCCGGGCCGTGGATGATTTTCTCGCGGATGATTCTGCCGCTCGCGTTGCCGGGACTCGCGACACTCACGGTGTTCACGTTTCTCGGCACGTGGGGCAGTTTTCTCTGGCCGCTGATTGTCACGAACCAGACCGACCTCGCGACGTTGCCGCTCGGCCTGCTCGCGTTTCAAAACGCCAGCAACTACGGCACCGAATGGCACCTCATGATGGCCGCGTCGCTGCTGATCTTACTGCCGGTGATCGGGCTGTTTCTCGTCGGCCAGCGATTCTTCGTCGCCGGCGCGACAGTCGGCGCGGTGAAGGGCTAACCGCAGATTACGCAGAGAGCGCAGATAAAGGCGGGAGGAGATAAAGGCATCAGGCCGCTGGGGTTTGATGGTTTGATATCTGCGTTCATCCGCGAAATCTGCGGTCAAACATTCCGGGATCGGGAGGCGGGCTGTGAACGGAAGAAATCGCCACAAGAGGCTCAAGAAGCACAAAAACGGATTTCAGATTTTGTGCATTCTGAGCCTTTTGTGGCAAAAATTCCGGGCCTTCGTGTTTAGCTGAGGCGTGGCTGCATTATTTTCTTTGCGGTTAACTCATGCTCCATCCGCGCTCATCCGCGAAATCCGTGGTCAACTCCGACTGAATCACAACCGTCGCGGTGCTTCCTCGTGAAGCTCAGCGACATTCTGCGCATCGAGAAATTTTCCGGCGCCCTTTTTTGCCACGCTATTCCGAATCACCGCGCTTCGCCCATGGCGGAGCACGATCGCGGCGTCGGGATTATTTTCTGCGGTGTGCGTCTGTCGTCCACGGAAACCGTCGATTGTAACGTCTTCGAAATTCTCAATCTCTACGGCATGGCGGCAAAACTGCGGTAGGTTCTCCGCCCATTCAACATCGAGATCGCGCAGCGCCAGACCCTTCACCCCTCGGGCGTAAAACGCCGGGATGTCGTGCGCGAAAACTTTTCGCGCCGGATCCCACAGCGGCCGCAGATCGAAATTACCTCCGAATGATTCCTGCAACGCTGTCGGACGAATCGTCACGCGCACATGATCGAAACGCACATCTTCGATCGTGCTGCGATCGTCGGCATAGAGGACGATCCCGTGGTCACCGACCGCGGTGATGTTGGTGAAACTCACGTTGCCCAGTACGCGGGCTCGCGTCTCGGCCTCGAATTCCGCCACGGCTGAAATATGGATCGGCTCACCCTTCCCCCACCACTTGCCCTTGTAGAGACGCGTCTCGATCACGATGTTCGAGAAAACAATATTCTCCATCCGCTCGCCGTAGCGGAGATTGATCAAAATCCCGCGGTTCGAGTCGCGAATGACGATGTTATTGAAAAGCAGATTGCGAAAATCGTGCTGCCCCCAGCCGATGCGAATCGCCGCCGAACGCGCGAGTAGCACGCAATTTTCGACGACAATGTTTTCCGCGATGCCACCGCCAAAACCATCGGCGCACGGACTGAACGCAATCGCGTCGTCACCCGCCTCAATATTGCAGTCGCTGATCCGGACGTTGCGAGTGAGACTGACATCGAGGCCTCCGCTGTTCGGCAGAAGCAGGCTGCTCTTGATGTCGAGCCCGGTGAGAAGCACGTCTTCACTGCACGCGATGTGGAGGCACCAGTTGGGCGCGTTCACCAGTTTGATGTCGCGCACGACGATGTCGCGGCAATGCACCAGCAGAATCAGAATGCCCGGCCGCGGTTTGTGTTTCACCGGCCCGTCATCCGGAAGATCGTTGATCGCGAAATACGCCTCGCCCTGCCGCGTGTGTTTCGCATCGAAGTCGCGCGACTTGTCGGCCTCGCCGTAGATCGCGAACGCATCACCGTTGCCATCGATCGCGCCTCGACCGGTGATCGCTATATTCGTGGCGCCATCGGCAACGATCAGCGCTGTGTTGCGAAACTCACTCGTGTACGGCAGCACGCGATAATCGGCGAGATCCGGACTGCCCTTGAGAATCGCGCCGGCGTCGAGGTGCAACGTGACGTTGCTCAGCAACTCGATCGTACCGATTAAATAGATACCGACCGGTACCCACACTGTACCGCCGCCAGCCGAATTGCACGTGGCAATCGCCTGATTAATCGCCTCATGGGCGAGGGTCTCGCCATCGGCAGTTGCCCCAAATTCGCAGATATTAAACCGGGAGTTCATCGTGAGTCGTACCAATCGCCCGTTGCTTCCATCCAAAGGGGGGACGGCCTCTGTGCCGTCCGTGCCTCGGTCCAATCGGACCGGAGACCGGAGGGAGCCGGTCCTCCCCTCCGCCTAAAAAGTGAAAATCCGATGAGCGGTTGGTATCATTCGTTCAGTTCTGCCACGCGACGCCGGAATATGCCAAGGCCGCGTTGCGCTCAATCGCATGAGAGCGGGCGAACAGCTCATGCTTCAGCACTAAAGCGCATGAGCCGAAATCACGGCAACCGCCAAACGCCACTCAATCGCTTGAGCACATGTCTTGCATCATTACGCCGCCAAATACCCATGCTGCGGAGGTTGTCGCGAAGTGAAGGCCAACCTCGAATGGCTCGAGGCGCCCCACTTCGAACAATCCCCAAAAAAAGCATGAAACGCTACATGACCCAAACGTTCGCGATCTTCGGCCTGCTGTTGCTGGCCATTACGCCGTCTGCCGTCGCCGACTACTACTTCTCCGCCCCCCAAAACTCCGGCAATGCCTGGATCGGCGGGACGAGCGGTGGTTTCCCCACGAGCAGCTTCCTCTCGTATCCCGCCATCTCGTCACAGATTTATGGGTACGGTCCGAGCGTTCCGTGGGACGCGACCGTGGATACCGCCGTGCCGAAGGGTGATTACAATCTCGGCTCTATTCCGTGGATTGGCGAAGAACACTACATCTACTTCACGGTCGAGTGAGCCTAGCTGACCTGAACTGATCGCAGAGGCGCGGGACTCACGCGCCTCTTTTCCATGACTGCCTGCCGCTGCGCCCTCGGGGAAATGCTGCTCGAGCGACGCCCGCCCTCCGAAAGAATCATGAAGTTGTTCAACTCCGTTTATTTCTCCGCAACGCTCGTGCTCGGCTTCTCGAGTGCTGGTGTAGCGCAATCGCTCGCGCTGACCGAAAATGAAGCCGCAATCGGACGCACCGTGATGGAAAACCACGTTGGCGCCGTGGTGAACGTCGAAATCACCGTCCTGGTCAGGCTGCCGTCGCGCGATCGAGACTTGCCGCCTCGCGAGCAAAAAATCGAAGTGAACGGGACCATGCTCAATGCCGCAGGAGTGACCGTGATTCCTTTGTCATCCGCGGATCCTCGCCCGGTGATCGGCAGGATCGGCCCGTCCGGCCCTCCGGGGCAGGAGACTGCGGAAACGACCATCGCGGCGATCAAGCTCCGACTTCCCGACGGCTCTGAATTATCCGCGAAACTGCTGGGAAAAGATACGCCGTCAGCCTTGGCTTTTATCGGGCCGGAAGAACCCATCGCACGGGACCGAAAGTTTTCATTCCTCAACCTCGAGCGGTCTTCTCCGGCCGCGCTTCTGCAGACCTGCATTCTCGTCGCCCGCACCCCGCCCTCGCACCACGCGGTGCCGCTCGCGCGAATCACCTATGTGACGGGCATCTTCGAAAAACCGATCAGGTCGCTCATGATCCCCGACCTTTTCACCGGCACGCCCGTGTTCACGACTGCCGGTGAACTCATCGGCATCGCCACCGCTTATCTGGTCGAAAACCGACCGGTGACTGCGGTCGTGGTGCCGGCCGACGAGGTGACCAAGGCGATGCAGCGGGCACTCTCGTCGACCGCGAATTGACGCAAGAGCAGCGTCATCACGATCGCTTTCGCGTACGACCGGACAGCGCGCTGTTTCGCATCTCGAGCCTCTCTTTTTAGTCTGACCCCTCCGAAAAGGGGTCACGTCTTAACCTTTGACAAGATCCACTTGAACCGTGAATCGTCCTCGCCGCCGGCCAGCAGAAATCGTCGAACAAACTGA
>CBRAFL010000226.1:0-9235 GCA_967755055.1 uncultured bacterium
CGCGCAGTCGCGTAAGTTTCGCGATCCGCTCGTCGAGTTCGCCGTGCCAGCGAGCGGAGAGTTTTCGCCAATCCTGACCGGTGGGCGTGCGACCGCGCGGCAGAGTATCAAGCGCCTCCTTGATTGACGCGAGCGGCAGACCGAGCCGTTGCGCGACTTTGATGATCGAGACACGGCGCAATACTTCGCGCGGGTAACGCCGCTGGTTCGCCTGATTGCGCCAAGGTGTGATCAGCCCTTTCGCCTCGTAGAAATGTATCGCCGAAACGGCGACGCCGCTGCGGCGGGCGACCTCGCCGACGGTGAGTTCAACCAGACCTAATTGTTCAGAATCGTTTTTTTTCACAGAGCACCTCTTGACCTCAAGTTAACTTGAGGCGCTACCCTGCAATCGTCTTCACCACTTATCAAGCCACTCATCACCATGACATCCACGAATTATCTCGTTGAAATGAAACTCGCCCCCACCGGCACCATTCCCACGCCGCAGGAGGGCATCGCCTTCACTGAACGGTTTGTTCTCCCCACGCTCAGCGCTTGCGAAAAACTAGTCGCCTCTGGGAAAATCGTCGCCGGCGGTCCGGTCCTTGGGACGATGGGGTTTACTTTTATCGCGCGTGCGGAATCGCCGCAGCAGCTTGAAGAAATCGTGAACGTGCTGCCCATCTGGCCGCGATCTCAGACTACAGTTGTACCGCTCGGAACGTTTGAAAGCCGCGCGGCCGCGGTTCGCCAGCGACTCGAAGCGAACAAAGCGGCGGTTCAGGCGGCGGCTGCCCAGCCAGCTGCTCGCAACTAAAACACGTCTTCAAATTCCCTGCGCTCCTGCGTAGCGGCAGGCCTCCGTGCCTGTCTGCTGTTCGAAGATCGAAGTTCGAAGATCGGAGACGGACAGGGCGGAGGCCTGCCGCTACGCAGGGCTACTCATATAGCCCGCCGCGGGAGCGGCGGGACCGTTCGCGAAAGTCCGCCTGAAAATTCCCACAATGATCCTGATCATCTCCTCCAGCCTTAGCTCCGATAGTAACAGCCGCATTCTCGCCCGCGAGGCACAGCGCATTTTTGAGCAAGACGGCCATGCCGTGACCTTACTCGACCTGCGCGATCATCCGCTTCCGTTGTGCGACGGCGGTCCCGCCTATGGTCACCCGAACGTTGCGCGAGTTGGCGAGCTTCTGCGCGCGGCCAGCGCCATCGTGATCGCAACGCCAATCTATAATTACGATGCGACGGCGGCGGTTAAAAATCTCATCGAGCTCACCGGCGACGCGTGGGAAGATAAAGTGGTGGGTTTCCTTTGTGCCGCCGGCGGCATGAGCAGCTACATGTCGATCATGTCGCTCGCGAATAGCCTCATGCTCGACTTTCGTAGCTTGATCGTGCCGCGCTTCGTCTACGCTACGGGCGAGGCTTTTTCCGGCGACCGCATCGTCGATGCCAGGGTGACTCAGCGGGTGGCCGAACTTGCGCGTGCAGTCGCGCGGCTCGGCGTGAAATTACAGGCGGCGTGATCGATGTAGCGGCAGGCCTCCGTGCCTGTCCGTTGTTTGTAGATCGGGGTTCGGAGATCGGAGTTCGAGGATAGAAATTCGAACAACGATCTCCATCTGCGATCTTAGACCTCCGATCCCGGACAGGCACGGAGGCCTGCCGCTACGCTGCACGAGCCGTTTCTGGTGGAGACGAGAACGGAAATATTTTTCCGGTGTCGGTCAAACGTGTCCGTTGGGCTGGGTTTCGTTCGTTGAAGAATTGAAGACCACTGCCAGACACAGCGCGAAGTTGATTATTATTGGAAGAGGCTCTCTTCAGGCGGTGGCGAAACGAGCCAGTGCGGCTGGTTGAAAGACAAATTCGGCATGTCTTGGCAGATCGTACCTGATGGGTTGCTGGACCTGTTCCGCGGCAAGGACCGCGCGAAAGCCAGCCGTGTGATGCAGGCGATGCTGAAAATGACGAAGCTCAATATCAAACGGCTGAAACAGGCAGCGGCAAAGAAGTAGATCGCCGTTCGTCATTTCTTTTTTTGCGATCCCTGCGGTTAACCCGGTTTGGCGATGGGGATTTTCCGCTGACCGGACCTCGATTGAATTTGCGAGAGGAATCCAAGGAGCGACCAAATCGGTCGATCCGTACTCGCATCGTATTTGAAGTGGGCTATATTTTCGGAGAATGCCCTTCTTCACTTTTATGGTTCGCTGTGGATTTTAACGCCATGCCAGCTAATCCCTCGTCTCCGACATCCCCCTTTTTATTGCTCTTCCGCGGTGCCGGTCCGGAAGCTCACCAGCATCTCTCGACGGAGCAGCGAGAGCAAATGGCGAAGCAGTGGAACGATTGGTACGATGGATTGGCCGCAAAGGGAAAAGTACAGCACGGCCGCCCCTTGGGTTTGACCGGTCGCGTCGTCTCCGGTGCGCGAGGTCACCGGGTGATCGATGGTCCGTATGCCGAGGCGAAGGAAGCGATCGCCGGCTACTTCTTCCTCAACGTCGCGGATCTCGACGAAGCTACCGAGATCGCAAAGATGTGCCCCGGCCTTCCGCTCGGAGTGAGCGTCGAAGTGCGTCCCGTCGTTGAATTCAGCCCGGTCCTGGAGAATGTTCGCGGGCGTGCGCCCCACTCCACGGCGTAGCCTTCTGTCACGGAATTTAAACTACCGATATTCTCTAATCATATCGTCACGATAACCTCAACCCAACGGAGACACGGTTATGCCAAATCCATTTGTTCACGCTGAACTCGCCACGACCAACCCGACCAAGGCGAAAGCTTTTTACGCAAAAATGTTTGATTGGAAATTGAAGGATTTCCCGAATCCCGCCGCTGGCGGGACGTACACGATGATTGAGGTTGGCAAGGTCAAGCAAGGCACGGGTGGGGGAATGATGAAGCAAATGATTCCTGATGCGCCGTCGGCCTGGATGCCTTACGTTTTCGTCAAAGACATCGATGCAGCGACGAAGAAGGCGAAAAAGCTGCGCGCCAAAATCATGACAGGCGTGACCGAGGTGGAGGGGATGGGCTGGCTCAGCATTATCGTCGATCCCACTGGCGCGATGTTGGGTTTGTGGGAACCCAAGGACAAGTAAGCTGGGCGCCAGGAACGAACTCACATTCCTTCAGGGCGATCCGTCACGGAACGGTGCGAGACATCCGGTGACCAAGCCAGAGGTATGACGTTCCCCGATACCCCGAACCCCGCTCTGAAGCCGCGCCGGTTTTCGTTGATCCGCTCGTTCGTGCTGGCGGATTTTCTCACGTTGGGAAACGGCTTCTGCGGTAGCGGCTCCGTGTTGTCGGCGATGCAATATCTCGTCACCGATGATTCTCGCTGGCTGGTCACGGCAATGGCTTTGCTGCCAGTCGCGTTGATTTTTGATTTTGCAGATGGGCGGGTCGCACGCTGGCGGAGTCGTTCGTCCATGCTCGGTGCTGATCTCGATTCACTGGCGGATGTCATTTCGTTTGGACTGGCGCCCGCCGCTCTCGGTTTCGCGGTGGGATTGCGCGGGGCGTTCGACGTCACGATCCTGCTTTATTTTGTGGCGTGTGGGATCAGTCGTCTCGCGCGTTTCAACGCCACCGCAGACGCCCTTGCCGACGAAAGCGGCAAAGTGAAATATTTTGAAGGCACGCCGATTCCCACGAGCGTTTTGATCGTGGGCTTGCTCGCGGTGCTGCACAGTCGCGGTCTGCTGGGTTCGAATCTCTGGTTAGGGAGCTGGACGATCGGCGATATGATCTTACACCCGCTCGCGATTATCTACGCGCTGAGCGGTAGTGCGATGATCAGCACGATCCGCGTGCCAAAAATCTAAGGTCAGTTCAACGCGAGGTGGGGCACCGCTTGATCCTGCGCTGCGAAATTGCAATTACGTCTCGTTTGTGAACTGGGCGCATATTTTTTTCGTTTTTCTCTAAGCGTTTATAAATGTGAGATCTGACTTCGTTCGGATTCGAGTTGCTCCGGCAATCACCCACGACGGTAATTCTTGCACCCTCGAGCACCTCGCGACCCTAAGCGGGACAATTGCTCTTCACGACGAAACCCATGAGTGATTCTGCTGCGTATCGATCCACCGACTCAGAGTTGCGTCTTTCGAATCGAGCGCTGCGGGTGCAGAGCGAAGTGAATCGCGTGCTGATTCGATCCACTGACGAAACGGCCTTGCTGTGCGAGTTGTGCCGCATCGCGGTGGAGACCGGCGGTTACGGCATGGCGTGGATCGGTTTGGTTCCATCCGCCGCACCGGGCGCCGGACCGATGGAAGTTGCCGCGGCTTTCGAAGCAGGAAAGGCCGATCAGACGAAAATTATCATACCCGAAGATGTGAAGGGGCGCGGTCCAGCGGGCCTTGCGCTCCGCATTCGAAAGACATGTGTCGACCAGGACAGCGACGTTGATGACAGTTCGGTTTCGTGGCGGCATGCGGCTCGTGCGCATGGCTATCTCTCCGTGATCGCTTTGCCGCTGATCGAGGAAGGCAAGGCGTTCGGAGTACTAACGATTTATTCGCGGGAGGAGGAGACGTTTACCGGCGAAATCGGCACAATTTTATCGGAGGTTGCGAGTGACGTGGCTTTTGGACTCGGAGCGCTGCGGAAACGTTTCCAACATCGACACGCAGACGAGTTGTTGCATCAACGCGAGCAGGAGTTTCGCGCCTTCGTCGAGAATTCGCCCGATCTCATTCTGCGCTTCAATCGCGAGTACCAAGAGACGTACGTTAATCCCGCGGTGTGCCAGACGTTTGGTTTTTCCGCGGACGCGTTTCTTAACAAAAAAATCGGCGCGACTTCGCATAACGCCGGCCTGAAAACCAACGCGGAAGGCCACTCGCAGGTGCGTCAATGCATCCAATCTGTGTTTGAGAAAGGCGCACCCACGGAGCTTGAAGTGCACTGGCCGACCGCGCACGGCGAACGCGTTTACAGCGTCCGCTATTTCCCGGAATTCGATCGGGCGGGAAACGTTAGCAGTGTCCTCGCGATCTCGCGTGACATCTCGAAACGACGCCGACTCGAGGAGGCATTGAAAACCGTCCTACGCCACGCGCGCTCGATCGTGATGCGCGCGATCGTAACGGCGCCGGAAGGTTGGGAGCAGCAAAGCCCGGAATGGGCCGCCGCTAATTTTTATTGGGACTCGAAATTTGATGATGAGGCCAGCGCGCAAGAAGGGCTCCCGCTCGCCGTGCCGTCGGGCCACGATTATTATTACGGTTGGAATCGCGCCAAGCATTCGGACGACCTCGTACCGATGGGATTGACGGCGCATCGCGTATTTTTGGCGGGTGGAAAAAGTTGGAATCAGCAATTTCGCTGCACCGACCAACATGGCCGTCTGCACTGGTTCGACCAAGTGGCATCGGTCGAGTCGACCGGCCACGGTCGGTGGCAGGTGACGACCGTTAACACCGACATCACTGAACGAAAATTAGCTGAGGACGCGATTCTCGCGCGCGAGCGGGAATTCCGTGCGCTCGCCGAAAACACACCTGACTTCATCGTTCGTTGGGATCGGGAGCTGCGGCGAATTTATGTGAACCCGGCGTTCGCCGCGGCCATGAGCGTCACGCCACAGCAGCTTATCGGCGGCGACCTTGGAACGCATTACCCGGATTCACTCATCAGGAATCGGGCAGATTCGATCGAGGCGTTCAGCACGATGATCAAGCGGGTGATCGCCGATGAGAAGCCGGCGGAAATTCTGATTTCCTGGACAACGGTGGCGGGGGAAACGTTTTACTACGTTCGCTTCATTCCGGAGTTCGATAACAACGGAAAACTTACAACCGTCTTGGGTATTGGCCGCGATGTTACAGCGCTCAAGGAAACCGAGGAGCAGTTGCGCGCGCTGACGGATAATTCTCCCGATCTCATTGTACGCTTTGATCGCGAGTATCGCTATCTCTACATCAACCGCGCGATCGAGCCACTCACCGGCCTCTCCGCTTCGCTGCATATTGGAAAGCGCGTCGGAGAAGTCGCAACGCCGGACGGCTCCGCCGTGCTACCGGACGGAATCCAGCTCATCCGTCGCGGAATCGATCGGGTGTTTGCGACGGGAAATCCAACTGAGATCGAGGGGACCATTCGGTTTCGACGCGGGGAAATCATTCTCGATGGGCGGTTCGTGCCCGAATTCAATCAAATCGGTGAAGTCGCCAGCGTGCTCGTCATTGCGCGCGACGTGACCGAGCGCAAACGCGCAGAAGAGGCCTTGCGTAGTTCGCAGCAAGCCTTCGCCTCACTGGTCACCACGATCGATGGCATTGTATGGGAAGCGGACGCGCAGACGTTTCAATTTAGTTTCGTCAGCCCTCAGGCTGCTCGAATCCTGGGCTATCCGACTGAGCAGTGGCTCAACGATCCGAATTTCTGGGCGAGTCACCTTCATCCGGAAGACCGTGACCGCGCGGTTTCCTACTGCGTCGCGGCGGTCGAGCAGAAACGCGATCACACGTTTCAATATCGCATGATCGCGGCCGACGGTCGCGCAATCTGGCTGCATGACTTCGTTACTGTGGTCGTGGAAAAGGATCGGCCGGTGAAATTGCGCGGCATCCTGGTCGATATTAGCAAGTCGAAGAGGACCGAGGAAGCACTCGCGCTATTCCGTACGCTGCTCGATCACGCCACGGACGCGATCGAGGTCATCGATCCGGCCACGGGCCGTTTCCTCGATGTGAACGACACCGCGTGTCGCACGCATGGGTTCACCCGCGAGGAATTTCTCTCGCTCACCGTCGGTGACATCGAGTGCAAACTCGACTTTACCGAGCCGGGTCTCTGGCAGAAAAACGTCGAACAGATCAAGCGCTTCGGCTCGCGGATCATGGAAGGGGAGCATCGCCGAAAGGACGGCTCCCGGTTTCCCGTCGAGATCAACGCCAACTACGTTTCAGAAACCCGTGACTACGTGGTCGCGATCGTCCGCGACATCACGAAGCGCAAGCACACCGAGGAGGCTTTGCGGGAAAGCGAATATCGTTTCCGGCAGGTGACGGAAACAATCGACGAGGTGTTTTGGCTGACCGACGTATCCAAAAGTCAGATGATCTACGTCAGCCCAGCTTACGAAAAAATCTGGGGCCGCAGTCGTGAGAGTCTGCACGCCTCGCCGAAATCCTGGCTCGATGCGATCCACCCGGAAGACCGCGAACGAGTGAATACCGCACTCGAACTGCAGAGTACGGGAGGCTACGACATCGAGTACCGCATTGTACGGCCCGACGGTGCGGTGCGGTCGATCCACGATCGGGCGTTTCCGATCAAGGACGCCAATAGCCAAGTTTATCGAATTGCCGGTGTGGCGGAGGACGTCACCACGCGATTGCAACTCGAAGAACAGTTCCGTCAGTCGCAAAAAATGGAAGCGGTTGGTCAGCTAGCCGGGGGGATTGCGCACGATTTCAACAATCTTCTCACGGTGGTTCAGATGCAGACTTCGCTGATGCTCGACAGCCAGCCGAGTGATCCCGGCGTGGATCAAGGTCTGCGGCAAATAATGGAAGCAGCAACGCGCGCCGCAAATCTCACCCGACAACTCCTCGCGTTCAGCCGCCAGAATGTGAAACAGGCACAGGCACTCGATCTCAGCGGAGTTGTTACCGGCACCACAAAATTACTTCGGCGCGTGCTCGGCGAACACATCAGTCTCGAGAGCCGCTTCGCCTCGAACCTGCCGTTTATCCATGCTGACCCGGGCATGATGGAGCAGGTGTTGATGAACCTCGTGATCAACGCGCGCGACGCGATGCCGAACGGCGGGCGACTCGTGATCTCGCTCGATCTCGCGAATGTCGATGAGAGATACGTCGCAGCGCATCCGTCGGCCCGAACGGGACGTTTCGTGCAGTTGACGGTGCGCGACACCGGCAGCGGAATCGCTCCGGAAGTTTTGCCGCGGATCTTCGAACCCTTTTTCACGACGAAGGAAGTGGGCAAGGGCACCGGGCTCGGGCTCGCGACAGTTTTCGGGATCGTGCAACATCACCACGGCTGGATCGAGATCGAGAGCCAGGTTGGACGTGGAAGTACGTTTCGTGTTTTCCTGCCGCCCCTCGAGGGTGCGGTCCAGCCCGCGTCGGCGAGTCCGTCCGCGACGGCTTCCGGTGGCAGTGAAACGGTGTTGCTCGTCGAGGACGAACCCGCAGTGAGCGCGGTTGCAACGCGGGCACTGGAACGCCGTGGCTATCGCGTGCTCAAAGCCGGTTCCGCAGCGGACGCGCTGCGTGTTTGGGAGGAGTCGGATGGCAAAGTGGACCTGCTCTTGACGGATCTCATTATGCCGGGCGGCGTGACCGGCCAGCAACTCGCGACGCGATTACGCACGAAGCGTCCGGGATTAAAGGTTATCTATATGAGCGGCTACAGTCGCGAAACGATCAACGGCGGACATCAGTTTGAACCCGGCCGAAATTTTTTGCCGAAGCCGTATCCATTGGAAGAACTCACTGCGATCGTAAGGCGGCGGCTCGACGAAGCGTAGTTGGAAAGACGAGACAAGGTCGTCCCGTCCGGCTTACGGCTTCAGCACACGTAATCTGATATTGCGAAACCACACGGGCTGCGACTCCGCCTGCAAAGCGATGTGTCCCTGGCTGAGCTGTAGTGGCGCGCCCAGCGCGAGCAGGCGTTGCGCGGAGAGTTCAGTCGGGTCGAGCTGGGGATGTTGATAACGGAGAACCTCCACGCCGTTGATGCGGTGGATGACCTCAGCGTTGCCGTGCACCTCCACTTCGACGGAAACCCATTCGTCGAGTGGCGAGAGCTTGCCCGTCGCTTCGATGATGTGAGCGGTCGTGAGTTTGCCGTTGATTTCGAGATTTGTGCCGGGCGTGCAGGCATTGCCGGTTTGCTTGCCGGCCGCGGTGCCAACCGAGAGAAATTGAACCTCCATGCTCGCCGGCCAGAGCTGATCGACGGTCATCGTGAGTGGAGATTGGGAGTGAATCATCACGCCGCTGTTAAATTTCGCCCACGGCGGCGAGTCGGCCACCGGTGTGCCGGTGAAACGATATTCCAAGCGGAGAATATAGTTTGAGTAGGGAAGGTTACTGTAGAGGTGAGCGAATTGCTCATCGAACTTTCCATACTTGTCGTAAGCGACTTTGATGACGCCGTCTTCGACGCGAAACGTGTCGGCGTAGTTCACGCCCAACGGATGTTTGGCGACCTTCACCGTCCAGCCATCGAGATCCTTGCCGTTGAAGAGAGAAATCCAGCC
>CBRAFL010000227.1:0-9201 GCA_967755055.1 uncultured bacterium
CGATCCTCGCGATTCCGCTCACCTTCAGCATCGCCGAAGGCATCGGCCTCGGGCTGATCACCGCCGTCCTGCTCGCGGTCGCGCTCGGTCGCCCGAAAAGCATCACGCCGATTGGCTACGTCGTCGCCGCGGTTTTCTTTCTCCAGTTCTTCAAATTCTGGCCGTTTCACGGCTAAGGAATTCGCGCGGCGCGAATTCCTCAGACTGTCGAACAGCGGAAGAATCTGGATTTTCCCTCGTAGCCGCGCGCGTTAGCACGCGGAGAGCGGACCGCACCGTAACCGGTGCGGCTACGCTTGGGGCGGGCTATTCGAACAACGGCAGGATCTGCATTCCCGGCACAGTCACATAACCTTTGTCCGTGATTCGAATTTCTGGAATCACCGATAGCGGAATCAAATTGAATCCCATGTAAGGCAGCGTGCAGCCCGCGGCGACCCACGTCTTTTTCAACGCAGTCGTTTCGGTCGCAACAACCGTCGCGCGCTTGTCCGAGATTAATCCCGCCACCGGCAGCGCCACACTCGCGAGAACTTTACCGCCGCGCACGACGCACACGCCGCCCCGCAGTTTTTTGATGGTCGCGAGCGCCACTTGCATGTCGGCTTCGTTCGTGCCCGCGAGGATGATGTTGTGTGCGTCATGTCCCACGGAGCTTCCAACCGCGCCATCGACCAGGCCGAAGTCTTTCAACAGGCCGTGTGCAACCACGCCCGATTTTCCATGACGCTCGACCACGCTCACGAAACACAGCGAGTGTTTCGCGAACAGCTCCGTCCACGAGGTACCCGCCGTCGGCTCGAGCGCGACTTTGTCGTGAAATAAAATGATTCCCGGCAGCGCCGTCCGAATCACATTTGCCGTCACCGCTTTCGTCGGCACCGCCGGAGTCAGCTTCAATTTTTTCGTCGGCAGTTTCACCGTCTGATAAGCCGCACGCGGATACCGATAGCGTTTGCTCAGCGCCTTGTCCAAGAGCGGCGTAATCTTGCGGTTCTCGACGACGAGCTCGCCGCCGTACCACGTGTTTTGCACCTCAAGCGCGTCGTTCAACAACACGACATCCGCGCGACGTGAGTGACCGAGTCCGCCGATTTCAGCATCCATTCCGAACCGCGTCGCGCCGTGCAGCGAGCCCATGCTCCACGCCGTCACCGGCGGCAATCCCGCTTTGACCGCCTCGCGCGCAACCCAATCCATTCCGAACAAAAACAAATCGTCGGCATCGCGATCATCCGTGCACACACAAACCCGTTTCGGGTTCGCTCCGAGCTCCGTGATCGCCTTGATCGCCTGCGGCAATGAATGCCACGGAGTCAGCGGATTACCGCCGCGCAGGAAAATCCACACGCCCGCCTCAAGAAAGTCGTTGGCGATTTCCCGATCGATCGCCTCATGCGTATCCGAAATTCCACTCGCCGCGCCCGCCGCCACGAATTCACGACCGTAAATATGACCGGACACCGGACGCCCGCGTTTGATCGCCTCGGCCAGAATCGCGTGACTGCGAACGTCGCCCATCGCCACTTGTACGAAGTCCATTTTCTCTCCGAGCGCGACCGCCTCCGGCCATTTATCAAAAAGCTTTCCAATCTTTTTCGCCGTCAAGTCGCCCCCCGCCGTCTCGAACTTCGGTGATGTCGCCGGCACCGTGCTCGGCACCGTGAGGAAAATCGAGAGCGGCGCCTGCCGCGCATCCTCCAACATCCATTCCACACCCGCGACGTCGCACACGTTGCCAATCTCATGGCTATCGCAAAAGATCGTCGTCGTGCCATTGAGCAACGCACCCTCCGCGTACGCGCACGCCGTCATCATCGAGCTCTCAATGTGAATGTGCGGATCAACCAAACCCGGAGCTAAAATTCCGCCACGTGCGTCGTAGACCGTTGTTTTTTTCGCCGAGCCTTTCCCCGCCTTGAATGTTCCGGCCGCCTTCACCGCAGCGATTCGTCCGCCCTTGATCCAGATTTCGCGCGCGTCGTGAATCCGCTCCGTGTAGGTCGACAGCACTCGCGCGCCGGTGAGAACGAGATCAGGCGCTTCCGGCCCCATGGCAACGGCAGCGAGCGAACGCGTCATCGTGTGGAGCGGAGCGACAGAGAAGCGGGTGAGCATCCCGCCATTAAAAGCAAATGACGCGCCAGCGAAAGCGCGATTTTGTTTTGCCTCGGCGCGCCGACTGCTTGTGGTTCGCCCCATGAAACTGCGTCAGCTCCTCCTGCTGCTCACCTCTGTTTTGGTCACCGCCGCAGTATCGGCGGGAGACTTTTCCGATCGTTTCGATGCCTTGAAAACCCGCGCCACGCCGGCGCAACTTTACGCGCTACTCTACGCTCTGCCGAAAGGCGGCGATCTGCACAACCACGCCGGCGGAGAAGATCGCGCGGAAGTGTTGTACGCGGTGAGCACCGATCCCGCGCGCAACGGCGGAGATGTTATCTATACTCGCGCACGATTCTCAGTGTCGCCGGATGCCGTCGATCCGAAGCAGCGCTTCCGCAATATCCGCCAGCACACCTACGATCTGCTCCCAGCGGCGACCCGCCAGGAATATGTCCGCCTCGACGCACTCACGCCCGACGAGCGGGCCGCCTGGTGCAACAGCCTGCGGCTCGACGCGCCCGGCGAAGGCCGCGACGAATTCTTTAGCGTCATCTGGCCGCGGCTCGGTCAGATCGATGACAACCTCTCCATCATCACCGAAATGGTGGTGGAAAACATGAAAGCGTTCGGCGCCGAGCATCTCGCTTATTTGGAAACCCAGTTCGGCCTCGGTGGAGTCAGCGACAAAGATGGAAATCTAATCTCGACTGAAGACGCGGTGGCCTTCGTCCGTCGCCGCCTCGCGCAGCCCGATGTCGCCGCGACCGGAGTGACCGTGCGGTTTCAGCGCACCGTTCTTCGCTTCGCGCCCAACGCCGAGGAGCGGCTCGCCGAAACGTACGCGTTTGTGGACGCTCATCGCGATCTCTGGGTCGGCATCAACATGGCTGGCATCGAGGAAAATGGTCACGGTTATCCCGCGCGTTTCCTCGAGTCCTACCGTAAACTTCGCTCCCGCTATCCCACCCTTGCGCTGTCGATTCATGCCGGCGAAATGGACGGCAACGATTCGCATATCCGCGACACACTGCTTCTCGGCGCGACTCGCATCGGCCATGGCGTCAATCTCCTAAAAGATCCCGACACGCTCCTGCTCCTTCAGCACAGCCAGCGCGCTCTCGTCGAGGTCAACCTCATCTCGAATCGGCTTCTCGAATACACGCCCGATCTCACGCAGCATCCGTTTCCAGAATGGCTCCGCACCGGCGTCCCTGTCTGCCTTAACACCGACGATCGCGGCATGTGGGATTCAAACATGACCGATGAGTATTTCACGGCCGTCACCACCTTCCATCTCTCGTGGGACGAAATCGTGCAGCTCGGTCGCAACTCGCTCACCTATTCTTTCGTGCAGCCGACGGTGAAAGCAAAACTCCTCGCCGAGTATGAAACGCGCATGGCGGCGTTCGCCGACAAGTACGGCGCCGGCAGCGTGGACGACGCACTCGCCGCACTTGCCGCGGTAAAGCCCGTCACGTACAGCTACGCGAAACGCACCTGGGGACTCGAATTCAAGTAGGTTGCGCGCCGGCACAACTTAAGTAGCGGCAGGCCACCCGGCCGGCGGTTTATCAGGTTTAAAAAACCATAATATAACTTAGATTTAAACAGGCATCTCCGATCTTCGAACTTCGATGTCAGCAGGCACGGAGGCCTGCCGCTACGCGCTGAATAGGACGCCGTCCCTACTCTCCCGCAATCGCCGTCGCGCCACCGCCGCTCCCCGCACGTACCACGAGGATCGGAATTGCCGTGTTGTGCCGGACTTTTTCGATGGTGCTCCCGAGGAAAAAATCGCCGATCAGCTTGTGCCCATGCGATGTCATCGCGATCAAATCGCAGCCGCGCGCCAATGCCGTTTTCATGATCTCCGTGGGTGGATTTCCCAGCGCGAGTTCGGTCGTCACTTCGAGTCCCAATCCGCGCAACCGCTCCCCGATTCCTTCGAGGTACGCACGGTCCGCTTTCATCTCCTCGGACTCCGTCAGTTTCAACTGCGCAAAATTTCGGGCGGCAAAACCATCCGCCACGTGCACGAGCAACAATGCCGATCCTAGCTGCCTGGCCAGCTCGGTGATATGCGGCACGAGCGTGTCGTCCGCCCGTCCGTTTTCCAATGCCACTAGAATTTTTTTGTACATGGCGATCAGCTTTCTCCGCCGGTGATCCCGAAGAAATCGAGCAGCAGTTTTACGTTGAGCACTACGATGACGGCGGTTGTCACCCATGCGAGAATTTTGATCCATGCCGGATTGGTAAACTCGCCCATCTTCGCGCGATTACTCGTGAACATGACCAGTGGAATGACGGCGAAAGGTAACTGCAGACTGAGCACAACCTGGCTCAGCACCAGTAATCGCGCCGTCCCGCTTTCGCCATAAAGCGCCGCGACAATCACCGCTGGCACGATCGCTATCGCCCGCGTAATCAATCGCCGCAGCCACGGCCGCAGTCGGATGTTGAGAAATCCCTCCATCACAATCTGTCCCGCCAGCGTTCCGGTGAGCGTGGAATTTTGGCCCGATAGCAACAACGCGATCGCAAACAACACGCTGGCCACGCCCACGCCCAACATCGGCGACAGTAATTTATAGGCATCCTGAATCTCCGCCACGTCATGCTTGCCTTGCGTGTGAAATGTCGCCGCCGCCACGATCAAAATCGCGGCGTTGATAAACAGCGCAAACATCAGCGCGACCGTGGAGTCGATCGTCGCGAACTTTATCGCCTCGGTTTTTCCGGCGGAGTTCTGCTGGTATTTGCGCGTCTGCACAATCGATGAATGCAGATAAAGATTATGCGGCATTACCGTCGCTCCGAGAATGCCAATAGCGATGTAGAGCATCTCCGGATTTTTGAGAATTTGCGCTGTTGGCAGAAACCCACCCAGAACATCGCGCACCACCGGTTTTGAGAACAAGACCTCAAGTCCGAAGCAAACGCCGATGAGCACCACGAGCGAGATCACCAGCGCCTCCAGCCAGCGGAAACCGCGATTCGCCAGCCACAGCACCATCAATACATCGAGCGCCGTCAGGCAAACGCCCCACACCACTGGAATTCCAAACAGTAAATTCAACGCGATCGCCGTTCCGATGACTTCCGCAAGGTCACACGCGCAAATCGCCACTTCACACAACAACCATAGCATCATGGAAACCGGCCGTGAATAGTGGTCTCTGCACGCCTGCGCGAGATCACGACCCGTGACGATCCCGAGCTTCGCACACAACGACTGCAGGAGGATCGCCATCAAATTCGACAGCAGGATGACGCTTAACAACGTGTATCCGAACTTTGAACCGCCCGCGAGATCCGTGGCCCAATTGCCCGGATCCATATACCCAACCGCCACCAGATAACCGGGCCCGGAAAAGGCCAGCATCTTGCGCCAAAATCCAACTCCAGACGGCACGGCGATCGTCGCGTGGGATTCCGGCAGGCTTTGCCGGGATTTCGCGCGGCGCCAGCCGGTGTCTTCAGCATCCACAGTTTTTGCAATATCGCTCATGATCAAGTCTCCGTTTAAAATCGTCGGGCAACGCCGACAAAAACTCCCAAATCATCCGCCGCCCGCGACACACCGATGTTCGCGCCAACATCAAACTGCAGGTTCGGATTCACGAGAAAGGTCATGCCCGTATCGAACGTCGCCACGTGACGACCGTCACCCGCTTCGGACGTCAGTTCAAAATAAATGCCGATCTTGTCCGTCAATTCGCGGCCCACGGTCGCCGTGGTAATCAGGACTGATCGATGGCCAGATCCATCAGCATCGCGCCGATAATCCAGTCCCGTCATCGCTCCCATTTCCCAACCTTCGCCCAGGCTAAAACTAAACGGTAATAGCACCGTACCTTGCACCCCATCATTGCCCAATCCGTCCGCCGCGGTCGGCAAAGTAACATCAACGATCAGTCCGCCCGCGGAACGGCCGCCGTCATTTCCCCACCCGTTGAATTTCGCTCTGAGAACAACATCGCCAAAACCTTTCTGCGTGATCGAGCGCCCGTCGCGTGAGTCCTCCGTTCGACGCGTCCACGGCGAAACAAACAGTCCCAGCTCCGTTCGAGGCGACACGCCAAACCGCAAATTAAACGCTCCGATGCTCGACTCGCGCGTCCGGTCACCGTCTTCGCGATCGCGCGTGTGGCTCACCAAATCCGCCTCCAATTGAATGTGCCCCGCATCTACAGTGAAAGGACTCTCGGTCGCATCCGGCCGATCAGTTCTCATCTCGCGCAACTCCGACACCGGTTTATCCACCGCAACCGGATCGTCGGTTTTCGCCACCGCCGCGGCGAATGCTCCGGACGATATTCCCACCAGGAGAATCAAGACCGTGCGCCGAACCAATTGTCCCCACTCGCTAGGTAGTCGTTCTCTCTTCCAGCAAATCGGTTCCCGGTTCATGTAGCTCGTTGTTGTGTTACGCCATTTTGATTAGTCAAAATAAATCTTTGGTTGCCTCAAAGAGACGCTGCCTACATCAATTGTTTTCATGGCATCGAGTACGGTCGAAAATTACCTCAAGCACATCCTCCTGCTGTCTGACGGCGCCGCCGGTCTCGTGTCCATGGGTGCGCTCGCGACGGCGCTCGACGTGGTACCGGGCACCGTCACCACGATGGTGAAATCACTCGCGCGGGAGGGAATGGTTGACCACCAGCCGCGCCAGGGTGTGCGCCTGACCGACGAGGGGCGCCACCTCGCACTCGGCGTCATTCGGCGCCACCGGCTCGTTGAAACCTTTCTGGTCAGCGTTCTGAAAATGGATTGGGCCACGGTTCACTCGGAAGCAGAGCAACTTGAACACGCGATTTCAGAGGATGTGCTCAACCGGCTCGACGCGCTCCTCGGTCACCCCACCACCGACCCGCACGGCGATCCCATTCCGAGCGCCCAGGGAAAGCTCCGCTCGCAAGTGTATGCGACGCTCGCCACCTGTGCCGTATCCAAGCCTGTGCGCGTAGTTCGCGTGACCGAACAGTCGGCCGAGTTTCTTCAATTCGCCGAGCAGAATGGATTGCTGCCCGGCGCGACGGTGAGCGTGATCGATCGCAATCTGATGGCCGGCCTGGTGGTTTTAAAAAGACCCGGGAAGCACAACTCCGCCTTCAGCCTCGCTGCCGCCGGGCGAATACTAGTGGAGCCAGTGAAATAACGGCCAATTTCCGAACCGTAGCCCTGCGCGGGAGCGCAGGGTCCCGCCGCTCCCGCGGCGGGCTACAAAAAATATCGCCCGCCCAAAATTCCCTCTCCGGCGACTTCACTCTTGCCGCGTCGCGCGCCGCGCCGGCAGACTTGCTGTCGATGTCGAAATCGCTCGCGCGAACCATCTTTGCCGTTACCGCCGCCTTTTTCGCGGCCTTTTTTTTGTGGCCGATTCTGCAGATCCTCAAAGGCGGTTTCATCGACGCCGACGGCCGGCTCACCTTCGCGTATCTCAGCGCGCTGCTGAGCGACCCAACCTATCTTCACGGACTGCGGAATTCTTTTCTATTGGCGCTGGCCACCACCACCCTCGCCCTGCTGATCGCCGTACCACTCGCGTTTGTCAGCGATCGATTTCTATTTCCCGGCAAGAGTCTCCTCAGCTCTGTCGTGCTGATTCCGATGATCCTTCCCCCGTTTGTCGGCGCGATCGGCATCAAACAAATCTTCGGTCAGTACGGCGCCTTTAACTCTCTGCTCGTCGCTCTTCACCTTCGTCCCGAGGGATGGACGTTCGACTGGTTTGCCGCGAATCAGTTTTGGGGCGTCGCGATCGTCGAGGCGCTGGCGCTGTACCCGATCATCTATCTGAACGCCGTCGCCGCCCTCGCCAATATCGATCCGGCCATGGAAGAAGCGGCACAAAATCTCGGCTGCACCGGCTTTCGACGCTTTTGGAAAATCACTCTGCCGTTGATCAATCCGGGCCTCTTCGCCGGGGGAACCATCGTCTTCATCTGGTCATTCACCGAACTCGGCACACCGCTGATTTTCGACTACGCGGAGGTGACCAGCGTGCAAATTTATTACGGCTTGAAAGACATCGGAGGTAACCCGTTTCCGTATACGCTCGTCGCCGTAATGTTGGTCAGCTCCATCGCCCTCTACGCGGTCGGCAAAGGGCTCTTCGGCCGGACGAGCTATGCGATGATGGCAAAGGCCACGAGCTCGGGCGGACCGCGCGCTTTGCCGCGAAATCGGGCGTTGTTCTGCACCGCGTTATTCGCCGGCGTCACGTTTCTCGCCGTGCTGCCTCACATTGGCGTTATTCTCGTCGCGCTGTCCCGCGAGTGGTACGCGAGTGTGGTTCCGCACGCCTACACGCTCGATAATTTCCGTCTCGCGCTCGGTCACGAACTCACTGTCGGCTCGATCGCCAACAGTCTGAAATTCGCGAGCATCTCCGCGGTGATCGACATCCTGCTCGGCATCGCGATCGCGTACGTCGTCGTCCGCACGAAGCTTTTCGGACGACAGATTCTCGATTTTCTGGCGATGCTTCCACTCGCTGTACCAGGCATCGTGCTCGCGTTTGGTTACATGGCGATGTCTCAGGACGGCCGGTTCTTTTCGTTCCTGAATCCGGTGCGCGATCCAACGATTCTCCTGATCATCGCCTACTCGGTTCGGCGGCTGCCGTACGTGGTAAGATCGGCCGCCGCCGGTTTTCAGCAGACGAGCGAAACGCTGGAAGAAGCCGCGCAGAATCTCGGTTGTCCACCGCTGAAAGCCGTCATCAAAGTTACCTTGCCGCTGATCATGGCGAATCTCATCGCCGGCGGATTACTTGCCTTCGCCTTCGCGATGTTGGAAGTCAGCGACTCGCTGATCCTCGCGCAAAAGCAGGCGTTTTATCCGATCACAAAAGCGATCATGGAACTCTTCCAACTCCTCGGCGACGGCAAATTTATCGCGAGCGCCCTCGGCGTCTGGGCCATGGTTTTCCTTGGGGTAACGATCGTCGGCCTGAGCGTTCTCCTCGGGAAAAAGCTGGGCGCGATTTTCAGAGTGTGAGTCGAGCGGATTCCCCGGCGACCATCTCAGCGTAGCGGGGGGGGGGCCCGCCCGGGCGGGGGGACAAAGAATTCAAAAGAGCGACGG
>CBRAFL010000228.1:0-9195 GCA_967755055.1 uncultured bacterium
TCTCGACGTTGAACACCGCTCGCAGATGCGGCGCGCGGTCGAGACGGGCTTTGTCCAGCGGCGATTGTCCGATCAGGGCCACCGTTTGCGGCAGATACTTATCGATGTGATCGGCAGAAGCGGGCGAGCCATCGTGCCAGATGACGCGGCCGAGTTTTTCGAGGCGACGCTTGGTGGGCTCGTCGAAGATTCGGTCGATCCGACGGGGATGCGGATCGAGCAGGATGATGGGTTCGTTTGGCGGTAAGGATGACATCAGCACTGTTGGTCCGCGTTGAAGACAGCGGCACAGAGCATCGATTCCAAATTGGACGTAGTTTGGCGAGTGGATATGAACGTTCGAAATTCAAACCTCAGTCGTTCACGTTCGAATGGCTCGCGAATCCGATTTTTCGATTCAGAACAAACGGGAGAATGATGACTCTGTCTGCACAACGGTCGGTGGTTCTCGTCATGGCGGCGATTGGGTTCTGCGCTCCGTCGGCCGTGGGTAGTTCTCCGGCACCTGTGCTGACGCCGAACCTAGTCAGGCAGATCGATCACGTCCTGATCAGTTCCAATAAGGCCAAGGAACTGTTCTCGCTGCTGTCCGAGACATTCGAATTCCCGATTGCCTGGCCGATGTCCAACTACGGCAGCTTTGCGAGCGGCGGTGTCGCAGTCGGCAACGTTAATCTCGAAGTTGTCCGGTCTGCTGACTCGCTCACCGGTGCGGGTGCTCGGCTTGTCGGGTTCGCCCTCGAACCCGCGCCCCTGCGGGCCAGCCTGCTTGAGCTCGACGTCCGGCGGATTCCACATGGAGCGCCCGCGCCGTTCAGATCGAAACGGTTGATCGGATCGTCCACGACGCTCTGGACAACGGTGGCGTTGCCGAGTGTGTCGAGTGATGCTGTGAACGTATTTTTCTGCGAATACGGACACGATGTGCCAGCGCGACGAGATCGTTTGCACGAGCAACTGCGGTCGCGCGAAGGCGGGCCGCTCTCGGTGCAGTCAGTCGAGGAGATCGTGTGCGGTACCGTCGATTTGAAACAAACGGAAGAGCATTGGCAGAGGCTTCTCAACCCACTTCAGCCCTCATCTCCGGGCATGTGGCAACTCGGAGCCGGTCCGGCGATTCACGTGGTTCAGGCCGATCAGGACGAGATCCAGCAGTTGATCATCACCGTCAAATCGCTTGAGCAGGCGCGACGTTTTCTGCGGAAACGAAATCTGCTGGGCACCGATCGACCTGCCGCCGTCACGATCGCCAGCTCGCTGCTGCAGGGCTTGAGCATCACCCTGGTTGAAGGCCGGTCAGAAGGTCCTTAACTGGATAGCGGCTCAGACGATCGAGGCGCTTTCAGCGCCAGCGCTTCAGCAAACCAAGAACTCGATTGCTGAAGGCTTTTGCCGGATCACGAGGCTTGGGCTGATTCAAGCCTGAGTGGAGAACGCCCCAGTCGTAGAGGTATTCCATTTCGCGGTCCGCCTTGGAGTGTCCTCGCCAGTGTTTGTGACTGGGGTCGAAGTAATGGCCGGTGCTCATGCCATCAAAGCCGAACAGCGCCGGCTTGAACCCCAAATCCAGGAGCAAGACGGTCAACGCGAATCCGGTCGTCTCACAGTGCTGCCGTTTGACGAATCCGAATCGCCGATACAGGACGCCGGGGGCCCGGTGGCGGATGCGTTCGGACATGGATGTGCCGGCGAATAGAATATCTTTTCGGTGATGCCAGTTGATGGTGTCCTCGCGAGAATAGGGCGTGAATGGTTCCAGCGGCGCGTGCTCAACGGGCAGCTCTACATGAAAACGAACACACCAGTGCGTCGTCTTCGCTCCGCAGTGTTCCTCAAAGCCTTTCGTGCGGAAGCAATTGATCCGGACAACGGAGGCGTATGCGTCGATCGCTGAACCCAGCCCAGATAGTGAACCATTCCCGACCACCGCGACGGGCTCTTTCAGGGTGGAACGGAGGAAGCATTCCGCGCTTGATTTGTCTTCGGCCACGTTAACTCAGAAAAAAAAGACACGCATCGGCTTGGTCAAGCGCGCTGCTGGAAGTTTCGCAACTGCCTGTCGCGGCTGGCAACCGCGATATGCGCACGACGGCGAGCGGCCGGTCGTTTACAGTCCGAACAGAATCGCGATGGTTCGGGAATTGGTCGGTGAGGCTTTGACCTGGATTGATTCTCGGCTCATTCGTGTGGAGCGAAAAAGGAAATCCAATGATCACACGCAGGAAATTTCTGGGACATTTGGCAGTGGGCACGGCGGGAATGGCGTTGGCGAAAACTGATTTTGCGAGCGTCACCTCGTTGAAGAAAAAGGAGCGGCTCGGAGTCGCGTTGGTAGGTTTGGGATACTACAGCACAGATTTGTTAGCGCCGGCTTTGCAGCTTACGGCGAAGTGTTATCTGGCGGGAGTGGTTTCGGGCACGCCGAGCAAGATCGTGGCCTGGCAAAGGCGGTATGCGATTCCCGATCCGAACGTTTACAGTTACGAGAATTTTGATGCGATCGCCAACAACCCGGCGATCGATGTGGTCTACGTTGTATTGCCGCCGTCGATGCACGCGGAATACACGATCCGCGCGGCGAAGGCCGGCAAACATGTTTGGTGCGAAAAGCCGATGGCGCCGTCGGTGCGCGACTGCGAGGCCATGATCCGCGCGTGCAAAGAGAACAATGTGAAACTGGCGATCGGCTATCGCATGCATCATGAGCCCAACACGCAAAAGGTCATGCGATTCGCCAAGGAGCAGAAGTACGGAAAGGTGGTAACCGCCACGGCGGAAGCCGGCTATCGCGACCCACGCACCAATCACTGGAAACAAAAGAAAGCGATGGGTGGCGGCGTGATGGGCGACATGGGTGTCTATCCGCTCAATGCGTTGCGCTACGGCACGGGTCTGGAGCCAATCGCGGTCACGGCCAAAGCGTCGACGACGCGTCCCGAGATCTACACGGAGGTGGAAGAAACGATGCATTTCGAACTCGAATTTCCGGGAGGAGTCACGGGAATCGGCGACGCGAGCTTCGGCAAAAGCATGAACAAGCTGCGCGTGAATTGCGCGCGAGGTTGGTACGAGCTGTCTCCGTTTCAGTCCTACAGCGGCATTCGAGGCACTACGAGTGATGGGGTTGCGCTCGACGCGAAAATTCCGAATCAGCAGGCACAGCAGATGGACGACGATGCGGCCGCGATCATCAATGACACCCCGTTGCTGGCTCCCGGAGAAGAAGGCTTGAAGGACACGATTGTCGTCGAAGCGATCTATCGGTCCGTCGCTGCCGGACAGAAAGTGACGATCGGCTGATCCATTTTTTCGATACGCTGAAACGATCCGATTTCTCGCTCGTTGATCGAGCATTCTGGTTTGAATGTCGGAGCGAATTTTTAACCACGGATTTCGCGGATGAACACGGATTCGAAGGAGGACACGGAGCGCGGAAAACGTCCAGCCGAGCACCAGCGGATGATGACGAATCAACTCGATCGTCAGGCTCCGAAGCTGCAGGACTCAGTCGTACAATGGCTGCTTGATTCCGATCCGTCGATCCGCTGGCAGGTGATGCAGGATTTGATCGGTGCGCCCGCAGATGAGGTCGCGGCCGAGCGCGCGCGGGTTGCCACCGAGGGCGCGGGCGCACGGTTGCTCTCACTCCATGGTGCCGACGGGCGTTGGGGCGGCGCGGCGTGGAATCGTGGGTGGAACTCCACGATGCACGTCCTGATGCTGCTGCGGGAAATGGGGCTCGATCCCGCGAGCGATCAGGCGCGTCGCGCGGTTGGCCTCATCGGTGATCGCGTGACGTGGAAGGGTTGCGGCCCGAGGGAGTGCGAGGGCAATCGCTTCTTTGCTGGCGAGGTGGAGCCTTGTATCAACGGACAAGTCGCCGCGGTCGGCGCGTACTTCGGTCAGGACGTGCGAGGCATTGTCGATCGGTTGCTCGCGGAGCAGCTGCCTGATGGCGGCTGGAACTGCGAAGCCGCGAATGGCTCGATGCGATCATCGTTCAACACCACCATCTGTGTGCTCGAGGCCTTGCTCGAGTACGAACGGGCTTTCGAAGCCAGCCCCGAGGTGAGAAACGCCCGTCTCCGCGGTCAGGAGTACCTCCTTGAGCGCCGCATGTTCCGGAGGTTGTCAACCGGCGAGGTGATCAATGACCGAAAGGGGACTCACAACTGGACCCGCTTCGCCTTCCCGACCTGGTGGCATTACGACGTGCTGCGGGGGCTTGAGTACCTGCGACGCGCGGGCGTCGTGCCCGACGAGCGCGTGACCGAGGCGATCGATTTGGTCGCGTCGAAGCACGACGGCGACGGCCGGTGGCTGCTCGAGACCCGACACGCCGGCGAGATGCCGGTCGAGATGGACGAGGGCGAGGGCCGGCCGAGCCGGTGGAACACGCTCCGCGCGTTACGCGTGTTGAATTGGTATTCGGCAGGAAACTAGCGCAAATGTCATCGCTGATCCGTTTTTTCGATACAGCGGCATCTCGTTAGATTCACGGATGGAAGGCGCCGTGCGAATCGTTCTCACGACTCAAGCGATAAATTGGTCTAGTCGTTTCGGCGCTCACTGGCTCTACCATCAGTCCGGCATTTTTGTTATGATGTCTCCACGAATGACGCGGGAAGCGACAGACTCAGACTCACTGCTGCCTCCTCTGTTTTTTTGCCCGATGCCAATCTGGACGAACCTTCACTTCTGATGAAAACGGACCCTGCCATGACCACAAATCCACCGCCGGAACGAAGGTCCCTTTTGCGACTCGTCAGCATGATCGTCCGTCCGTCCGTCGCTTTCGCGTGTGCCATCCTGATGCTGACGACGCTCGCGGTCGGTGCGGAGGGCTTGGCCGACCGCGTCGGGTTTCCACAGGAATACTCAACGACGTTCCAAGCGATCCGCCGGGCCAACAAAACCAAGCCCAAGCTGTTCGCGACGATCTATGCCAATGGGCCGGCGACGAGCGTCACTCAACTCGGGCAGCTGCCATATCCGGATGGCTCTGTTATCGTGATGGAATGGGCGGAGCCGCGGAAGGACGAGAGCGGCGCCTTACTCACGGATCCTCAAGGCTTGTGGCTCAAGGGCCGGGTGGTTCGGGTTGACGTGATGCGCCGGGAAAAGGGTTACGGCGAGGCTTATGGAGCGGAGCGCGCCGGTGAGTGGGAATTTGCCAGTTACCGCCCGGACGGTTCACCCATGGTGCCGCCTGCACAGCCGGTATCGTGTGCCGGGTGCCATGTCCGCGCGACGGCGGAACGCGACTATGTGTTCCAGGGACGGTTTCCGCCGCTGAAGGCGGAGTCGTCCAACGGGCAGTGAATGGTACGCAGGGGTTTCCGTTTTTCATTTTCGGCGTAGCAGTAAAACAAGGGGCTGGACTGATGGCAGAGCCGGTTCGTGCTCTTTAAACTAGACCAATTTATCGCGGCGCATACGAAACACCGTATGCCCTTTCACGTCAGCTTGGTCGGTCGCAAAAACCTCAGCCGTGAAATCTATCGCCAGATCGTGCGCGCGATTCTCGATCAGCGGTTGAGCCCGGGCGTTCGACTCACGCCCAGTCGGGATCTCGCGAAATCGCTCTCCGTGTCGCGCATGACAGTGACCCTTGCGTACGAGCGTCTCACCGGCGAAGGCTTTGTGACGTCGCGACAAGGAGCAGGTACGTTCGTGTCCGAGTCGGTCGCGCGAATTGCGCGTGAGCCGGCGAAGCGTCTCTCCAGTGCTGGCATAAAAGCGCGGCCGATCTGGCGCTCGATCGTGCCGTTCTCGTTTGGACAACCCGCACGTTATGATTTTCGTACCGGACTTCCGGATGCGTCTCTGTTTCCGCATCGCGCCTGGTATCGAGCAGTCGCGCGTGCGCTCAGCTCGCGAGAACTCGTCAGCGGCCTGTACGGGGATCCCGCGGGTATTCACGAACTCCGCGTGGCCATCGGCCGGCACATCAGTTTTTCTCGCGGCATCGAGGCGCCGGCCGACGACGTCATCGTTACGAACGGAACGCAACAAGCGCTCGATATTGTTGCGCGAGCGTTGTTGGAGCCGGGCGACACGATCGCCGTCGAAGAACCGGGGTACGGTCTTCCGCGGGCGCTGTTTAACACCCTCGGGCTGCGCGTCGTTGGTGTGCCAGTGGACGGCGAGGGACTGATCGTCGCGGCACTTCCGCGTGGTGCGCGAGCAGTGTATGTCACACCTTCGCACCAATATCCGCTGGGCATGGCGATGACGCTGCGGCGTCGCCAGGCTCTGCTGTCGTGGGCTGAGCGCAACCACGCCGCAATCATCGAAGACGATTACGACAGCGAATTTCGTTTCGTCGGACGTCCGCTCGAGCCGCTGCAGACGATCGACACGCATGCGTGTGTCATCTACGTCGGCTCGTTTTCCAAGACGATGATGCCGGCGCTTCGGCTCGGTTTTCTGGTCACGCCGCCGTCACTGCGCCAGGCCTTGCGAAGCGTGAAGTTCCTCAGCGATTGGCATAGCTCATTTCTCCCGCAGGCTGCGCTCGCGCGTTTTATCGAGAACGGTGATTTCGCGCGACACCTCCGTCGGACGAGCGGAGTTTACCGCGAGAGACGCTCGATCATCATGGAAGTGATCAATCGGGATTTTGGTGCGCATTTCGAACTCGTGCCGTCGGAAGCCGGGCTTCACATCGCCGCGCTCGCACGGAAAGCGAGTCCGGATCGGATCGCTGAAATCGCCCGCCGTGCGGCCGACCGCGGCGTGGCAGTCCAGTTGTTGGCGAATTTTGGGGTCGCAGAGAGGCACAAACGCGCGGGGATCCTGCTCGGCTACGGAGCGATTCCCACGCCACGAATCAGAGAAGGCCTGCGACGCCTGCGAACTTGTTTCGAAGACTGAGCCGGTGCGGGATTGCAAGCTGACGCGATTCTTGGACGCTGAGAAAGGGACCGATCTTAAGCCCATCGCCATCGATGCGGTAACTGGCGCACCGATTGGCACTCGGGAAATTCGTATTGCGCTTCCAGAATGATGAAGCGCCGAGCAGTCACTTGGAACCTGTGAGTCACAAAGGGCGATGCGGCTGGGTGGCGCCACAAAACATCGCCCGCTTTCCTCGTCTTTCCCGACGGATCACATCACAGGAACATCCACAGGCTGTCGGCAGAGGACACAAAAAAGGCGGCCGGAGAGTTCCGGTCGCCGGTTGGCGCGAGGATTTATTCGCTCTGCTCGGACTTCAGTTTCGCGAGCCGTTCGAAGATGAACGTGTGGGCTTGGTCGGCCTCTATTCCGGCAGGCTGACTCGGTCCGGCCCTTTACCATTTCGGTCATCGTGACCGAGAATCTTAGCGCGGCAGACCTCCAGAATCTCATCCGCCAGCGGGGAGTCGTCCGGACAAGCCCGCGACAACACGAGCGCACCCAGGACATGCGCAAGTGTGTCGATCCTCTGGGCTCGCGCTTCGCGCTTCTCGCTTTCTCCCAGGGCACTGTCTTCGCGTGCCAGGGTGGCTAGCTCACTTTCAATTCCGGCGGCAAAGGCCTGCTTGATCGCTTCTGGCTGACGTGCGGCGTCTCCGGAAAGCGCGGCCAGCGTGCAGCCGTTGCCGAGCGCATCCCGGTGCTTCCGAGACAGGTATTCGTTCACAAACGCGGCTCCATCAGCGCCCGCGAGATTTGCTGCCGACTGCGCAAAGCCGATCGCCGCCGCTTCTGCCATCAGGTCGGCCTTGGACCCAAAGTGCTTGTAGAACCCGCCGTGGGTAAACCCGGCAGCCGCCATTAAGTCCGCGACGCTTACGCCGTCGTAGCCGCGTTCACGGAACAGGGTAGAGGCTGTCTCAACGATGCGCGCCCGGTTCTCCCGGGCCTGTGTTTTGGTTACCTTCATTTTTTAGAGTCTCCTCCTGAAACCAATGCTTCAGTCAGTATTGATGTCAATCGTCATCAAAAGTACTTGACGTTTAGATTATGGTCATCATCAATGGGCGGCGTCACCCACCAACCCGGTGGAAAAGAAAAAACTTAATGACCAAAAACATGAATCCACTGTCTTCCGTCCTCATCACTGGCGCCTCCAGCGGCATCGGTGCCACATACGCCGAGCGCTTCGCGCGCCGCGGCCATGACCTCGTGCTGGTCGCGCGCGATAAGGCCCGACTGGATACGCTCGCCGCCCGCCTGCGCCAGGAAAACGGCGTAGCCGTCGATATCCTCCAGGCCGATCTTACCAAATCCAGTGACCTGATCGCGGTCGAAGCGCGCCTCCGCGATGACACCCGGATCGGAACCCTGATCAACAATGCCGGGGTCGCGCAGTCCGGCAGCTTCATCGAGCAAACGCCAGACGCTATCGAGCAGCTCATCGCACTCAACACGACCGCCCTCGCGCGACTCGCCAGCGCGGTTGCCCCGCGGTTCGTGCAGGCCGGCGAAGGCGCGATCGTCAACATCAGCTCGGTCGTTGGCCTGGCGCCGGAATTCCAAATGTCAGTTTATGGGGCGACCAAGGCCTTCGTGCTATTCTTGTCCCAAGGGATGAGTCTCGAGCTATCGCCCAAGGGCGTCTACGTCCAGGCCGTCCTCCCTGCTGGCACCTACACGGAGATCTGGAAGCGTGCGGACATCGACATCAGTGCGTTCCCCAAAATGATGGAAGTGGGCGAGCTGGTTGATGCGGCGCTGACCGGCTTTGACCGCCGCGAACTCGTGACGATCCCGCCACTGCACAATGCCGCGCGCTGGGAAGCTCTCGATGCCGCGCGGCAGGCCCTGCTTTCGGACATCAAGCAAGAGCGTGCGGCCGAGCGGTATCAGGCCGTCGCGTAGGCAACCTGTGAATATGCACACAAGCCGGCAATTCAGCTAAAAATTATATGAACTCTCCCATCGCAAACCAAGTCACCCTCGGACTGCGTTTGTGAACTCCCCGGCCAACAACCCTCCACGAACAAAGCGCATCAGCCCCCGAAAACCTCAGACAGAAAAACATGAAAGCACTTATCCTGAAAAAATACGGCGATCCGGATCAGATGGTCTTCGCCGACATTCCTGAGTCCGCGCTCAAGCCGGACGAGATTCGCGTGCGGGTCCACGCCGTCGGTTTAAATCCGATCGACACCATGATTCCGAAAGGCAGCTACAAATCCGTCCTCCGGTTTCAGCTGCCGGCCACGTTGGGCAGCGATCTGGCGGGCGTCGTGGCGGAGGTGGGCA
>CBRAFL010000229.1:0-9110 GCA_967755055.1 uncultured bacterium
ACGACGCGTTCCTTCGAACCTTTGCCGAACACGCGGAGAAATCCATGTTCCAGATCCACCTGCTGCGACATCAGTCCAGCCAGTTCGGATACACGCAGTCCGCTGGAATAAAAAAGCTCGAGCAGCGCGCGATCGCGCAGCGCACGCGCATCTCCTCCCCCAGCGGCGGCGAGGAGTCGGTTCACTTCGTCGGCGGTCAATGTGCCCGGAATGCGGCGCGTCATTTTCGGCGCGGTCAGAAGCGCGGTGAAATCATCTTCGCGCAATCGTTCTCGCACGAGAAACCGCGCGAGATTGCGCAGCGCGGAAATTTTTCGAGCGAGGCTGGCGACCGAGTAGGCGGAGTTGAGCGAATGAATCCACTCTGTCACCTGTGCGCCGCTCACGGAACGCCAGTCCGCCGCGCCGTGTTTCTCCAGAAAGATGGCGGCTTGGTCGAGATCGCGGCGATAGCCAAGCAGCGTGTTCTTCGAAAGCCCGCGTTCCAGGCTGATGAAACCAAGATACGCCTCGATGTCGTCGACGAACGCCGCCGGAGCCCGACTGTGGTCCTCAGCTAACGCGCGCGTTCGTTTCATCGTGGACAAGGTAGCAGATTGCCACGCGACGCGAAGCGAAGAATCGGCCGAGGTGCGCGCGAGAGGAGCCGATGCCCCGACTGGATGTGTCCGCTGCCCACCGGGGCGTAAAGCCCCTCCCACTGGTCAATACTGCCGGCGCCGGGGCGGTGGCACGTAATTCGAATTCGTTTCCTTCATCCGGAACGTGATTCGGGCCTTTTCCAAATCGTACGGACTCATCTCCATTTTCACCATGTCGCCCGCGGCGATCTTGATGAAGTTCTTCCGCAATTTGCCCGAGATATGTGCGAGTACGACGTGCCCGTTGGACAGCTGCACCTTGAACATCGTGCCCGGCAACACCGCCACGACGCGACCTTCTACTTCAATCGAGTTACCGTCGGCCATGATGAATAGGGGCAAAAATGATGCTGTGTGTGGGCTGGGTCATAGAGTCGTGCGAACGCAAATAAAAGTCCCTTGTAAGGCGGAAACACCGCGCGTAGGCAAGGATTTCCCTCGGCGAATTCTGCGATGCGTCCATCTTCGTCGATCTGCACATGCCGGAAAACACCATTCCCCTTCCCTGCCCGTTTGATAAGCGTTTCCCTTCCCAGCTCGTGCGAGACGACACGTTCTTCATGAGTCTGGCCTACAACCAGGCGATCGATGCCTGGCGACAGGATGAAGTACCGATTGGCGCCGTGATCGAGCTCGGCGGCGAAATCATCGGATCGGCGCACAACACGGTCGAAGGCGCGCACGATCCCACCGCGCATGCTGAAATGTTGGCGCTGACGCAGGCGGCAGCGAAATTGGGCGACTGGCGCATCGAAGGCGCGACCGTGTATGTGACTAAGGAGCCGTGCCCGATGTGCTCTGGCGCCATGTTGATGTCGCGCGTGAAACGCGTCTGCTACGCGGTGCCAGATCCGAAGATGGGCTGCCTCGGAGGTGCGACGAACTTGAATGATCTTCCTCGGGTAAATCACCATCTCGAGCTCACCGCTGGCGGCGTGCTGGAAGCGGAATGCCGTGAATTGCTCCAGGCGTTCTTCAAAGCAAAACGAAAAAATCCGGAATCCGAGTAGCGGCAGGCCTCCGTGCCTGCCAGCCCGAGCTTCGAGTCCGAACTTCCATCCCCAAATTCGATCTTCGATCTCGGCCGGCGCGGAGGCCCGCCGCTACATTCCGATTCACCTCCGTTTGCTGACAACGCGGCATAAACCCCTTCCAGCAGTTGACGCGACCGAACACCCCACGCACCTTTCCACCTTTCCCATCAACCAGTAATCAAATCCTACCCATGGCCTACGAACTTCCGAAACTTCCCTACGCCTACGACGCACTCGTGCCGCACATCGATGCGAAAACGATGGAAATCCATCACACGAAGCATCACCAGGCCTACATCACCAACGCGAACAATCTGCTGAAGGATCACGCCGCACTCGCCGCACTCGAGGTGAATGCACTCATCGCCGATCTCTCGAAAGTTCCCGACGCCATTCGTGGTGGCGTTCGCAACAATGCTGGTGGCCATTCGAATCACTCGTTCTTCTGGAAAATTCTCGGCCCGGGCAAAGGTGGTGCTCCAAAAGGAGCCCTCGCGGCCGCCATTGAATCACAGCTCGGCGGTTTGGCTAAATTCAAAGAAGATTTCGGCAAGGCTGCGACCACCCGCTTCGGCTCCGGTTGGGCCTGGCTGGTCGTCGGTGCGGATGGCAAACTCGCCGTGGGCTCGACCGCGAATCAAGACAGCCCATTGATGGGCAAAGCGGTCGCCGGTTTTGAAGGCAAACCCGTCATCGGCCTCGATGTGTGGGAACACGCCTACTACCTGAATTATCAAAATCGCCGTCCTGATTACATCGCGGCGTTTTGGAACGTCGTTGATTGGGACGCCGCCGAGGCGAATTACGCCGCGGCGAAGTAACTGGATTTTCGCAACGGCTGTACTGCGCAGCCGCCGCTCACAAAAAAGCCGCACGATTCGTGCGGCTTTTTTTATTATTTAAATTCTGGCGCGACGAAAGACCGTCCGTCTGACCGGCGGAGGAACGACCTCCGTGTCGTCCGAAACCACCGACCGGACCACACGGAGGTGGTCCCTCCATTCGGATCCAAACGGCGGATAACTGAGCTCCGCGTTCACTGCAGCAGAACGTTCGCCTGTTTGACGGAGCCAAACGACAGAGGGCTCACCCGGACACTGCGACCGGTGACTGTATCCAAAATACAAATCACGCTCGTCGAACGATCGCGCGCGGTGTAAACTAGGTGCCGGCCGTCACCGAGCCAGCAGGGCTCGATGCCGTCAAAGGCTGCTTTCGAAACCGATTCGCCCGTCCGCTTCGCGAGGTCGAGCACGCCGATCTGGTAGCCACCGTTGATCTTCATCGTGAACGCGATCTTGTTCGGATCCGTCCGGCTCCAGTCCGGCTCAGCACAAAAACCACTGATGCCTGAGGTGATGCGCGACGGCGAGCCGCCCGCGGCAGACATGACATAGAGCTGGGGACCGGGATCCATCGCGAAGACAATCCGCGAGCCATCCGGCGAGAAACAAGGCGACGCTTTGACGGCGTCCGACCGAGTCTTCCGCGACACATGGCGGCCCTGCGCATCACTCACATAAATCTCGGGCGTGCCTTCGCCGCTCAACACCATCGCGATTTGCTGACCGTTGGGACTGTAACGCGCTCCGCTGTTGGTGCCTTTGAAACTGACGAAAGTGTTGCGCTGATACGTACTGAGATCGATCTGAAAAATATCCGGAAAGCCGGATTTATAAAAGCTCGTGTAAACCAGCCGCGAGCCGTCCGGCGACCAGCGCGGCATCAGCGCCAGAGCGTTGTCGCGTGTGATCTGCTTCGCGCCTCCGAAAAATAAATCAGCGGTGTAAACTTCTTTTTTGCCCGTGCGTTCACCGATGAAAGCAAGCTGCGCCGTGAAAAAGCCTTTCAAACCGAGACCGTTGGTTTTCACCACGGCCGCATCGGCAGCGCGGAGCAAGGCCTGGCGCGCATTAGAACCCGTCGCAACTTCCGAACTAAACGGAGTGCCCGCGACACCCTTCGTGATGTCAACGCGCACTTGAGTGGGCGTCATCTGCGAGAACTTGATGTCGTACGCGTAACCGCTGCTCGTCACGCGATAGCGGCCGTGAGAACCGAAGGCTTGCAACGCGAGCTGATTGAGCTCGGGCGAATTGGCGGATACTCGTACCGGCACGGTATTTTTTTCCGCCACGACATCGACGTAGCCGATATCGCGCTGCGCGAATCCAGAGAGTGCGAGGGAGGAAAAGAGAAGAATCAGTCGGAGAATTTTTTGCATGACAGGAAAGTGGGGCTTAGCGTTGGGAAAGGTTCTGGCATTTCTATTTACAGCCCCTACGCGCATAACAACTCTAATTCCTTCATGTTCCTTTTTTCTCCGTGACTTCCGACGAAATCAAAGAACACCTGAAGCAGGTAAAATATCCCGGCTTCAGTCGTGACATCGTTTCATTTGGCCTGGTTCGCTCAGCAGCGTTGGTGGATGGTACCGCCAAAGTTTCTCTCGGACTCACCACCAGCGATCCGAAAATCCCGCTGCATTTGAAGCGCGAAGTAGACTTGTGTCTGCGCGCTCTACCCGGAGTGACGGAAACGATTATTGATATCGCGGTCACCCCGCCAAAAGCCGCGCCAACCGGTGGAGCGGGCGGAAAAATTGGCGGTGATACCGGTGCGGCAAAAAAAATCCGCCACGCGGTCGCGATCGCTTCAGGTAAAGGCGGCGTCGGTAAAAGCACATTCGCCGTCAACCTGGCGTGCGCACTCGCACAAACGCTCACTGCGGCCGGTCGTCTCGGACGGGTTGGCCTGATGGATTGCGATATTTACGGGCCCAGCGTGCCGCTGATGATGGGCCTTGATGGCCGGCCGGAAGTCGAAGGCGACGGCGCTCAGGCGCTATTGATCCCGATGGAGCGCTACGGCGTGAAGGTGATGAGCATGGGCTTTCTGGTCGACGACAACACGCCGGTGGTGTGGCGCGGACCGATGATCATGAAAACAATTCAACAGTTCGTCCAAAACGTGAAATGGGGCGAACTCGACGTGCTGCTCGTCGATCTGCCACCGGGCACCGGTGACGCTCAGCTCTCACTGGTGCAAACGCTACCGCTGGACGGCGCGATCATCGTGACGACACCGCAGCCGGCTGCGACCAACGTTGCTCGCAAAGGTGGTCTCATGTTCCAGAAAGTGAATGTCCCCTTAATTGGCGTCGTGGAAAACATGAGCTTCTTCGTTGATCCGTCGGGGACGAAACATACGCTCTTCGGCAGCGGCGGCGGCATTCTCACGGCGGAAAAACTAGGGACGACGCTACTTGGACAAGTGCCGCTAATTTCAGAAATTCGCGAAGGCGGCGACACGGGAATGCCAATCGTTGTCAAAGCTCCCGATAGTGCGGCTGGACGGACGTTTCGCGAGGTCGCAGACGCCCTATTGAGTCGTCTAAACAGATCTGCCTTGGCTCCGGTGTAACAATTAGGAAAATTGCGGGCATTGACAGCTGTGGTCACGTCCCTCTCATTTCCGTCCGCGCAGATTTGCCGAATGACTTCCTCCGCACCAGAGCCCGCGACCAGTCGGGATTTTGTAAAGCAATCCAGCCTCTACCAAGAGTTCCTGGCCGAGCGGGAGGAGATTCTAAAACACAAATGGCTGGAATCTGAACGCTTGGGCTACGACATCGGTTTCGAGCGCGCACTGCTGGATTGGATTCGCAAACATCGTGAAGGCTGGCGGGCGGCGCGGCGCCATCAACTGCCTGCACCTGGCGCCCCGGTTGGCACCAGTCTTCCATTCCATCCTCCGGAAAAGAGGGCCTGATTCGTTCGGTCGGCGCTCACTGAGTCGCACCGATACCCAACAAAAAAGCCGGGCATTCAGCCCGGCTTTGGTTTTTGTAAGAGCGACGTTTGCCGCAGGTTACTTAATTTCCTTGTGAAGCGTGTGGCGCTTCAAATGAGGATTGTACTTCTTCTTCTCGATGCGCTCCGTGACGGTTTTCTTGTTCCGGAACGTGAGGTAACGGGAGACGGGTTTGCCCTCTTTCTTGGCTTCAGTGCATTCCAGGGTGACGAGTTCTTGCATGGTGTTAAATGGATTGAGGGTCAGAGCAAAAGCCGCCCCTCGCCCGGCGCAACCTCAAACTTCCACCCCGCCACTCGGTTCGTTGCCCGCAGATCAGGTTTTGAAAAAGCAGCCGCTACGAGGTAGCGCGGGCTTCCAGCCTGCCTCTGAGCAGCCAGGATGGCTGCGCTACACAAACTCAGCGCCGCTTTTCCGTCAACGGCAGCATCACGCCGCGACGAAACAGAGTCACCTGGCCCGTGCTCGATGAAACCACGATCGAAATACAATGCGCCGCGACACTGATCGCAGCCGCTGCCGCGTGACGGCTCCCCAATCCACTGGGCAGCGAATGATCGCTATCCGTCGCCTGGATGAGACTGCCCGCCGACTCCACGACTCCATCGCCTCGAATCACGAACGCGCCATCGATCGAGGAAAACTCCTTCACGGTTTCATCCATGAATGGATTCAGGATGTTGCGGTCCTCCTCCTTGTACCCAAAAAATGGATTGAGCACGAGCGGCTTGGTCAGCGTCGCGACGCGATCATTGTCGCCCACGACAAACAAACAGCCGACTGGCCGGCCTTCGCGACCTTCGACGGCAAGCTCAGTCGCGACAGCAATCACCCGCTCGAGCACCTCCGGCTTCACGTCCTCCGGCAAAAGATCGTTCTGGCCCGTCAGCAGCGTTTGAAACTCCCGCTCGATGTCCACGACGATGAGCGTATCGAATTGGTTGCTACCGGTCATTCCGCCGATGCAGCACACCCGGTCAGTGAACACGATCACGCCACGCGTAAGCGCGACGAGAATCGCACTGCGCAACTGCGCCATGCGCTGGTTCGAAAACGATCGCACCTGGATCATCTCGGTGAACTCCCGCTCGTCATCGCTCGACTCGACCGGATTGCGAGTGACCAGAATGGTTTTGAGCTTGGTTACGGGCGCGCCGGCTTCGATACCGCCAATAAACGTGTCGCCGAAAACCATCAGCGCACTGCATCCGGCGCCCTTCGCGACGCGTTCGGCCTCGCGCATCATTAGTCGGTTGATCCGATTCTGCTGTGCCTGCACCGGGCGAATGCCGCCAAACCCACCGACGAGTTGTTCGTGAAGCGCATCGAGATCCGGCGCGCTGATCAAGCTCTCCACCAACGGCGCTTCTTTCACCTGCCGTGCGATTGACGCGAGCACTTGCAGGTAATCGCGCGCTTTATCGCCCGCGATCAGCATCACGATGAGCCGCACGCGTTCGTCCGCGAGAGCACCGTCGTGTTTGATTCCCGGTCGACTGCGTCCGATCGCGAGCACGTAGCGACGGTGCATCTTTACTCGCACGTGCGGCAACGCGACGCCGAGCCCGAGGTACGTCGTCATCGTGCTCTCGCGCGCCAGCAGGCCCTTAAGCAAAGCCTCAGGCTTGAGATCGGGAAACTGTTTAACGCAGACCGCGAGCAGCTCCTGCAACGCGCCCTCCAGATCAAGACTGTGCAAGTCAATGATCCGACTTCGCGCGATGATCTTTTCGAGCCGCATGATTAAAGAGACGTCGAAACAAACGCCGAGGCGACGACTTGTTCGCCATTAAACCAAAACGCCCGACCGCCAGATGAACTCAAATGCGGGGATTCTTCGCGACGCTCAGGATGACAGGCGAAGAAGAACATGGTTTGCTTCGCGTCACTTCTCCCAGTCGAGCGCACCCTTCTTAATTTCGTAGAAGAGTCCCAACACCAGCACGCCGATGAAAAACAAAATCGGTCCCAAAATGGAGATGTGGCTGGCCAGAAATTCGCGATAGATGAACGTCCACGGCACGAGAATCACGATCTCCAGATCGAAGAGCATGAAGAGCAGCGCGGTGAGATAAAATTTCACCGAAAATCGTGTATGAATCACACCTACCGAGGGCACGCCGCACTCATAGGCCGAGTCCTTGATCTTCGTGTGCTTCGCGCGTTGCCCCATCAAGTGGCTCGCGCCAACGACAAATCCCGTGATGGCCGCCGCTAGCAGCGCTTGAATCAAAAACGGCAAATATGCAGCTGAACCCATGGTGCAGAAGAATTGGGCCGAGCAGAGCCAGCGTGACAAGAGGGAAGTTTAATGTCTGGTCTGCCTGCGCGAAATTGTGCGGCCGATCTTCACCGCACTCCGGCGTCGATGATCTGTGCGGCTTTGATTTTTGTGGATCCAACGCCCAACGTTTCGGCGAATTCCAACGTCCTGATTTCTTCCGAGATCGGCTCAAAGCCATTGCGCTTGCGAAGATCGTCGATGCGAGCCCGCATCAACGAATCCAACAAAACCGGATCGGTGCTCAGCCACAACAGCGGCTCGGATGACGAGTAGAGCGAGTTGAAATAAGGTCCGCCGATGTATTGAAACCGCTCGAGACTCGTGAGCGTGAACATCCACGTCTGGCGCAACTCGGGAATCGCACTCATCTCCGCCACTGCCGCCGGCGCGTTCGCGGGCGAGCGGAAAAACCGCGCGGTGTTCGAGGCGTTCCACAGCGTTGCGTTCACCAACGCGCCGTTGATTCCGAGCATCGAGTGATCGGTGTAGACCGGCAGATTGATCCAGAAATCGGCATCGAGAAACAGCGGCGTCGCCAAAAAGCTCTTACGGTCTTCGTCTTTCGTGGACGTGTTATTAAAATCTTTTGTCTGCTGCTCCGCGAACACTGGGTCGAATCGCTGCGGGAGCGGAGAATCGTAGAACCAGACCGGATCGTAGTAGCGCCCCGACTCCAGCACGTAGATTTGGTGCTCGTTAAACGGCGACTTGCCCGTGACCAATGACGGCAGATATCCGGTCATCCGAAGTCGCAATTGATTTAGCCCCACGAGGAAAATGTTCTTCTTCTCGAATCCACGACGTTCCAACGAGGCGATCACGGCTTTTACCAGCGGGATCGGCGTCGCCATGCCTGGGCCGGAGTCGGTGTAGATCTTAAGGCCGACACGCTTTTTTTCGCCAGGCACCAATTTTTTGCCCGTCGTCGCCTCAAACTTCTCGATCAGCGCTTCGACTTCCTTCGCATAGCTCGCCTCGTCAAAGCCGGGCAAATGCGCCTGCCAGACTGGAGCTTGAGGCGCCTTCGCCGCGGGGGCCGCCGCGGTTTGACCGCGAGAGACCGAGACCGCGGACGCGAGCGAAACTGCGACAAATAGCTGGATGAGAGACAGGCGCATGATGATGTGAGTACTGAACGAGCAGGAAAGTTTCCTTCGAAAGGAGCGAAACTTGACAGCCCCCTCTGCCGGTTGAAAGTGCATTCTTCGCCAGCCGCTCTCCCGGCGTGCACCGCCCGTTCATGCCCGTCATCAAACCCTCCTGCGTCCGCGACATCAAAATGCGCGTGAATCTCGCCGACGTGATTTCACGTGTCGTCACGTTGCGCAAAGCGGGCGG
>CBRAFL010000230.1:0-9103 GCA_967755055.1 uncultured bacterium
TCGATCGGCTGGCTGTAATAACGCTGGTTGGTCAATCCAGCCGGACCTTCGGGCCGCGGGTCGTCGAGTCGCGTGCGGAACGTCAAAATGTCGTCCACCGTGGCTTGCACCGTCGCGACCGAAGTCGGGAAAAAATTCCCGAAACGGATCGCGGTGAGATTTTGCAGCCCAGGTAAAATCGGGCCGGTGAGATCGTACCATTCCGTGAGCAGCCGGCCGATTTCCTCGTCGCCGAATTTGCGACCGAGCCAGCCTGCGCTCCACGCCTGTTCCGTCGCGAGGTCTCGTTCGGCGCGCCAAAGATAGCGGCCTTCAAGCAAGTGCCAGAGTTCGTCGCGCTCGAAATTCACCAGCGGCTTCGCCTGACCCGCCGATCCTGTAATATCGAGCGTGTTGGGCCAGACCCAACATTGGGGCGGATAAAACCACGCGCCTTTGAACAGGTCCGCCTCTTTCCAACGCCGGATCATTTCGCCGATGAGCCGCGGACTGCCGACGCGGTAAGGCGTGGCGTCGGCGGGGTCGTGAAGATTCACGATATGGCCGGAGAGAACTCCTTTCCAATCGCGGTGACGCAGATCAGGCCACGGACTCGTGATCGTCTCATCGTTGTGTTTCAACTCGGAGTAAAGATTCGGATACAGTCCCGGAAGCTCGCGTTTGAACTCCGGGTCAAGCGTCCAGTCGCGGATGATGAGCTTCGGATTTTTCCCACTGTCGGCGGCCGCTTTGAAAACGACATCGCGGAACCACGCCTGCTGCTGATCGAGCGCGAGCGATTCGCCCGGGCAAATGTAGAGACCGACGTTGGGAAACTCCGCAAAATACCGGGAGAGAATCGTGGCGTAGTACTTTCGAACAAAGTCGTCCGGCACGATGTAACGCGTGGCGTCGGAGTCCTTGGTGCCTTTGCGCCCGAGCGCCTTCGCCATGTGTTCGCTGATATGGATATTATAGAAATGAGTCAGGACAGTGATGTTGCGTCGCGCCGCCTCCGTCGTGAGCCAGCGAAATTGCTCCTGATTGCGATGAATCTCGTTACGAGAAAACTGAGACGCGTCGGGATATTCCGGCAGATCGAGAATGTGCGGGAAGAGATGCCCGGACCAGAGCACGAGCGTGTTGATGCGCGCAGAGAGCAGGTAATCGAGATAGCGCGTCATGAACGCGCGGTCGAAAAACCACGGATACACTTCGGGACTGAGATCGGATTGGTACGCCCAACTCGCGCTGAGCATCATCAGCACCGCGCCACGCAGATCGAAATCCGGCCGGCCTTCGGCGCCCACCACCGAGTGCGTCGTGGTCGCCTCCCGCACGCCGTAAAGTGCACCGCCCGGTCCGCCAGCCACGACATGCACGCGACCTTCTGCTCGTTCCAACTGAAATGCCTCCGGATGTCCCAGCGCGGGTTCGATGCGATAATCCACCGCCGCGCCGTCGGCGTTGCGCAGTAAGGTATCAACATAGTCGAGCGTGAGTGAACTCGTTGGGTTCGCCGCGCGGACCGCGGGCAACGTGAAGGCGCCGCACATGATGGCGATCATGGGAAAGATCCGCCGTCTCATGGAACGGCCACCAGACTCACCGGCGGAGTGAATTCAAACGCGCCCTTGAATACGCGACCCTTGCTCAGATCAGCCACCTGGGCAAAACCAACGCAGAGGTTCAGCACCAGCGGGAGAATCGAGCCGCGTCGTACGCCAGCAGGAGATAATTTCAATGACATGCAGTGGTAATTTTAACGGGTAATTTGCTCACCCGTTCGAGATGTTCAGGGCCGCAGTTCTACCGTGGCGTGGGCGAGCACCGGAGCGTCCGCAAGCGGACTGCCTACGCGGACGCTTTCTGAGAGAGCGTCGATGGATCTATTTTTCTGGTTTTGCTCTCAGCTCTCAGCACTCAGCTCTCAACTGGATCGCTCCCCTCAGAACGAACCCTTGACCCCCAGCTCCCAGAATCCGCCGAAGCGAGCATAGCGCGCCCAGGCGGCTTCTTTGCCCATGTAACCCCAGATCGGCTCATCAAAGATATTCTTCCCGTTGACGAAGAGCGTGAGATGCCGGTTCAGGCTGTAGTTCACCGTCACGTCGCACATAAGCCGCTCGCCATCGAAGTTGCTCCAACCCGTCGTCGAGGTGCTGGTCTGGCGTTTGCCGGTGAAGTTCGCGCGGAACTGCGCGTAAAACGGTCCCTGCGTGTAGCTGACACCCGCGTTCCACTGATCCTTCGCCGAGTTGAGATAATTGTCCCAGCTATCAAAATGCAAGCGTGTGTAATTTCCGAATACGCCGAGCCCTTTCAGGCGGCCGGGCAGGAAGGACAGCTGCTGCGCGTAATCGAGTTCAAAGCCGCTCGATTCCGAATTCGCCACGTTATCTGTGATCGAAAGCGTGTAGCCCGGATAGGTTTCAGCCAAATAAGTGTCCGTCACCGGAATACCAGTCTGGGTGCGCTGGAGATCTTTGATCCTCGACTGAAACCACCCGACGGTGAACTGGCCGACCGGCTCGAAATAATACTCGAGGCTGACGTTGACGTTCTTCGATTTCTCCGGCTTCAGCGCCGGGTTCGTCGTCGTGAGCGTGTGAGCATCTTCGTTCACTCCACTGATGCCGGGAATCAAGTTCGCGATGTCGGCGCGCGTGATGGCGTCATGGTAGGAGGCGCGGAGCAGCAGATTTTCGTGAATGCGATAGGTGCCGTGCAAGTAAGCGAGCGTGGTGTCGTAGGCGGAATCGCTGGTGAGACGGTTGGCGTATCGAGCATAGACGTACGCCTCGGTATTCGTGGCCACGGACGACGGGTTCGACGGATTGACCGCCCGTTTGGCCGCCGCGTCGCCAATGTCATTCAGGCCCTTGCCCCACGAATCAGTGTGTTCGTAACGCACGCCTGGCGACAGCTCCAGCTTGCCGAGATTGAAAACCGTCTGGATGTAGGCGCCATCGATCCGCTCCTTGAAGTCCCACGAATTCTGCAGCCGGGTCTGAAGATGCTGCACGGTGTTGGCCGTGAAATAAGCAGGATTGGCGAAGTAGTAGCGCGCGAGCGCAAAGCGGTTGAACACCGGCAGGCCATTCGCGTTGCCGCCAAATCCCCAGTCGGAGTTGAACTTCGTCTCGACCCAGTTGATTGGCCGGTCGTTGTCGCCGGTGTTCGCGATGCCGTCCGCGCCGACGATCATATACTGCATGCCTTCCTGACGCTCCACGTCGCGAACGTTGAGCGTGGACGTGACGCCCGTTTTGAACGTGCCGCGAACGTCACCGATATCGAATTTGTAGCGCAAGTCCGCGCGTCCGCTCCAGATCTGATCTTTGCTGCGGCGTTTGACCGCGGTCAGGCTGTTATTGTTGAACGTGTAGTTTGCGGGATCTCTTGCATCCACTCCGCTCAATTGCGTGTAGCTGATGCTATCGGGACTCTCCGGCGACTGACGTTTCCACGACCAGTTGAGGGTCGGGCTCGTCGCCACGGTGTTGTCGAACCAGCCCTTGTCGAGTGAGCCATACCAGTTGTCGGCGCGGGAAAACTGCGCTTGGCCGGTGATCAGCAGATCATTCCGTTTAAACTCCAGATTGCCGTTCAAGATCATCGTGTCGCCCCACTTTTGGCGGGCCGTGCCCGCGTTGGTCATCTGCCACGTGCCGCCATAGATAGTCTGGCTGCCGAGCGAATATTCCACACCGGGCACCACTGGACCGCCCGGTGAATTCACCACGCCCGCTGTCGCGGAGTTGGTCGGAACGTTCATCTGAAAATTCCGGTTCAGCGATTTATTGTAGAAGGTGTTGTAGTCGATTTTGAACCACCCCGAAAGCTCCGGCGTAAACTTATAATCGAAGCGGATGTTCTGATTCGTCCGCTGCGTCGGCCGCCGTCCGTCTTGAAACTGAATGCTGTTGGCGCGCGGAACTTCGGTCGCGTTGTTCGTCAGATCGTTGTCCACATTGTAAGCCGTGCCACCGCCGCCCACCCACACATGGCGCTGCGTGCTGTACACATCAGAGAGGCTGATGCCCGTGATCACGCCGAGCCTCCCGTCGAGCAGCACATCGGAATACTCGAACGCATAGTTGGGCCGCACCTTGTAGTGATCGGAATCGTCCCAACCATAAGTCTTGTCGAATTCGAGTGCATTGGAATTCGCTGTGAGGCTGAGCGAATAATTGATACGCCGCCCCTTGCTATCGAAAGCACTTTTGCTCCGCAGGTTCACCGTACCGGCGGCGGTGGAAGGCTGATCAGGCGTCGGGGTTTTCGACAACTCAACCGTCTCAATCGAAGAAATGGAAAGCTGCTCAAACTCGAAAGTACGACCCGTTCCGATCGTGGACGAACCAGCCATCGCGACGCGCGCGCCATCGATCATCACGGAGGTGTATTTTGGATTGTAACCGCGGATACGGATCGCGCGCACATCGGCCTCGACGTAATCCGGTGTCACGCCCGGCATGAGTTTCAAAAATTCGCCAACGTTATTCTCGGGTACTTTGCCGAACGTGTCGGAAGCGATGACCTTGACCATGTTCTCGGCATTGCGCTGGTCCATGATTGCCTTCGCGTTTCCTTCTCGCGCCGACGTGACGACGAATGCGCCGAGTTTGACCAAATCCTTATCGTAAGCGCCACTCGTCAGGTTCACGTCGTGCTGAACCGATTGCCCCGCCGGCACATTCACCGAAACGGTCTGCGTATCCAGGCCGAGATAACTGACCTGGAGTTCCACGGGTCCCGCCGGCACGCCGGTCAGCACATAGGCGCCGCCGCTTTCTGAGACGGCGGAGATGTTCGTACCTTTGATGCTCACCGTCGCATTGCGGAGATACTGGCCGGTGGCCTCGTTGAGAATGCGACCGGAGATCGAGCCGGTGGACTGCGCGGAGACGATCGCTGGCAAAAGGAGGGCGAAGACGAGAGCGCAGCTTCGAAAAATGAAACGGCCATTGGCCGCGGCTGGGCGGAGAACTCCGCGAAGAACGAGAGTTAACGTAGGGGTGTTCATAGGTTCAAGGTCTGCAACGCACGGCTCCGTGCGGCTGTCAGATGGTGTTTGAGCTCAAGTGGGGTGGAATGGATGGCGGCCGAAGCGCACCATCAAAACTGAGCTCACGTTGTCTTTCTCGGTGGTGCTCGACCACCTCGCGTTCACGAACATCGTTTCGTAATTTCACTGGTACCTCCGAATATCGCAACGAACCGCGTGGATTTTGGCATTGGCCTTTGCGCTGCATCTTTCCAGATCAACCGGCGTTTGCGATGCTCATCTCCCACCCCATGTCGCTCCTCTTTCGTAGCTCCTTTCTCTTTTCTCTCTGTTTGCTGACCGCGGTCGAACGCCTCACCGCTGTGGAGCTATGGGTCTCTCCCAATGGCGCGGAGAAGGCTGCCGGCTCAGCGGATGCGCCGTTGACGCTCGTCGCCGCCCAACGTCGGGCGCGCGAACTGCGCCGCCTCTCCCCCGCTCCTCTAGAAGAGCCGGTGCGAATGATTTTGCGCGGCGGTACTTACATCGTCGATGCAGCATGGACGATTCGCCCCGAGGACTCCGGGACGGCGGCCAGTCCGACCATTATCGAGGCCGCTCCGGGTGAAACTCCTTTGCTCACCGGCGGAGTTTCTCTGACGGGTTGGGAGAAACCAGCCGCCCCCGTGCCAGGTCTGCCGGCCGCCGCGGTCGGCCATGTCTGGGTCGCGAAGGCCCCACTCACCGGCGGGCGGCTTCGCGAGTTTCGGCAACTCTGGGTCGATGATCACAAAGCCGTTCGCGCGCGCACTCCGAACGACGGACGCATGGGCCGTTTACTCGCTTGGGATCCGGCGAATCGCGAGGTCTCGATACCTACGCTTCCCGAACTCAACGGTGATCTCACCGCGCTCGAAATGGTGATCTATCAGCAATGGGAAATCGCCCAACTGCGCGTGAAATCGATGGATCGCGATGGCGAGCGCTCCCGCGTCCGGTTCCACGACCCCGAAAGTCGGATACAGTTCGAACATCCCTGGCCCGGCCCGATCATGACGGCGACCTACCGTGCACCGTTCTTCGTGGTGAACGCACTCTGTCTCCTCGATCAACCCGGCGAGTGGTTTCACGATGTCGGTCAGCGCGTAATTTATTATTGGCCCCGGCCGGGCGAGGATCTCGCCCGAGCTCGCGTAATCGTGCCCGTGCAGGAAACGCTCCTGCGCATCGCCGGCACGCTCGATCGACCCGTGATGCACGTGCAGGTGAAAGGCCTGCATTTCGCGCATACCGCGTGGATGCGCCCGAGCGAGTTCGGCCACGTTCCGCATCAAGATGGCATGTTCATGACCGAGGCTTACAAGATGCTCCCACCCGGCACGCCCGATAAAAAGAGTTTGGAAAATCAAGCGTGGATCGGCCGCCCACCGGGGAGCGTGGAGGTTTTCGCCGCGCAGCACGTCCGCTTTGAACGGTGTCAGTTTGAACACCTCGCATCCGCCGGCCTCGACGCCCAGCACGGGCTTCGTCACGTCACAATCGAGGGCTGCGTCTTCCGCGACATCGGCGGCAACGGCGTGCAGATCGGCAAGTTCCAGGACGGCGGCATCGAGACTCATGTTCCCTACAACCCCTCCGACGATCGCGAAGTCTGCGCCGAAATCCGCATCGCCAATAATCTCGTCTCCGACTGCGCCAACGAGGACTGGGGCTGCGTTGGCATCACCGCCGGCTATGTTCGCGACACCACCATCGAGCACAATGACGTGAGCGACCTCCCCTACACCGGCATCAGTATCGGCTGGGGTTGGACGCGCCAGTCCACGGTCCTGCACGATAATCGAATTCACGCGAACCGCATCCACGCGATCGCACGCCAGCTCTACGATACCGCCGGTATTTATCTGCTCTCGGCGCAACCCGGCACCGTTGTCAGCGAGAACAGCATCGATGCCATCGAGATGAGCGCGTACACGGAGAAACCGCATTGGGGCTACATCTACCTCGATGAAGGCTCCTCCCACACCATCGTCCGCGACAACTGGTGTCCGACGGAAACATTTATTAAAAACGCGAACGGCCCAGGCAATCTCTGGGAGCGCAACGGTCCTACTGTTCCGGATACCGTCCGCCGTGCCGCTGGTCTGCAACCGGACTATCTCGAGCTTCTGTCTCCGCCGAAACCGTCTCGCCCCTCGTAGCCCCGTGCGTGAGCACAGGGACCCGCCGCGCCCGGGCGGAGGGACGACCTCCGTGTCGTCCGTTCCGGAAGGACCGGTCTTCTACCCGACCACCTCGATCTCCTGCCCCCGCCCAAACCATCTCGCCCTCGTAGCCCCGCGCGTGAGCACAGAGCCCGCCGTTCCCGGCCAGGGGCAATAAGCGCGGCTGACGCGCTTCTTCGAAACGGACGACACGGAGGTCGTCCCTCCGCCGGCACGATGCGGCATCATCGGGCGGGGCGACGGTCGCGCACCTCAACGCCCACCGACCCACACCCCGTCAATTAAGAGCGCGTGGGCGATCTGAGGACTGCCCCGCTCATGCCGGTGAATCTGGCCGATCACGAGTTCCACCGCGGCCGCCCCGAGCATTTCCGAACGATAATCAACGCCCCACGTATCGCGTTTGACGGTATCCAGCGCGAGCCACGCCACCCGAACTTTAGCCGCCTTCGCCTCGCGTAGCCACCTCGCGACATGAGGCTCAGCCGCCACGATGGCATCGGGACGATACTGCTTAAACCAACGATGAAAGGCTTCGTCGTCATCCGTGGCCGCGACGAAGGCCGGCAGCCGTTCGCTCTTCGGCCATAGTTGTTGCTGCACGAGATAAGCTGCACGCCATCGTCCGTCCACGCGCTCATCGTTCCACGTACTGAGCACAAAGCCCACCCGCCGAAAACCGCGGGTGCGCAGTTCCTGACAGGCGAGCAGCCCGCCTTGATAATGGTTGTGCGCCACCCGATGCATCACCGGCTCGCGCAAGCTCGTGCCGATCGCCACACCCGTGAGTCCTCCCATGTCGAACGCGTAGCGCATGGCCGACTCCGGCACCGGCGGAAAAATCACGCCCCATTGGCAACGCGTGATGAGAATCTGGCGAAGGCGAGCCGGACTGATTTTGTCCCGCGCAGCATAGTGCACTTCAATCCCGTAACCCAACTCCTGCGCGCGTCGTCGTGCGCCGCTCAGAGCGGGCGAGGCGTCATGCCCGCGCGCCGCTTCAATCTCGTTCGTCCAAAGATCGATCCACGCGAGGTGGTGCGGGTCGTTGCGACGACGCTGGCTGTGCAACTGAGCCATCAGCGCCGCAACCATCGGATTCGGTCGGTAGCCCAACCGCTCCGCGATCCTGGCAATCTCCTTGCGCCGGTCGGCGGGAATCGTCGGATCACCGCGCAACGCTTTCGAAACGGTCGAAGTTGCCACGCCCGCCGCTTTGGCGACCACGCGCATCGTGACAAGTCCGGTTGATTTCACGAAACGATGTTCGTGAGCGCTTCGTGGTCAGTCAAGTCGCGCGCCTCCAGATTCCACGTCGTTGTCCGCAGGTCGCTTTCGCATGCCAGCCCCCATGCTTTCCCCGCTCCGCTCTCCCCCGCTCCCTGAGCCGGCCGCTTCCTCGTGCCCCGGTCGCGTGCGCTGGGTTATTTGCGCGCTGATTTTTTTCGCGACCACGATCAACTACATCGACCGCCAGGTAATCGGTATCCTCAAGCCCGAGCTCACGCGCGTCTTCGGTTGGAACGAGATCGACTACAGCAACATCGTATTCGCTTTCCAACTGGCCTACGCGGCCGGCTATCTGTTCGGCGGCCGCGTGATGGACGCTCTCGGCGTGCGCGCCGGCTACGCTCTGGCCGTGGCACTCTGGAGTCTCGCCGCCATGGGTCACGCATGGGCGCGCTCCGTCGCGGGTTTCTGTGTCGCGCGACTTGCGCTCGGCTTGACCGAGGGCGGAAATTTTCCTGCTGCGGTGAAAGCGGTGACTGATTGGTTTCCGAAAAAAGAACGCGCTCTTGCCACTGGTATTTTCAACTCCGGTACGAATGTCGGCGCACTCGTGACGCCGCTGCTCGTGCCGTGGTTAACCGTACGCTACGGCTGGCCCGCCGCGTTTATCGTCACGGGC
>CBRAFL010000231.1:0-9092 GCA_967755055.1 uncultured bacterium
GCCTTCACGGCGAACCACGAGGCTGCATTTGCAATGGGTCTTGTGGCCGACGAGCCCGTAGACGACATGTACGCCGGCTTCCTCGAGCTGACGCGCCCAGTGAATGTTATTTGCTTCATCAAAACGCGCCTGCAGTTCGACGAGCGCGGTCACTTGTTTTCCGTTGATCGAAGCGTCCATCAACGCTCGCACAATCGGTGAATCGCCGCTCGTGCGGTAGAGCGTTTGTTTGATCGCGAGGACATCGGGATCGCGCGCGGCTTGCTCGACAAAATCCACGACCGGCGTGAACGCATCGTACGGGTGATGCAGCAGAATTTCGCCGTGACGGATCGCTTCAAAAATCGAAGGAGTGGTGCGCGAGGCCACCAAGTCGGCAGGCGTGAACAGCGGATATTTTAAATCAGGCCGGTCGATGAGCTCATACAAACTCATTAGACGAAGAAGATTGAGCGGGCCCTTGAGCTGAAAGGCGTAATCCAGCGAAAGCTGAAGATGCCCGCAGAGCGTCACGACGATCTCCCGATCGATACCCGACTCAATTTCGAGACGGACGGCGGCGCCACGGCGTAAATTCCGCAGCTCCTCTTCGATTTTCTTCAGGAGGTTTTCTGCCTCTTCATCGTCGATGTAGAGATCGCTATTGCGGGTGACGCGAAATGCGTGCGCGCCATTGATGCGATAACCGGGAAAAAGCGTTCCGGCGCATAATTTGATGATTTCGCTGAGGAAGATGTAACGCTGCGGACCAGCAGCGGCCGGCTCGATTTGTACGATTCGCGGCAAAATTCTCGGCACCGGGATGATGACAATCAGCTTCTCGGATTCGGGTGTATCCGGATTATCGAGCGAGACGAGAACGTTGAGCGTTTTATTTCCGATCTGCGGAAAAGGATGTGACTGGTCGATGGCGAGCGGCGTAAGAACCGGCAGGACGTTTGTCTGAAAGTGATTCTGCACCCACGCGAGTTCGGTCGCGCTGAGCTGTGCGCCGGTGCGAAACAAAATATTTTCTTTCGCGAGGAGCGGGACCAGTTGGTCGTGCCAGCAATGATACTGAAGATCGACGAGAGCGTTGGCGTCGCTGTGAACTGTTTTTAATTGTTCGCGCGGAGTGAGCCCATCGAGACTGAGCTCGGCGGCCTCCGCGTCCGCTTGTTGCATCAAACCGGCGACACGGATCTCAAAAAATTCGTCGAGGTTCGAACTGACAATCGCTAGAAATTTGACGCGCTCGAGCAGCGGATTGGCCGGGCTCTGGGCTTGTTCGAGGACGCGGCGATTGAAAACCAGCCAGCTCTTCTCGCGATTGCCATAAATCGGATGCGAGGCATCAGCATTCAGTGATCGCGCGATGGATTTGCCGGCGAGTGCGGAAAGCTTGGAAGGTTTCTTAGTTCGTTTCACAGAGGAGAATGGAGGAATAAGGGGGCGGATGCTAAGGTGTGATCGCGACGAAACCAGAGGATTTCCGGTCGTCACCCGAATGTTACACAAGAGCTCTTGCCGTCAACGGAGCGAACGCGACGGCAAGTAGCGTTGGACAGGCAAACGTCAGGCAATACTTTGTCAGGCTATGAAAACAAGGTTGCCCCTTTACTGTCTCGTTTCGGTTTTCACGTTTGCACTCACGGCTCCATTCTTCGGCGCCGAGACGAGTGCCGGAGTTCGGCCAGATGCAGAGTTTAAATTCAGGCGTGGCGTGAATATCTCTCACTGGCTTTCCCAGAATTACGGTAAACGGACCTATGCTGCGCCTTGGTTTGGCGAATCGGATATTACGTGGATCGCCGAGCAGGGGTTTGACCACATCCGGCTGCCGGTGGACCTGCGACTTTGTATCGATGCGAATGGCCGGCTCGATCCGTTGAAGCTGAAGCCGATCGAAGATGCCGTTGCGTGGTCGCGGCATCACGGGCTTGCGGTGGTGCTCGACGCGCATTTTTTACCCGGAGCCGATTTTAATTCGGTGGGGGGAGACCGGCGTGTTTATACGGACGACACGCTTCAGTTGAAAGTAGCGGATGTGTGGCGACAGCTCGCGAAACATTTTGCGAGCGAAGGACCCTGGTTGCGCTTTGAGATTTTGAACGAGCCGGTCGCGGACGAAAACAAGCAGCTGAACCCGTTCATGCGTCGCATGCTGGCGGCGATCCGGGAAAGTAATCCCACCCGCCTCGTTTACGTGACCTCCAACAAATGGAGTAGTTTTTCAACGGTGCCGGATGTCGAGCTGCCAGACGATCGGAACATCGCTCTCACGATTCACAATTACGAGCCACTGGTGTTTACGCATCAGCGCGCCGCATGGGTTGGTTTTAAGGATACGCTCCCTCCGGTCACGTTTCCCGGTCGGGTGCCGGATGTGACGGGGCACACATTGGAGCACTACAAATTGGGATTACATCCGGGCGATGAACTAACGGTGCACCAGGTTCAGGAAAGATTCGAAGCGGTGGCAGATTGGGTGGCGAAGCATCGACCGGGCCTGGAAGTTTACGTGGGCGAGTTCGGCGTTTATCACGCGGCTGATGCGGTTTCGCTGCGTCGGTGGATTTCGACCATCGTCGGCGAAACTGAAAAACGCGGCTGGGGCTGGGCCGTGTGGGATTATAAAGGCGGATTCGCCGTGCGGGCACCGGACGGAAGTGGCACACCGGTGCTCGCAGCGCTGTTTGGAAAACCCGAATGAGTGCCATGTAGCGCAGGCCTCCGTGCCTGCTGATCTCGTGCACTAAGCACGGCCGGCACGGAGGCCCGCCGCTACATGCTGAACTACAAACGCACCGGCACACCGCGATCGCCGAGAAAATGCTTCGCCTGTGAAATCGTGAACGTACCGAAATGAAAAATACTCGCCGCCAGCACTGCGCTGGCGTGCCCTTGATCAAGAACATCGACGAGATGTTGGAGCGTGCCGGCGCCGCCGCTGGCAATCACTGGCACCGTCACGGCGTCGCTGACACCACACGTCAGACCGATGTCGTAGCCATCACCTGTTCCATCGCGATCCATGCTCGTGAGGAGAATCTCACCCGCGCCGAGCGCGACAGCTTGTTTCGCCCACGCGATCGCGTCGAGCTCAGTCGGGTTGCGTCCGCCGTGAGTGTAAACGCGCCACGATTTACCGTCGGGCTCACGCTTGGCGTCGATCGCGAGAACGATGCACTGCGCTCCGAATCGTTCGGACGCTTTTGCGATTAATTGCGGATCTTTGATCGCTGCGGTGTTGAGTGAAACTTTGTCTGCGCCGGCTTTCAGCATCGTCTCGATGTCAGCGAGTGTGCGCAGTCCGCCGCCGACGGTCAGAGGCATGAAGCACTGCTCGGCCGTCGCGGCCACGACGTCGTGCATGATCTTTCGTTCGTCGCTTGAAGCGGTGATATCGAGGAAGATCAACTCGTCGGCGCCTTGCGTATCATAAGCGCGAGCACACGCGACGGGATCTCCGGCATCGCGGAGCTGTTGAAACTTCACACCCTTCACGACGCGACCGGCGTTGACGTCGAGACACGGAATGATGCGGCGACTCAGCATGGTGAATTCGTCACGACGACGTTAGTGCGGGACGGCAATGCGAATAATTTCGAGCGCGAATTTTGCGCGTTCGCCGTACGGCTCAGCTGTCGAGCAACGTGATATCCGGATCGAAATTCACGATCAGGCGATAGACGTGGCCGGGGCGCATGATCAGCGGATGATCGCGCACGAGATACTGCAGGTAATGAACTTTGCCGTAATTGGTGCGGTACGTCGGATCGTGACTGACCACTTCGGTCTCACGCCACGTGCCTTGGAAATCATCTTTCGCCACGCTGCAGCGCTGGCCTTGCGGACCGAGTGCGAGCGAGCCAGGGAGATGGTATTTGGAATGTGGAGCCGCGATTGCGAGGACGTAGCGGAATTTATCGAGCGTGACCTGCTGCTTCACCGTATAGGCGAACTCAGCGTTGATCTTGTTGCCCGAAAACGTCCACTGAACCTTCACGTTGCCGAGATTCTTTACGAACTCTTCCTTCGTGTTGATCAACTCGGGCTGCTCGTAGCGGAAATAAAAACTGTTCCGCAGGCCGAGGCCAGTGACGCAGTTCTTCCCGTAGAAAGCAGGCAACGTCACCTGATCGCCGAACGTGAGTTCGGGCAGCATGATCGGAAGATAGAGATTGTTCGGCCAGTCGAAGACGCCGGGGCAGTGTGGGAACGGCAGCGAGTCCGCGGTAAGGCGGCTGCCTGAACTGACGAGCGGAATCTGCGCGTGCAGACCGCTGTCGGCGTCGCGGTAGAGGAACAGGCCCTGTTCTTTGCGATTCGATTTGTCGAAGATCACGAACCGTCCGCTGGTGCGCGGTGGCTCGATTTTCGGCGAACCGGCGGGCATCGAAACGGTTTTCGCGAGACGCGACCACTGGCAGAGATAACGCGCGGCATCGAAGTTCGCCATGCGCGTCGTGTGACGCTCGTAGGCGGTGCGTTCTTCATCGCGGAGATCGAGGAAGCCGTGCTCCTGATCCAAATACGTGCCGTAGAAAAACAGAAACAGCCGGCGGAGAATATCGAAATATTTGATCTTCTGATCGTCGGGAATCCAGCCGTCGCGAAGTCCCTGCAGAATCAAACTCACGCAGTGCATCTGACCGTACGCGCCACCGGCGCGGCCGAACGCCCAACCGAGTCCATCCGCGCGGACGAGGTCCGGCATCATCTTGATATATTTCTCGGCGTACGTGCGCAGAGTGGGGAGCTTGCGATCGCGCACGCCACTGTTCGCGTGGAGCTGCAACGCGGAGCGCGTGAAGACAAACGTCATCACGCCGTAGAGATTGAAATTTCCACCCAGACCATTGGTGGAGTCGTCGAAGAAACCGGCGGAGCTCGTCTGAGCGAGACGCTCGCACATGCGCTCGATGAGGCGTGAGGTTTCGTCTTTTTTCGAAAGACCAAAACTGAAACGCGCGACGGCCTTCGCGATGTTGAATGCCTGCCAGTGATTGTCGTAGTCGCTGCGGTGGAGCAGAGCTTTGTCGATGCGCTCGCGAGTTTCTTCGACGAGGCGTTCCCAAACGGGATTGCGTTCGCGCGAAGGACCAAAGCACAGGAGACCGAGAGCGGCGTACGCGAGGCCGTTTTCCGTGGCGGGCTCGGTGAACATCTGCGCGGTGATGCAGCGCGCAGCGAGATCGATCAGGTCGTAACCTTTGAGGGTAGTCTCGCCGGTGGCGCGAAAAAATTCTCCGAGCGCGTACGCGACGTGACCGGGTTCGTCGGGCCGGGACTGTTCGCCGGGGACCGGAATCAGAGTGCCATCAGGCTGAATCGAATCGAGATTGTGGGCCAGCATTGATCTGGCCATGTCGAGGCATTGCTCGGAAAAACTGTGCATGCGTTAGGTGTAGCGGATCTGTAATCGGTGCGACGGTCGCGGGAAAAGGATGAATCTCAGGAGAATCCAGAGCGGGGCAAGAGGTAATTTGGGAAAGAAGCCGAAGCGGGGCAGGTCGAGGCGCCGGCTAATCGAAGGACGGCTTCGACCAGCGAGGTAGCGGCAGGCCTCTGTGCCTGTCCGATCCTCATCTTCAAACCCGGCAGGCAGGGACGCCTGCGCGCTACGACGGACGAGGCAGCGGCGAGGCCGCGATGGAGTGCGGCCCGCCTTTTTTCCTTAATCGTTTTACCGCTGAATCAATTTCAGGAATTCAGCGTTGGTTTTTGTTTTCGAGAGACGCGCAATCATGGTCTCGGTCGCTTCTTCGATCTTCTGTTGTACGAGCGCGCGGCGGAAGAAATGAATGCCTTCGAGCGTCTTGGCATCGATCAGGAGTTCTTCCTTACGCGTGCCGGACGAGGCGACATTGATCGCCGGCCAGAGGCGCATCTCGGCGCACTTCCGGTCGAGGACCAGTTCCATATTACCGGTGCCTTTGAACTCTTGAAAGATCACGTCGTCCATCCGGCTGCCCGTTTCAACGAGGACGGAGGCGATGATCGTAAGTGATCCGGCTTCCTCGGTTTTACGTGCTGTCGCAAAAAGCTGGCGCGGTTTTTCCAGTGCTCGAACATCGAGACCGCCGGAACCCGTACGGCCGCTGTTGCGCGCGGTGTTGTGCGCACGGGAGAGACGCGTGATCGAATCGACAAAGAGAACGACGTCGCGACCGACTTCGACGAGGCGTTTCGCACGTTCGATGCAAAGATCGGCGATGCGAATATGATTTTCAATCTGCTCGTCGTTGGACGACGCCCAAATTTCCGCCGGCACACTGCGTTTGAAATCGGTGACTTCCTCCGGACGTTCGTCCACGAGGAGAATCATGACGAAACATTCGGGATTGTTCTCGAGAACACCCAGCGCCATATCGCGAAGCAGCGTGGTCTTGCCGGTGCGAGGTGGAGCGACGATCAGGCCGCGAGTGCCCTTGCCAATGGGACAGAAGAGATCGACTGCGCGCGTGGTCATGCGGCCGTCTTTCAATTCCATTTTTAAATGCTGATTTGGCGAAATCGTCGTCAGCGCGGTGAACTCATATTTCGCGCGGCGATCTTCGAGAGCCACACCGTCGACGGTTTCGATGAAACGCATCTTCGGATTGGGGAAACGTCCATCGGGCGGGAACGCCGTGCCGCCGATCATGGAACCGGTACGGAGTTTAAAGCGGCGGATGAGTTCCTTCGGGACAAAAGGATCGGAAGGGCGACGTTTGCCGCCGCGGGAAAGATCCAGCAGCTGGCCGTTGCCGCCGCGTTGGATGTCGATGTCGAGGACGCCCTCGACGTGAATAGTCTCCACCGGCGCGGGCGCAGGTGCAGGGGCAACGGCGACGGCGCCCGAGGGAGCGCTGGCGGTGGAGCTGACAGGGGCGGCGGCCGGAGTGGACGCTGGGGAGTCCGCCGGAGCGGACGCGATTTTCTTTTCCATACGAATTGTAAACAGATCACAGCCGCGCTTGACGCTTGAAACTCGCGGCAGGATAAGAGCCGCATTTGCGTTCTAAATCCCTAAAATCCGCCACACTGTGACAGACCAGACGATTACCTCAGTTTCCCGGGAACACCGGTTATTCAGGCCCTCGGCCGAGTTCAAAGCCCAAGCCAATCTTGGGAGTGATGCCACTTACAAAAGGCTCTATGCAGAGTCTGTCAACTCCCCAGAAAAGTTCTGGGAGAAGCAGGCCAAGGAGCATCTAGTCTGGCGAAAGCCTTTTAAGAAGGTCCTCAAATGGAAGGCTCCGCACGCTGAGTGGTTCGTCGGCGGGAAACTAAATGTTTCAGAAAATTGTCTCGATCGTCACCTCGGCACCGCTCGTGAAAACAAAGCGGCGCTGATCTTCGAAGGCGAGCCCGGTGATGTTCGCACGATCACCTACAAGCAGCTGCATTTCCACGTCTGCCGCCTCGCGCATATTTTTGAAAACATGGGAATCGTCGCAGGTGATCGCGTCGCGATTTACATGCCGATGATTCCTGAAGCGGTGATGGCGATGCTCGCGTGCGCGCGCGTCGGCGCGATTCATACCGTCATCTTCGGCGGATTTTCCGCTGAGGCCATCAAGGATCGCCTGAATGATTGTCAGGCGAAACTTGTGATCACGGCTGACGGTGGCTGGCGGCGCGGCAAGGTGATCGAACTCAAAGCCAACGTTGATAAAGCGATCGAGGGTGCGCCGAGCGTGCACACGGTGATGGTCGTGAAACGCTGCGGAAATCCTGTGAACATGGTCGAAGGGCGCGACGTATGGTGGAAGGAAGCGTGGGAGGGCGCGCCGAATCAGCACAAGGCCAAGGCCTTCGATTCCGAGCATCCGTTGATTATGCTATATACCAGCGGTTCGACCGGAAAACCGAAGGGCGTGCTGCACACCAGCGCGGGCTATCTCCTCGGCTGCAAACTGAGTTCGCATTACATTTTCGATCTCAAGGAAAACGATCGGTACTTCTGTACCGCCGACATCGGCTGGATCACCGGACACAGCTACGTTGTGTACGGTCTGCTCTCGAATGGTGCGACGATCTTCCTGTACGAAGGCGCGCCGAATCAGCCAGAGCCCGATCGCCTCTGGCAGATGATCGACCGGCACGGTATCACGATTTTGTACACCGCGCCGACCGCGATCCGCGCGTTCATGCGTTGGGGCGACAACTATGTTCTCCGCCATCGCCTCGATTCACTGCGGCTGCTCGGCTCGGTGGGTGAACCGATCAATCCGGAAGCGTGGATTTGGTATCACAAAATGATCGGGAAGAAGCGTTGTCCGATCGTGGACACGTGGTGGCAGACGGAAACGGGAGCGATCATGATTGCTCCGTTGCCGGGCGTGACGCCGTTGAAACCGGGTTCGGCGGCGCGGCCGTTTTTCGGCGTTGTGACCAAAGTCGTGGACGACAAAGGCAAAGAAGTTCCGCGCAACTCGGGTGGAAAACTTGTCATCACGAAACCATGGCCGTCGATGCTCCGCACGCTGTGGGGCGACGACGCGCGTTATCAAACTGCGTACTGGAGCGAATTTCCCGGCGTGTATTTCACCGGTGACGGTGCGCGTCAGGACGAGGAGGGATACTTCTGGATCGTCGGTCGAATCGACGACGTTCTCAATGTTTCCGGTCATCGTATTGGTACCGCGGAAATCGAGAGCGCGCTTGTCTCGCATCCGGCGGTCGCGGAAGCGGCAGCCGTGGGCCGACCCGACGAATTAAAGGGCCAGGCGCTCGTGGTGTTTGTGACCTTGAAGGCGGGCAAAGTCGCCAGCGACGCGTTGAAGGAAGAGTTGCGCGCGCACGTCGGAAAGGAAATCGGCTCGCTCGCGAAGCCCGACACCGTTCGCTTCGCCGCGGCGCTGCCGAAAACACGCAGCGGAAAAATCATGCGTCGCATCTTGAAGGAGATCGCCGCCGGAGGAGCCGTCAAAGGTGACACAACGACGCTCGAGGATTTCAGCGTCGTCGCGAGTTTGCAGGCGGAGGAATAAGAACTGGCTGTTTGCATCGACGCGGATTTTTTGAGCCGCGTCGATGTAGGGAGCTGATGTAGCGGCAGGCCTCCGTGCCTGTCCGTCTCCGATTTCCGATCTTCGATCGACGGACAGGCACGGAGGCCTGCC
>CBRAFL010000232.1:0-9018 GCA_967755055.1 uncultured bacterium
GTTCGTGTAGCCCGCAGCGAGAGCAGCGGGACGATTGCGCGTCATGGTCCCTGCGCTCCCGCGCAGGGCTACACTACGGCGGTAGGCTTGCGAGCGATCACCGGGCATCATCTCGACGTAATGTTCGCTCAGCTATTCTTCCGTTCATGCATTTGAAAACCTCAACGTCGGCCACCGTAACGCGGCGGAATTTTTGTCGTGTCGTCGCTGTCGCGGTATTTGCTGCGGGTCTCAACCTGCTGAATACGTCGTTGTTTGCGGCGGATTCACAACCGATCGCGAAGATCGCGAGTCCAACGCGCTATAAAATCTCGGTGTGCGATTGGATGATTTTGAAACGCCAGAAGCTCGGTGCGCTGCAGCTGACAAAGGACATTGGTGCTGATGGCGTGGAGATCGACATGGGCGGGCTTGGTAATCGGGCGACGTTCGACAGTAAACTGGGCGATCCGGTGGTGCGGCAGCAGTTTTTGGACAAGGCGCACGAACTCGGCATCGAGTTTTCTTCAATAGCGATGTCGGGCTTCTATGCGCAGTCGTTCGCGGAACGCGACGGAGTGGAGCGGCTGGTGCAGGACTGCATCAACACGATGAAAACGATGGGAGTGAAAGTGGCGTTTCTGCCGCTCGGCGTTCAGGGCGATTTGGTGAAGCATCCGGAACTGCGCCCGGCGGTTGTCGCGCGATTGAAGGCGATCGCTCCGCACGCAGTGGAGGCTGGCGTGGTGATCGGAATCGAAACGGCGCTCGATGCGGCAGCGGAGGCGGCGCTGATCGATGAGATCGGTTCGCCGGCGATTCGGAGTTATTTCAATTTCGCGAACGCGCTGCAGAACGGGCGCGATGTATCCACGGAATTACGGACGCTGGGTCGCGAACGCATTTGTCAGATTCACTGTACGGATGAGGACGGCGTATGGTTGCAGAATAATCCGCGCATCGATCTGCCCAAGGTGAAGCGCACGCTCGATGAGATGGGTTGGAGTGGCTGGCTCGTGATGGAGCGTTCGCGTGACGCAAAGGACGCTCGCAACGTGAAAAAGAATTTCGGCGCGAACGCGGCGTATTTGAAATTAATTTTCCAGGGGAAATGAGCGTCGATTCGAACAAAACCGTTGAGCACAGAGGACACAGCGCTCCGACACAGCGTTCACAAAGAGAATGTCTCGATCCGAAAACGGCAGGTGCGGAGGCCTGCCGCTACGCACCAAGCCAAAGCCCTCGGCATCAAACCGCCATGAAACGTCTGCCATTAACTTGTGGTCTCCTGCTTCCTCTGTGCGGCTCTGTGCACTCTGTGATCCAGGGCAGGGTTGAGTTGGGAGAAATTCTTTCGAACCCACTGTCGTCGATGATCGCTTCATTCCGCGCATTGCTGTTTTTTGTTGTTGGTATTTTTGCATACGGCCTCGGGAGTTTGCCGCTCACCGCAGCGCCAGCGATTTCGCCCGAAGGGATCGCGAATGAAACGGCGACGCAGATTCAATATCTCTCGGGGCGAGGCTCGGATGACGCCGTGGAGTGGGACTTCTTTTGCTCTGACGGACGACGGAGTGGGGAATGGGCGAAGATCAAAGTGCCCTCGTGTTGGGAGCAGGAAGGTTTTGGCACTTATCAATTCGGAATGCCGTTTTATGGAAAACCGAATCCGCCGGGTATCGCGCGTGAACAGGGAAAGTATCGCCGCGAGTTTACCGTGCCCGCGGAATGGCGGGGGCGACGGGTGCGCATCGTTTTCGAAGGAGCAATGACCGATACGCAGGTACGCGTGAATGGAATCTCTGCCGGCGCGGTGCATCAGGGCGGTTTTTATCGGTTTAACTACGACATCACGGATCTGCTGCGTTATGGGGCGAATAATCAGATCGAAGTCACTGTCGACAAGGAGTCGGCGAACGAGAGCGTGAATCTCGCTGAGCGGCGCGCGGATTACTGGAATTTCGGCGGGATTTTTCGGCCGGTTTATTTGGAAGCGCTGCCGGCGAATTTCATCGAGCGCGGGGCGATCGATGCGCGGGCAGACGGGAGTTTTCGCGCGGAGGTTTTCCTGGGCGGCGCGATGAATGACACCGGAGCTGAGGTGTTGGCGCAACTGCTCGATGTGAGTGGAGCATCTGTGGGTGACGCGTTTTCTGCGCCGCTTGCAGCTGGCAGTGATCGCGTCACGGTGCGCACGCAGCTTACGACCCCGCGGCTCTGGACGGCGGAGACACCGAATCTTTATCAGGTCCGAATCACGCTGCAACACGGCGGTGCTGGCAGCGGCAAATCGCAGAGCGCGGAGCACATCATCACGCAGCGTTTTGGATTTCGGACTTTCGAGGTGCGTGCGGGTGATGGGCTTTATTTGAATGGGCAGCGGGTGGTTTTGCGGGGCGTTAACCGCCACAGTTTCTGGCCCGAAACCGGTCGTGCGCTCAGCGCGGCACGGAATGTCGCGGATGTGCGTCTGATCAAGGAACTCAACATGAACGCAGTGCGGATGTCGCACTATCCTCCGGACGCTGAATTTCTCGACGCCTGCGATGAGCTCGGTCTCTACGTTCTCGACGAACTCGGCGGCTGGCATGGAAAATATGATACGGGCGTTGGGCGAAAACTGGTGAGCGAGATGGTGCGCCGCGATGTGAACCACCCGAGCATTCTTTTCTGGGACAACGGCAACGAAGGCGGTTGGAATACCGAGCTCGACGGTGAGTTTGCGCAGTGGGATCCGCAGCGACGTCCGGTGCTGCACCCGCAGAAATTATTGAGCGGAGTCGAAACGATGCACTATCGATCGTATGGCGAGACGCAGGAGTTTCTGCGCGGGCCAGATGTTTTCATGCCGACGGAATTTCTCCATGGACTTTATGACGGCGGCATCGGGGCGGGGCTGTGGGATTATTGGGAAATGATGCGGCAGCATCCGAGATTTGGCGGCGGATTTCTTTGGGCATTCGCGGATGAAGGCGTCCTCCGCACGGATCAGAATGGGCGAATCGACAATGCCGGGGCGTACGCGCCGGACGGGATCGTCGGCCCGCATCACGAACGCGAAGGAAGTTTCAACACGGTGCGTGAAGTGTGGTCGCCGGTGCAGATCGTGGCGCCCACCGAGGCGAGACCGCTTGCTGCTGATTTCAACGGAGTGTTCCGAATCGAGAACCGTTACGATTTTAGCGATCTCGCACGTTGCACGCTGGCGTGGCAGCTCGTGCGTTTCCCGGCGGCCCATGAAAACGGGAGTGCTGTGGCGATCGTTGCGAAAGGAGAATTGCGTGGTCCGACTGTCCCGCCGCACGCAGCGGGAGAGGTCAAAATTTCTCTACCGGCTGACTGGCACGCGGCAGCAGACGCGCTCCTGGTGACAGCGCGCGGACCGGCTGGCGAAGAACTCTGGACGTGGTCGTGGCGGGTGCATGAGGCGACGTTGCCGGTGGCGACGAAAGCGGTTGCGGCTCCGAAAGTGGAGGCCCGTGACGAAGCGAATCAATTGGTGGTTGTCGCCGGTGCGCTCGAGCTTCGCTTTGACAAGACGACGGGGCGGCTTGCCCGGGTGACACAGCGCGGACAACCGCTTTCGTTGAGCAACGGCCCGCGGTTCATCGCAGCGCGGCGAGGTAATCGCACCTTGGATGGCTCGGTTGATCCCGAGGCGCCCAAGGGAGTTGACCGCGTTTACAACGACATCTCCGGCGCGGCCACGCTGACGCAGTTCGCCTGGCACTCCGATGGCGCGGATGTGGTGATCGAGGCAGATTATTTCGGAGCGTTGCGGCAGGCGCGCTGGCGAATTTCGGGTAATGGAGCAGTGCGTTTGGATTATGAATACGCCTACGACGGTGTGGTCGAATTGATGGGCGTGCAGTTTGATTATCCGGAATCAGCGATGCGCTCGATTCGGTGGCTTGGGCGCGGCCCGTATCGCGTGTGGCAGAACCGGCTGCACGGGACGACGCTCGGCGTTTGGGATAACGCGTATAACGACACGATGCCGGGAGAATCTTTCGTGTATCCGGAGTTCAAAGGATATTTCCGTGACTGGAGTTGGGCGGCGTTCACGACAACGGAAGGCAAGCTGACGATTGAGAATGGAACGCCGGGGAGTTTCCTGGGCGTTTACACGCCGCGCGATGGGCGCGATGCGCTGCTCTACACCTTGCCAGCGACGGGCCTCGCGATTCTCGATGTGATTCCGGCGGTGCGCAACAAGGTGAACGCAACGGATCTGATCGGTCCGTCGTCGCAAGCGCAGCGGGTTGAAGGTATGCGGCGGGGAAGGGTGAATTTCCGATTCGAGACGAAATGAGTATGATCGACGACAGTGTGGATTCGAGAGTGGGGGCGAAAGTAGCGCAGGCTTCCAGCCTGCATCCGTTAATGAAGCAGGCAGGATGCCTGCGCTACTTTTCCGACTGAAAGCTGACGCTCGTCGCGGCGTAAAGCCCCTCCCACAGATGCGACCTTAGATTCCGCAGCCCTTTCCTCATGATAACGCTCCGCACTCTTGTTCCGTTTTTCGCCGTCGCGCTTTTTTTAAGCAGCTCGCTTCACGCTGAGAGAATGACCATCGCAGTTCCGTCGAGCGCGACGCCCCGCGTGGAATTCGGCGCCACTCGGCTGGCCGCGGCTCTGAGAGCCGCTGGAAACGAATCCGATGTGGCTCATGAAAGTGCCGGCGCGAAGATCATCGCGGGCAAAATCAGTTCGCCCGGAGTGCGTGCGTTGATCGATTCAGGCGCGCTGACACTTGCTGAAGGTGAATTGAAACCGGAGGGCTTCCTTCTCACGAAGACTAACGACGGGGCTATCGCCGTCATCGGCGCGGATGATTCAGGTGTACTCTACGGATGCCTCGAACTGGCGGAGCGCGTGAAGGCGGGGGAACAACTTTCAGCCATGCCGCGATTCGTGGATGCGCCTGCGATGAAATTGCGCGGCCCGTGTATCGGGATGCAGAAGACGTACATTTTGCCGGGGCGACATGTTTACGAGTATCCGTACACGCCGGAGCTTTTTCCCTTTTTCTATGATCGAGAGCAGTGGTGCGAGTATCTCGATTTCCTGGTGAAGAATCGGATGAACACGCTCTATTTGTGGAATGGGCATCCGTTCGCCTCACTGGTGAAACTGCCCGATTATCCCTACGCGTTGGAAGTTTCCGAGGAGGTGTTCGCACGGAACGTGGAGATGTTTCGTTTCATTGCGCAAGAGGCGGACAAGCGCGGCATCTGGCTCGTTCAGATGTTCTACAATATCATTCTGTCGAAACCGTTCGCGGAGCATCACGGCCTGAAGACGCAGCTGTCGGCGCCGAATCCGATCGCGGCCGATTACACGCGAAAGTCGATCGCTGAGTTCGTGCGGCAGTATCCAAATGTTGGGCTCATGGTGTGTCTGGGCGAGGCGCTGCAAGATCTCGACGGTCAGGTCGAGTGGTGCACGCAGGTGATCCTGCCCGGGGTGAAGGACGGGATGAAAGCTGCTGGATTGACGGAGGAGCCGCCGGTGGTGATTCGCTCGCACGCGACAAACCCACGGGTGGTGATGCCGGCGGCGCTGAAGATTTATAAAAACCTCTACACGGAGGCGAAGTTCAACGGCGAATCGCTGACCACGTGGGAGCCGCGCGGAGCCTGGCAGGAAACGCACCGGATGCTCGCGAGTCTGGGAACGACCCACGTGGTGAACGTCCATATTCTGGCGAATCTCGAACCCTTTCGCTATGGCGCAGTGCGATTCATTAAAAAATCGGTGCAGGCTGCGCGCGATCGACTGGGTGCGGGTGGACTGCATCTTTACCCGCTCAGTTTTTGGAACTGGCCCAACTCGCCGGACGCGACGGTCGCCCCACTGAAGCAGATCGATCGTGATTGGATCTGGTTCGAAGCGTGGGCGCGTTATGCGTGGAATCCGGATGTGGACGCCGCGGTTGATCACACCTACTGGGTGGGGCGATTGGCGGAACAGTTCGGCACGACGACGGCGGCTGAGCATGTTTTGGACGCCTACAATGCGGCGGGAGAATGTGCGCCGCGATTGTTGCGCCGATTTGGTATTACCGAGGGAAATCGACAGACGCTCTCGCTGGGAATGACGCTCGATCAATTGGTCACGCCGGAAAAATATCGGCCTTATCCCGAGTTGTGGAAATCGCAGTCGCCTCCCGGCGAACGGCTGCAGGAGTACGTTGATCGGGAGTGGCGCGGCGAAAAGCACGAAGGAGAAACCCCGCCGCAGATCGTGAATGAAGCACTGGCATTTTCGGCGGAAGCGATGGCGGCGATCGATGCGGCGGCGCCGCAGGTCACCCGTGACGTTGAGGAATTCGAACGACTGAGGAATGACGTGCGCTGCATTCGCGCGATGTCGCAGAATTACGCAGCCAAGGTGAATGCGGCGCTGGCGGTTTTGCGGTATTCGCAGAGTCGAGACGTCGCAGATCTGGTGCGTGGGCGGCAGTTCCTCAAGGAAAGCCTGGAGCACTATCGAACATTGATCGCTCTGACGGAGCGGACGTATCGATTCGCGAATTCGATGCAGACCAGTATGCGCCGCATTCCGGTGCCGGGAGGAGTGGAGGGGAGTCCCGCGAATTATCGCTGGAGCCAGTTGCTCGGTGTATACGAGCAGGAACTGGCGGAACTCGACGCAAAAGTAATCGCGGTGAAAGTGGGCGGTGATTCGGCAACACGCGCGAAAGTGGTGTTGCGCCCGGCCAATTTTCGCCTGCTCACGCCGGGTGCGGAAACCTACACGGTCCAAACAGGGTCGCGCGTGTTTACCGATCTTCCGCTGGAGATTCAGTCGCTCGCTCCGGAGTTGCACGGGTTGACGGGTATCCGTTTTTCAAAGTCGGAAGCGAAGGCTGGTGGCGTAGCTCGAATTGAATTCGAAGCGGATGAGTCGGTGCAGGTGCTCGTCGGTTACGTGCAGGCGCGAACGCCCGAATGGCTGGCAACGCCGGAATTAGAAACGGACGCGCTGGCGGTGGAGCACGGTGCGACGGAACCGTTGCTCGTGAATGCGGCGGTCGTCGATACGCTACCGCCGATCAACGTTTATGCGTTCAAGTTCGGAAAGGGCCGGCACGCGTTTGAACCGCGAGGGAAGGGCGCTTTCGTGATTCTGGGAATCGCAAGGGCGCAATGATCGGGATGTTGGTGCGGTGCGGAGAGCGACGTCCATGTAGGCAGTCCGCTTGCGGACGATCTGATGGGTGCAGTCGCACCTCAGGCTCGTTCAGAGGGCTCTCTATTTCATGGACTGCAGCGATGCCGTAACTATTTCATGAAATTAAAGTGGCTTTGCTAGGCAATTAGCGAGGGGCCGCGGATATTAAGTCGAACAGTCCGCCTCCTTTCGTGGGGCCCCGGGGTCTCCTATTTTCGGCCCCCATTTCTCTCAGGGCTTAACATCGCGGACGGTCAGCCCGGCGGGTGGGATAGAAGGGGCGCGTTTTCTCGGTCGAATTTTTGCAAGAGCAGCTTCTTGTCGGAGTGAGAAGGGAATGCCTCGCGTGGAAGCGACCTCGTTTTGAAAAAAAATGTTGACGCATTGATTTCATGAATCATCAATTTCATCTGACTTATTTCAGATGAAATAAGTTTCCCCTAACACCTAACGTGCCGGCGACCGGCGTGAGAGCCCCAGTTGTTCCCCCTCCCCATGAACTCCCGTCCCATTAAGCGGCTTGCCCGGATTCCGGCGGCCATTTCCAAGGCCAGTCATTTCGCGCTGACAGTACTGGCGACCTTCTCATTGAGCGTTGTCGGCCTTTCGTCCGTGGCACACGCCCAATCAGTAGAAACGGGTTCAATCTCTGGTCGCGTGCTCAATGCGGACAATGGAAAGTACCTCGGGAATGCGCGTGTCGGAATTGAAGGGACCTCGATAGAGGTTCTTACAAACGATTATGGTGAGTTCACGCTGCGCGACGTGCGTGCCGGTGACGCTAAATTGACCGCAAATTACGCGGGCCGGGAATTACAGACGTTAGACGTTACGGTGTCGCCGGGGCAGACGGTTCATCAGGACATCGTGATGGGCAAAGGAGCGAAGATTGGGGCCGACGGTGTGGTCGTGCTCGATGAATTTCTCGTTGCGGCGCAGCGTTTCAAAACTGCTCAACAAATCGCCACGGAAGAGGAGCGCTTTTCGCCAACCATTAAAAACGTCGTCGCGGCTGATGCGTTCGGAGACATTCCGAGCGGCAACGTCGGCGAAATGGTGAAATTTATTCCGGGAGTTCAGATTGAATATGGAAATTTCCAGAATGCGCAGTTTGGAAATGCCGCTAGAGATGCGTCGCGCGTTTCCGTACGCGGTTTCGATGAAGCGGATACCGCAATTATGATCGACGGCATGCCCGTCGCTAGTGCAACGCCAGGCAGTCTGACGAGAACGGTTGGCCTCGACATGCTATCGATCAACAATGCTTCCCGCGTTGAAGTGATTAAGGTGGCCACTCCCGACATGCCCAACAATTCCATTGGCGGGCAGATCAATTTGATCACGAAAAGTGCGTTTGAATACAGCAAGATGAACACGACGTTCAATGTATTTACCCAGCTGTCGTCGGACGATCCTATTACGTTCAAGAAAACCGGAGGCCCTGGAAACGGAACGTCGTACAAGATCCAGCCGTCATTTGTTGGTACGGTGGTGGTTCCTCTTTCCAGTAAATTCGGCGTTTCTGTGACCGGCTCTCGCATCTACGAATACGGAACCGCCACGCGCATTCAGCCGCAGTGGTTCTATACCGGGAGAAGTACAGGTACAAATGCGGCGGGAGCGACCGCTAGCCCGAACGTGCCGAACCTGATCACGAATTCCAAGGGCGTGGGATTAAGCTACGCCAATCCCTATTTTTCGCGTGTACAATTGAGCGACACGCCGCAAGAGACAGAGCGCTACTCGGGTAATGTGAAATTGGATTGGAGACCGAACGATAAGAATACGATCTCTGCAAATTTCCAGTACAGCTCCTTTACCGGCATCGAGAGTGCCCGCCGCCTCGATTACCGCATCGGCGGC
>CBRAFL010000233.1:0-9009 GCA_967755055.1 uncultured bacterium
AACCCCGCGTCGGCTCGCCTAGCTGCGGCTCGAAGTACCCAGCTTTCTTATACAAGATGACAACGTCCTGAATGCCCCACGCTTGCTCGAGGTAGGCGCGCACGATGACGTTGGGATAACGTTGCAGGACGCGGCCGATGTATTCGGGGGAGGTCACCGCGACACCGTAGCGGCCTTCGACTTCTTCGAAATACGGTTCGAATGCGTTTCCGTCGCGGCTGAAATTTCGCAGGAGCGAATCTTTGTCGATGTTCTCCGCAATATTGTCCTGTCCGCGAGCCAGCAGTGTGGTGAAAAATCTGCCCTGCGTGGTAAAAACGATCACGCCGCATTCACGGGTCCACCGGATAAGGCAATCCAGGGTCGTGAGCCAGGCCGCGGGCGGTAGGTGAGTAAGCAAGGAACCGCACCAGACAAGGTCGAATTGATTTTGGAACGGCAGCGCGCGGAGGTCGGGCTGCGAGTACACACCGGTCGCGCCAAATTGATCGCGACAAAAATCCACCCCGTTGCGCTCCAGGTCGCACGCGGTGATGCGCGCATAGTCGTAGTGTGCGCGAAGCCAGCGAAGAACGCGGCCGTATCCGCACGGAAGGTCGAGAATATCGGGGTAGTGCGGTTTGTCGCACAATTGCGCAGAGAACATCACGAGCTCCAACGCGCGACGGCCGATGTCGAAATATTGCTCCTCCATGCCTGGCCATACCATGGTGTCCTGCGGTGAGACGGCTCGATTGGGTTGCAAGTGGCCGAGATCGTAGAGCGGCTTCATGAAGCCTCTGCACATGCGAGGGCGGCGGACAGGCTGCAAGTCGCAAGTGGGCTGGGGCGGCCCGTGAGGGTTCTGACTTATGCCGAAGCACGTAGGTTGCGCGCTCGCCGCGCCACGGAGCTCGAACCGTTGCGCGGCGAGCGCGCAACCTACTCGAATGAAATCTATCGACTGGCGAAGGGACGTTGCTGACGTACAGTTTGGGAAACAACCGCCCACCCCAATGGTTACTTCTCTGACTGCTCCGGAAAAAACCGCGGCTGCATTCGACTGGCCGCTCGCGTATGAAGCCGAGCAACTGCTTGGCCGTTTTATCGAGACGTTTCTCCAGCATCATACGTTTGCCCGCCGCTTAAGCGATCGGATGCGGGACGAAACGGGCACCGAATTCTACGAGTGGGTGGATCACTTCACGCTCTCATCCGACCACGCCGATGAGTTGCGCGGCGTTGGCCTGGTCGAAGAAGATATTCCTGCGCCGAGAGGTGTGACCGTATGGCATCATCCACGAGCGATGATGCCGAGCGTCCTCGTGCAGAGTGAGGGCAGTCGCGAAGGCGTGCCGCTGCGACTGGCGTTGCGACCAGAAGTGCTGCCGGATTTTTTGGCGAAGCATAATTTGTCGGGACCGATCGAGGGGGAATTCGGCGAGCGATTGCGGAGGGCGCCCGTGGCGGAGGAGAACGGATTGCGACTGGAAGCGGTGGAGCGACTGGGATATCGCGGGTTCGCGATGGATCGGGCAGGTCCGCGAGCGACGGCGGATGTGATCAAGGCGCGTGAGTTGTTTCGCATGCGGCAGCGGGATTTCGCTGATGATGCGGACGGTGTGAAGCACGCCTTCAGCGTGCTCGATCGCGTGCTTGCGCTGGTGCCGCGCAATGTCGCGTGCGAATTATTTTTCGCGGAAGAGCGGGTCTTTTGGGAATTTCGCAACCGGGCGGCCCGGGTGCAAAAGCGCCGGCAGGATATGCTCGGCCTCGGTTGGGGTAACCATGATCATCATACGTTTCGCTGTTCGCGTCGTTTCTTCGGCGACCTCGTGACGTTCCTGATGCGACTGGGATTGGAAAAGCGCGAACGTTTCTACGCTGGCGAGGAGGCGGGCTGGGGCGCGCAGGTGATGGAAGCGCCGGAGGTCGGCATCGTGGTGTTTGCGGACGTTGATTTGCTGCCGGGCGAAATCGATATCGACATTGCGGCGCGTCCGCTGCCGGAGATGAAGGAGGCACGCACAGTGGGATTGTGGTGCGGCTTGCACGGAGATAGTTTTCTGCAGGCAGGCATGCATCATCTCGAGGCGCGGTTTGATTTCGAGCGACTGCGGGATCAGCTCGCGAGCGAAGGCGTGACGACGATGAAACCGTTTTCTGATTTTGATTTTTTGAAGCAGGCGTTTACCGAGGGCGAACGATGGCGTGTGCGGCCGGAGCGCGTCGAATCGCTCGTGAATCGCGGGCTGATCACGCCAGCGCAGGCCGACGGATTTTTGCGCGACGGTGCGATCGGGAGTCATCTGGAAAATCTGCAGCGTAAGGGCGGGTTCAAAGGTTTTAATCAGAAAGCTGTCAGCGCGATCATTGCCGCCACCGATCCGCGCAAAGTGCAGGAGGCGGCGCATTGAAAAGGCGTGGTCGGAACGGAAGGTCCACCTCCGGGTGGACCGAGGCGGACGACACGGAGGTCGTCCCTCCACTTCGGATGTATGAATACTCACTATGCGGTGTAGGACGCGCGCTCGCGCGCGACGGATCGCGAACGTAGCGCGGCGAGCGCGCTACCTACAATTCGATCCTCCACTCGCTCACGCTCGTAGCTACCAATAAATTCTAAACAGGCATCTCATGAAATTTGGCATCATTGGCGCGGGAAAGGTAGGGACGACGATTGCGACACTGCTTGAGTCCTGCGATTTCTGCACCGCGGTTTGGTTGGGCGACAGCCGCTCGAATCTGAAACTCGACGGTCTTACTAAGGCCACCGCACGACGGTTGGACGTGGCTAAATCGGCGCAGCTGGATTCGTTCGTGAAGCAATGCGATGCCGTCGTGAGCGCAGCGCCGTATTTCCTGAACAAGAGCATCGCCAGCGCTTGTGCGCGACATCGCGTGTCGTATTTCGATCTTACGGAGGATGTGGAAACCACGAATTTTATCCGCGGGCTCGCGAAGAAAAACAGCGTGACGTTCATGCCGCAGTGCGGACTCGCGCCGGGTGCGATCAACATCATTGGCGGAAGTTTGGCGCGTTCGCTCGATACTGCGCGCAACGTCGAGATGCGGGTCGGAGCGCTGCCGTTGTTCGCGAGCAATCAGATGAAATATTATCTCAGCTGGAGCACGGCGGGTTTGATCAACGAATACTGTCAGCTCGGCGAGGCGCTGCACGGCGGGCGGCGGATTACGACGTTGCCACTCGATGGCGTGGAGCGGCTCACGATCGACGGCGTGGAGTATGAGGCCTTCAATACCTCGGGTGGAGTCGCGACGATGTGTGAGACGTTCGCCGGAAAGGTCGGGGTTTTGAACTACAAGACGATGCGGTATCCAGGACATCGTGACCTGATGAAGTTCCTGCTCCAGGATTTGAATCTCGCGGAAAAACAGGAGGTGCTCACGCAGATTTTCGATCAGGAAGTGCCACTGACGGACCAGGATGTCGTCGTCTTTTATGTCAGTGCGGTGGGAACGATCGACGACGAACTCGTGCAGCGGAGTTTTGTTAAAAAGATGATGGGCGCGACCGTGCAAGGCCGCCGGCTTTCGGCGATTCAGCTCACCACAGCCGCGGGCGTGGTGGCGGTGCTGGAGATTTTTGCGCGCGGCGAGTTACGGACTGGCTTCGTGAAACAGGAGTCCATCACGATGAGTGAATTTCTCGGCACGCAATGGGGCGGGAAGGTCTACGGCCACTCGTGAAAATGAAAAAGACTTCGAGTGCTTCGCCTTCCGTGAAAACGATCGCCGCGCAGATTTTTTCGCGACTCGGTTTGAAAGCGCGCAATCCCGGCGTATTCGCCGGTGACTGGTTTGGCGGAGGTGCGGTGATCGAGAAGCGTTCGCCGATTGATGGTTCGGTGCTTGCATCGGTGACGACCGCGACGCCGGCGGATTGCGATCGGGCCGTGGCCGCAGCGCAGCGCGCGTTTCTCGTTTGGCGAGCGATTCCCGCTCCCAAACGCGGCGACGTGATTCGGCAACTCGGAAATGCGTTGCGGTCGCGCAAAACGGATCTCGGCCGGCTTGTTTCGCTGGAGACTGGCAAGATTCTCGCCGAAGGAGAAGGCGAAGTGCAGGAGATGATCGACATTTGCGACTTTGCGACGGGGCTCTCGCGGCAGTTGCACGGACTCACGATTGCGAGCGAACGGCCGGGCCATCGCATGATGGAGCAATGGCATCCTCTCGGTGTGGTGGGAATTATTTCGGCCTTCAATTTTCCGGTCGCCGTCTGGTCGTGGAACAGTGCGCTCGCCGCGGTGTGTGGTGACGCGACGGTGTGGAAGCCGTCGGAAAAAACGCCGCTGACCTCGATCGCGTGTATCAAAATTGCTGAACGCGTGTGTCGGTTGAGCGGAGTGGATCCGGCGATTTTTTCGCTCGTAAACGGTGATGCAGTGAAAGTCGGTGAAGGATTGATTGCTGATCCGCGGCTGCCGCTGATCTCGGCGACGGGATCGACGCGGATGGGGCGGCGCGTTGGTGAAGTGGTGGCGAAGCGCCTCGGCCGTGCGCTGCTGGAGCTGGGTGGGAACAACGCGATCACCGTGACGCATTCCGCGGATTTGAAACTGGCGGTGCGGGGCATCGTGTTTGGCGCGGTGGGAACGGCGGGCCAGCGTTGCACGACGACGCGTCGGCTCATCGTGCACGAGTCGGTTTATCTAAAACTCACGAAGGCCTTGGTGGAGGCATATCGACAGGTTCGCATCGGCCATCCGCTCGATCCCGCAACGTTGATGGGACCGTTGATTGATATCGATGCGGTGGAAAATTATGTGAACGCGATCGCGGCGGCGAAGAAGCATGGCGGGCGGGTGCTCTGCGGCGGAAAACGACTCTCGGGTGATGCGTATCCGGGCGGGCTTTACGTGACGCCTTGCGTCATTGAGGCGGAGAGCGCGTGGGCGATTGTGCAGCACGAAACGTTCGCGCCGATTCTTTACGTAATGAGCTATCGCACGCTCGACGAAGCGATCGCGTTGCAGAACGGCGTGCCGCAGGGCCTCAGTTCGGCGATCTTCACGAATGATCTCCGCGAGGCGGAACTGTTTCTCGCCGCGACCGGAAGTGATTGTGGCATTGCGAACGTCAACATCGGTACGAGTGGCGCGGAGATTGGCGGCGCGTTTGGCGGAGAGAAGGAAACCGGCGGTGGGCGCGAGAGCGGGAGCGACGCGTGGAAGGCTTATATGCGCCGGCAGACCGCTACCGTGAATTATTCAAAGGAGTTGCCGCTGGCGCAGGGAATTCAGTTTGGCGAGTGAGGAGCGCGTTTCATCCCGAGGACAATTCAGTCGGAGTTGACCGCAGATGTCGCAGATGGGCGCAGATCAATGCATCGAAGTCCGAAGTCATGAAAACGTCCGTACGGTGTTTGAGTGGAACGCGCATTTCGACCGGTAAACATCTTGAACCACAGAGGTACAAAGACACAGAGATCGAAACGGACCGAAGCGCCTTCTCCGCAGGAAACAGGTCTGCCAGTGGAGGGACGACCTCCGTGTCGTCCGTGCCTGCGACTGAGCAAACTGCAGCTTGTCAGCGACGAATTGCCCGCCAACGGACCGGACGGAGCCGGTCCGTTGGCTTCGGGATACGACGAGGCATCGCAAACGTAGCGCGGCGAGCGCGCGACCTACATGCTCAAGGCTCAGGCGGCGGTTCGTTGATCGAGGCCCAAAATGTTCCGAGCTGGCCGACGGCGGTGATGAAGTTTTCGAAAACGACGGGCTTCACCGCGTAGGCGTTTGCGCCGAGGTTGTAGCCTTGCAACACATCCGGATCTTCCCGTGAGGAGCTCAGAATAACGACCGGCGTTAGCGCGAGGGCCGGATCGGCGCGTACTTGTCGCAGCACTTCCAAGCCGCCGATCTTCGGCATTTTCAAATCGAGTATCGCGACTGCGGGCAGACGAGTGGTGCGTCCCGCGAATTTTCCGCGGCAGTAGAGAAAATCGAGCGCCGCAACTCCGTCATTTCGTTTTGCAGGCCGACGTCTCTCAGCGCGGTGAGAGCGAGTTCGACGTCGTTAGGATTGTCCTCGGCCAGGAGGATGGGGCGAAGTTCACGCATCGGTGAAAGGAGGGATGGACCCTCGGATGGGTGGGTCGATGGGAAGGGAAAAATGGAAACTGGCTCCGTCACCGACTTTGCCGTCGGCCCACACGCGGCCGCCGTGCCGGAGAATAATTCGCCTCACGTTGGCGAGTCCGATCCCGGTGCCTTCGAACTCCGATGCGCCATGGAGCCGTTGGAAAACGCCAAACAGTTTATCGACGTAAGCCATCTCAAAACCCACGCCATTATCTCGCACGGAAAACTGGTGTTCACCCGCTGCGGTATCCGTGTGACCGGCGATCACGATGGTTGGTTGGGAGCTTGCCCGGGAGTATTTCACGGCGTTGTCGATGAGGTTGGTCCAAACTTGGCGGAGCATCGCGTTTGACGCGGTGACAGTGGGTAAGGATCCAATATCCCAGTTAATTTTTTTGCTCTCGTTAAAACCGCATTCGCGAATGACGTCGGCCACCAGCGTATTGTTATCAACCGTTTCGAGGCGCAACGTGGTTCGGCCGATGCGGGAAAAATCGAGGAGGTCATCCACGAGCTGGCCGAGCTTGGTGGCGGATTTCGAAATCGTGGCGAGATAATGCCGGCCCGTGGCGTCGAGTGTGGAGTCGGCATGCTTGGCCAGCAGAGTGGCGAAGCCGTCGATGTGCCGCAGGGGCGCGCGCAGATCGTGCGAGATCGAATAGGAAAAGGCCTCGAGTTCACGATTGATCGTTTCGAGCTGCGCATTTTTGCGGCGGATTTCATCTTCGGTGCGACGCCGTTCGGTGATGTCGCGCAACGTAAAATAGATCAGTCGATGCTGCGGATCCGAGACTGCGTTGCTTGCCATCCAGCGATAGCTGCCGTCCCTGGCACGATATCGAATTTCGAAAGAGTGTTCTCCCGTGCTGCTTTGGACCTGCTCGTGGCGCACAATCGTCGCGGGCAAATCGTCGGGGTCGATCAACGCGGAGAAATGCGTTCCGATTAATTCCGCGACGCTGTAGCCGAGCGTGTGTTCCCAGGCGGGATTGAGGCGTTTGAAATAGCCGTCGAAATCGGTGATGCCGAAAAGATCGTGGGAGAGTTCGAAGAATTGATCGCGCTCCCATTCGGCTTGCTTGCGCTTCGTGATGTCGATGGCGCTGAACAGGGCGCGGCCGCGGCTCTCCGGTCGTGGAAAGGTAACGGTCTGCAGAATATGAATCGGTGTGCCATCGATCCTGAGTACGACGGACTCGTGAGAGGAAAAGGCATCGCCTCGCTCGAGCGCTGCGAGGTCCTCGGCGAAATGTTCAGCGACCACCGGCGCGCTCTGAATGACGTGGAGCGACGCGACGATTTGCTCCTTCGACGTGGCGCCGAGCAGCCGCAACGCCATCGGATTCACCTCCGTGATTCGAAGCGCGCGCATGGCCGCAGCCACGAATTCCGGATGGGTCGCCAGCCAGCCCGACCAGTCATACCCGGTCAGCGAACGCACGCCATGCATCAGCCGGAGAACCTCCGTGAACTCCACTTCGAACAAGGCGACCGGCAGCGATTCGAAATTATTGCGGTAGTGGGCCTCGCTGGCGGCGAGTGCTTCACTGGCGCGTTTTCGCTCGGTGATATCGCGGACGACCGCGAGCACGTGCGGTCCCGTTTCGATTTCGAGAGAGCTGAGGATGATCTCGACGGGAAATTCGGTCCCATCATTTTGACGTCCGGCCAATTCGATCCCGCCGCCCGTCGTGCGTGGTGGTGGCAAGGTGGAATAGGCGGCGAGATGCGCACGGTGCCGGGCGCGATAGCGTTCGGGCAGCAGCGACTCAAGCGGACGGTTGACGATTTCGTCTGCGGACAACGTGAACAACGCGAGACTTTGGGCGTTGGCCCGTACGATGTGGTCGGAGCGATCGACAAGGATCATGGCGTCGGGCGCGTTTTCGAACAGCCGCTGAAACATTTGCTGGCTCTTGCGCAGAGCGGTCTCGGCATGTTTGCGCGTTTCGACTTCGGCCCGGAGTTCCATGACGGCAGCGCTGAGATCCGAAGGCGCCGGGAGGGCGAGTGCCTTGGGAACCCATCGCACCAGCAGAATGGCCGTTGGGACCGAGGCTGCGGCGGTGATGGCTTTAACGGTGCCTGCCAGCCAGTAATCGGAATGCCAGATGTTCCACATCTCCATCAAGTGGGTGGTTCCGCTCGCGATGATGAACACGGCGAGGCAGGCCATGACCCAGTTGAACTCGATGCCGCGACGGCGGTGTACAATGTAAACCAACGTGATCGGAAACGAATAGTAAGCCGCTGTGATCAACGCGTCGGAGATGAAGTGAAGGTTCAGCATGCGAGGATCCCAGAGGTAAGAATTCCCGTGTGGCGTAAACCCCGGTGGCGAAGAAGCAGTGCTGAACCAGCTCACAGGGGAAAGGAAGGAGACGAGACCCCGGCGCGACCGCGGTCGAGCTGGCTTGGACGTTTCGGACGGGAGGGCCGGTGCTCAATGTGCGCGAGGCGAACGGAGCAGCGGGAGAATCCCAGCATTCGCTTCAACGGGGGAGCGCGAAGCGGAAATCGATCCGGATCGACGGGGCCGACTCCACTGTGCGGGGAAAACTCTTTCGAGGGGAATGATCGAAATAGAAGTCGCACTTGAATATGACAGTGAGTGGCGGGATTTGATCGTCACTGGGGAGGGGAAATTAGCGCGGGGCATGTAAGCCCGATGGAGTAAGCAGGTGGGCAGCCTTCAAAAGTACGTTCACCCAAAGTCCGTCCGCGCGACTCACCGCGCACCCGCGACGCGGGGAGGATTTCGGGTCAGAGGATAAGAGATAACCTGATTGCTGCGAGGTTCTGCTGGAGGGCGCTGCTCCGTCAGCGCCGGTCGCGTCTTCGAAATAAAAATCCTAACCCAAGGGGGAACCGCTAATAGGATTTTCCCAATGGGGAAATCTTGCTCGAGTGGCTTTTGGCTAAT
>CBRAFL010000234.1:0-8941 GCA_967755055.1 uncultured bacterium
AAATCAGCTTCCAAGCGCGTATGGCAGCGCCAACGCCCAGACGGACGGGGATCGTCCTGCGACCCGATAGCTCGCGCGTATTCTTCCGTCCCTTCGATCTTCCGAATCGCGAACGCATCATCCGCACCCTCGCGCGGATCATGGCGTTGAGCGAACGGCAGGTCGACGACGAGACCGATCATATGCTGCGTTCGTTCGTCGAGCGGCATCAGAAATTGCGCGAATTTCTCCTGCGCCGTTTTGAGGAGGTCCGGGACGAACTCTTCACCGACCAGGCACTCACTGAGCACCGCAAACTCCTTATCGGCGCTTATTTCACGCTCGAATATTCCATCGAAGCCGCCGCGCTCTTCAATCCATCCCTCGTGCCCCACCCCGATCAGTCCGGCGTGCGTGAGGGCAGCCTGCGGCTCGTGCTCAGCCTCCGCGCCACCGGCGAGGGGCACCTCTCGTCAATCGTGTTTCGCACCGCCGAGGTCGACCGCCAGGGAAACATTTCCATCAACCCACCGACGCGCTTCGCGATCGGCGCGACACCCAACCCGAATGCGTCCTTCGAAAAGCGCCTCTTCGAGCAGAAACTGGCGGAGCTCGGGTTGTTCGACGACTTCGCTGCCTCGTTACTCGCGGATCTCGAAGACACGTTCTCCATCGAGCAGCTCGAGCGATCGCTGGAGCGCGGATTGCGTCGTGGCCGTTTTTCCAATCGCGACCATCACCAGCATATTGCACGCGGCATGCTTTCACTCGCGCGTTCGAACTACGAAGTCCACTTTGATTCCGATACACGCCTCTCGGAGCGCGTGATTTTCCCGCACACTCAAGCGGAAAGTCGTGGCATCGAGGACGCACGGTTCGTCAGCTTTCACGAGGACGACGGCAGCATCACCTACTACGCGACCTATTCCGCGTACGATGGGCAGATCGTGCTACCGCAGATGATCGAGACAAAGGACTTCCTGAATTTTCGCGTCAGCACCCTCAACGGCCCCGAGGTCCGCAACAAGGGCATGGCGCTCTTCCCGCGCAAGATCAACGGCCACTACGTCATGCTTTCGCGCCAGGATGGTGAGAACATTTTTATCATGTTCTCCGATCTCCCGCATTTCTGGTACGAGAAAAGCACATTGCTCCGGCCCACGGAGCCATGGGAATTCATGCAGCTCGGCAACTGCGGTTCTCCCATCGAGACCGACGACGGCTGGCTGGTGTTGACCCACGGCGTCGGCCCGATGCGCCGATATTCAATCGGTGCAATCCTGCTCGACCGCGACAATCCCGCTCGCGTGATCGGCCGCATGCGCGATCCGCTCCTCACTCCGATCGACTCCGAGCGTGAAGGCTATGTGCCCAACGTCGTCTACAGCTGCGGCGCGCTCGTTCACGCCGGCAACCTGATCATTCCTTATGCGATGAGCGACCAGTGCACGAGCTTCGCGACCGTGCCGCTCAGCGAACTGCTCGCCGAGTTGAAACGCAACCCGCCGCCCTCCGCATGATCCTCCGTCAACGTTCCGATAAAATCGCCCTCGTCTGCGATTACCTGCCGCGCAAATGCGGCATCGCGACGTTTTCGCACGACGTCCGGCAGTCGATCATCGGACAATATCCCGACGTCGATTGTCTCATCATCCCGGTAAACGACGCGCCCGAGGGTTACGATTATCCATCCGAAGTCAGATTCGAAATCGGCGAACAGGACGTCGCGTCCTACCGGCGCGCGGCGGATTTTATCAACTTCAGCGATGCCGAGGTCGTCGCCTTGCAACACGAGTACGGCATCTTCGGCGGCCCGGCTGGAAGTCACATCCTCGCTCTGCTGCGCGAACTGCGAATCCCCGTGGTCACTCATCTGCACACCATTCTAGAGAAACCAAAACCAGCCTACCGCCACGTTCTCGAGGAGATTGTCCGCCGCTCCGCCCGCCTCATCGTCATGACCCAACGCGGACGACGCATGATGGAAGAAATTTACGGCGCGTCACCGGAACGCATCGACGTGATCCCGCATGGCATACCCGACATGCCGTTCGTCGATCCGAATTTCTACAAAGACCAGTTCGGCATCGAGGGCCGCAAGGTCCTCCTGACGTTCGGCCTGCTCGCACCGAACAAAGGAATTGAATACATGCTGCATGCGCTCCCCGAAATCGTGCGTGAATTCCCCGAGGTCGTTTACGTCGTGCTCGGCGCCACTCACCCGGCTGTGCAACGCGGGGAGGGCGAAACCTATCGACTCAAGCTTGAACGTCTCGTCGCGAGCCTAGGCCTGACGAAGCACGTCGTGTTCTACAACCGTTTCGTCGAGATCGAGGAATTGAAGGAATTTCTCGGCGCGACCGACATCTACGTCACCCCGTATCTCACGCCCGAGCAGATCACGTCCGGTACTCTGGCGTACGCGTTCGGCTGCGGCAAAGTCGTCGTCTCGACGCCGTACTGGCACGCGGAGGAACTCCTCGCCGACGGCCGTGGCGTGCTCGTGCCGTTTCGCGACAGCCCAGCGCTCGCCCGAAACCTGATCGATCTACTTCGCAACGAGGTCCGCTGCCACACGATCCGCAAGCAAGCCTACGTCCTCGGTCGCGAAATGATTTGGAGCAACGTCGCTCACCAGTTCATGGAGTCATATCGAAAAGCGCGCCTCGTTCCAGCGAACCAGCGGCTCGCACTCAAAACGCTCGAGCAGGAAAATTACGAGCTCCCCGCTCTTCGGCTCGACCACCTCCGGCAACTCTCCGACGCCACGGGAATTCTCCACAACGCCACGCATTGCGTGCCCGCCTTCGCCGAAGGCTATCGCACGCCCGACAACGCCCACGCACTGCGGCTGACCGTGCTGCTCGAGGAAACGGGTAATGCAGGCAGCGGTGTGCGTTCGCTCGCGGCCACCTACGCGGCCTTCATCGGCCACGCGTTCACTCCGGAAACCGGAGGATTTCATGATCACCTTTCCTTCGAACGAACCTGGCTCGACGATGCGCGTTCAGAGGAGGCGCTCGGCGAAGTCGTGTGGGCGCTCGGCACCTGCATCGGTCGTTCGCAAACACCCGGTCTTCAGCGATGGGCCGCCCAGCTTTTTGACCGCGCGTTACCCGCCATCATCGCCACGACCTCGCCCCGTGCCTGGGCTCTCGGTTTGCTGGGGATTCACGAATATTTCCGACGGCTCAGCGGCGACCGTGTCGCCGAGCAGGCGCGCGAAAGTTTTACGGAGAAACTCCTCGCGAAGTTCCACCGGAACCAGCGCCCCGACTGGCTCTGGTTCGAACCCGAACTCGGCTATGCAAACGCGTGGCTGCCCCATGCCTTGATTCTTGCCGGTAGATGGAACGGCCACAGCGAAGCACTCGAAACCGGCCTAAGCAGCCTGCGCTGGCTGTTGCGCCGACAAACGGCTGCGTCCGGTCATTTTCGTGCGAGCAACGGTGGCGCAACATTTCCCCCTGACTCGCCAGCGCAGCTCGACCAGATGCCCGCCGAAGCGGGCGCGACCGTCGCCGCGTGCATCGAGGCGCACGCGGCCACGCAGAATGATTTCTGGATGGATGAAGCACGCCGTGCATTCGAATGGTTCCTCGGCCGCAACGATCTCGGCGAGTCGCTCTACGATCCGACCACGGGCGGCTGTTGTGACGCATTGCACGTCGATCGCCTCAACCTGAATCAAGGCGCAGACGCTACCCTCGCGTTCCTCCTCGCACTCCAGCAAATGCGCCTGCTCGAAGCGACGCTCCATAGCTACAATCAACCCGCGACCACGCATGAGGCTCCCAAAGCCACTTTGCCGGCAGCGAGTTGAGTTGGGGACAAGGCAGGTCAGAGCTGAGGGCTAAGAGCCGAGAGTGGCGGAGGGTCCACCTCCGTGTGGACCGGATCGAACACGGACGACACGGAGGTCGTCCCTCCACTCGATCGCGTCGCGCAGGCGTCCCTGCCTGCTATCCGTGCACATGCGGCTGGAAGCCTGCGCTACTTCCCCGCGCGTCTCCGAACAACTGCTCCAGAGATTGAACGATCGAGCTCTCAGCCCTCAGCTCCAGAACGGTTTCAAAAAAGCTGTAACCGTTTTGGTAGGGCGAACCGTCCCCGGTGAGCCGTCGCACGACGGCTCGGCGAGACGCCTCGCCCTACCCGCAAGCAGTTCCTGCGCGGCTACACTTCAACTAAAACCGCTCCAGACTCTCAGCTTTCAAAAAGAGCTCTCACCGCCCCACTGCCGCCAACAAGTCGCGCATCCGAAATTCGGTGACGCCAGTGACCGTGTCCGCAGCACCATAATAAACCAGTACGGAGTCGCCTTGTTCGACAATTCCGGTCGGAAAAACCACATCAGGCACGAAGCCGTGTAATTCGAATTCCGCCTCCGGAACGAATATCGCTCCGGACGCACCGCGAATCTTCCACGGTTCGTTCTCGTCGAGCAGCAACAACCCGCCGGAATAACGACCGACGCGACTCTCTCCGTGCCGCCGGTCATTGCCGTGATAAAGTTCAAGCCAGCCGTGTTTCGTGCGAATCGGTGGCGCGCCCGCGCCCACGCGGCCGATCTCCCAGTCCTGCGTTCCGCCAAATAAAAACGCGTGCTCGCCCCAGTGAATCAAGTCGTCCGACGAGGAGATCCACATCTCCGGACGCGTGAGCAACGCCGAGGTCGAGGGCCGGTGAATCGCGAAAAAACGTTTCCCGATCGCCTCCGGAAAGAGCACCACGTCCTTGTTGTCGGGACAGAAGATCACGCCATGTCGCTGATACGACCGAAAGTCCCGCGTCGACGCCAACGCCGTGGCTGGTCCGTGCCGTGACACCGCGACATACGTGATATAAAACACATCACCGATCCGCGTCGCCCGCGGATCTTCGACGCCGAATTCCTCAGTCTCATTTGCTGGCAGGAAACGTAGCGGATCGATGCGATCGACGGTCCGCCCATCGCGGCTGTGCACGATGCAAAGATGCGAGGCAAACGTAAGTCGGATGAGCCCGGTATTCCTGAACCGTACGCTGCGGGTGTCTTCGCGGATCACATCCGCCTCGGGAGCCCAATCGATGAGGACGCGCTTCGCGACGACGTCCCATCGCGGCAGCGGAATCCAGCCCGCCCGTTTCTCGGACGCCGCTTCGGCGACACGCACGAGCAGGACAACCCCTTCGTTTGTTGCCACGACGCCCGGATTAAAAACTCCCACCACCGCCAGATCGTCTTGTGACGGCGGCACGTCTTCCGGACGCAACAGACAAAAGGTAAATGATCGCGGAATTGTCATGTTGGAATCTCCGGGGCCGGCGGGCGGGTTTGCCGCGCAAGCGTTGATGAGCTCCGTTCGACCCGGATCAGCCGCCGTAGTTCGCCGTAGGTGTAGCGGCAGGCCTCCGTGCCTGCCGTTTTCGAAGCACGGAGTCGGCGTTCGGGTCCGGGGTTCGGAAAAATCCAAACCCGAAAAAGCGAAATTCAAAAATCCCAAAAGCCAGCAGGCACGGAGGCCTGCCGCTACCCCAATGCCACGGACGAAGGAAACGACAGCGTGCATCGTCCGCCAAGCACGCAGCCCCATCACGACGCGAAATCCGAAGCCCCAAAAATTTCTTCTTGTCGTCGTGCCGCCGTTTTCTTTACCCAAATTATTATGGCTGAAACTGCGACGGAACATTCTTCGTCTTGTTGGTCTGAATCGCCCATTCCCACCGCTCCTTTTCCATGATCGAAGTCAAAGGCCTCGTTAAAACGTACGGCGCAATCCGCGCGGTCGACGGCGTTTCGTTCCGCGTCAATCGCGGCGAAATCCTGGGCTTTCTCGGCCCTAATGGCGCCGGCAAATCGACCACGATGAAAATGCTCACCGGCTTCATCAGCCCCGACGCCGGCACAGCCACGATCGACGGCCTCGATGTCACGACTGACCCCGTCGCCGTGAAACGCAAAATCGGATATCTTCCCGAAAGCGCGCCCGCTTATCCCGAAATGACGGTCGAGGAATTTCTCACTTTCATCGCCGAAGTGCGCGGCTTCCGCTCCGCCGACGAACGTCGCAAAGTCGTCGATCGCGCGGCCACGTTGACGCATCTCGTCAGTGTTCGAAAGCAGACGATCGAAACGCTTTCGAAAGGCTACAAGCAGCGTGTTGGTTTTGCCCAAGCGCTGCTCCACGATCCACCTGTCCTCGTGCTCGATGAGCCGACCGACGGTCTCGATCCCAATCAGAAAAACGAAGTGCGCACCTTGATCCGGTCGATGGCCGCCGAGAAGGCGGTCATCCTCTCCACTCACATTCTCGAAGAGGTCGAGGCGCTCTGCACGCGCATCATCATCATTTCTCGCGGCCGTGTCGTCGTGGATGAAACTCCGACGCAGTTGCGCGCACGCCTACCCGGCGCCCGCCTCGACGAAATCTTCCGCAGCCTCACGAGCTCTGATGTCTGAAGAAGTAGTGAGTAGCGGGTAGCGAGTAGCGAGCATCTCGCGAACGCTGCCCAACCGTCCGGCTACTCACTACCCCGCTACTTCTCTCCTCCGTCTACTCGCTACCCGCTACTCACTACTCGCTACTTCCCGCCTCCCCCCACCCTCCCCCCATGCGCCAGATCGCTCCCATCTTCAAACGTGAGTTTCTCGGCTACTTTCGTTCTCCCGTAGCCTACGTCTTTCTCGTCATTTTCTTGTTGGCCTCCGTCGGCCTCGCGTTTTTCGCCGGCGGTTTCTTCAAAGCCGGCATCGCCTCACTGGAGAGCTATTTCACGTTTCATCCGTGGCTCTTTCTGTTCCTCGTCCCGGCCGCCGGCATGCGTCTTTGGTCAGAGGAAAAACGTGCTGGCACGGTCGAGCTGCTCTTTACGCTGCCGATCACGACGCTTGAAGCCGTGATCGGAAAATTTCTCGCGGCGTGGGCATTTCTCGCGATCGCTATTCTGCTCAGTTTTCCGATGCCGCTCACGCTCGCTTATCTCGGCAGCCCTGACTGGGGCGTGATCATCAGCGGCTATGCGGGAAGTATTTTAATGGGCGGCGGATATCTCGGCGTGTGCTCGCTGATGTCGGCCCTCACTAAAAACCAGGTGATCAGTTTCGTGCTCAGCGTTTTTGTCTGCGTCGTTATCGTCCTCCTCGGCACGAGCATGTTCTCCGGCTTCCTTACCGGATTTCTCCATCTGCCCATTCCGGTTTCCGACCTCGTCGCAAACTTCAGCTTCCTCACGCACTTCGACGCATTCACCAAAGGCATCATCGATCCAAAAGACGTGATCTTCTTCGTCTCACTCAGCGGATTCACCCTGTTCCTCAACATCGTCGCACTCGAACGCTGATTCATATCCCAGCTCTAAGCTCCGCCATGAAACTCCGCGCCAAAGTTCTCGCGATCGTCCTTCTTTTCGTCGGCCTCGTGCTCGTCAATTATCTCGCGTCATCGATTCCCGTTCGCATCGACGCAACGTCGGACTCCATCTACTCGCTCTCCGACGGTACGAAAAAGATGCTCAGTAAAATCGAGGAACCCGTCACCCTCGATTTATATTTTTCGAAGGACGCCAGCGGTCTCCCCATCGCCTACAAAAACTACGCCGCGCGCGTGCAGGAGATGCTCCGTCAATACGTGCGGGCCGCTCGTGGTAAACTCACGCTGAACGTCGTCGATCCTCGCCCTGACACCCCCAGCGAGGAAAAAGCCACCGCCTCCGGCCTCACTCCGCAAGTCGCGCAAACCGGCGGCGAACAATTCTTCTTCGGCCTCGTCGTCACGCAGGCCGATCAGCAAAAAACGATTCCAGCGTTCACTCCCCAGCGCGAACAGTTCCTCGAGTACGATCTCTCGAAGCTCGTCTACAGCGTTCAGCAAATCGACAAACGAAAGCTCGGTCTCCTCACGAGTCTCCCGCTTCAAGGCACGAGCCCACAGGAGATGCAAATGATGATGATGATGCGTCGTCAGCCGCAGCCTTCCCAGATGGTGATCACTGAACTCGAGCAATCTTTTGAAATCATCAAAGTTGAGCCCACCGCGACCGAGCTTCCTGCCGGACTCGACGCGCTGCTCATCGCGCATCCGGAAAACGTCGCCCCGAAACTTCAGTTCGCGATCGATCAGTTTCTGCTCGGAGGCAAACCCGTGATTCTCGCGGTCGATCCCTCTTCCGAATATTTCAAGCGCCAGAGCAACCCGCAGCAGCAGATGATGGGCGGCGGCGCTCAAAATGTCTCCAGCGACCTTCCGACCCTCCTCCAGGCCGCCGGCGTCCAGTACGATGCGCAAAAAGTTGTCGGTGATCTCGTAAACGCGACGCAGGTCCAGACCGGCGGCGGTCGCATCGCACGCTACCCGATCTGGCTTACACTCCGCGGCAAGGAAGCCTTCAACCCGAAGTCTCTCCCGACGGCTCAGCTCAACACCGCGATGTTCATCGAAGCCGGCAGCGTATCCAAAAAAGAAGGCTCCGACGTCACCTTCACCCCGCTCATTGAAACCTCGGCTGAGGCCGGTGACCTCGCCAGCGACATGCTGCAATTCGCCCAGCCCGACGATGTCAGCAAGCAGATCGTCCCCAGTGGCAAAAAAACAATCGCCGCGCTCGTCACCGGAAAATTCAAAACCGCGTTTCCGAACGGGGCGCCGAAAGACGAACCGAAGCCCGACGAAAAGAAAGACGTCTCGTCGAAAAAAGCTTCCGACGCTCCATCCGCAAATTCCGCCGACGCACTCACCGCTTCGAAAACCACTTCGACGCTGCTCGTGATCGCCGACACCGATTTCCTTTTCGACGACTACAGCGTGCGCAAATTCAACTTTTTCGGCCAGACCGCCGCCGAGCCGTTCAACGACAATCTCGCTTTCGCAGCGAACTCCGTCGAGTTCCTCGGCGGTTCGCCGGATCTCATTTCGATTCGCGGCAAAGGCACGTCACTGCGTCCGTTCACCGTTGTCCGAAAAATGGAGACGGACGCGCAGAA
>CBRAFL010000235.1:0-8934 GCA_967755055.1 uncultured bacterium
CTCGGATCGGATCTCCGTGACCTCTGTGTCGAAAGCCTTCGTTTCTTCAAATACGGCCCACACACAAGCCCGCGACATCAGAATTTAAAAATCTGATTCTGCGCCGCCTGCCGCATCCAGTGATCAAGCAACACGAGCGCCGTCATCGCTTCCACGATCGGCACCGCCCGCGGCACGACACACGGATCGTGACGCCCCCGCGCCGACAATTCCGTTTCCGCGCCGTGAACATCAACCGTTTTTTGCGGCAGCAAAATGGTCGCCGTCGGTTTGAAGGCCACACGAAACACAATTTCTTCGCCGTTACTGATTCCGCCCTGAACACCACCAGATCGATTCGTCGTGGTATGAACCCGGCCATCGCGCACCTCAAAAGGATCGTTGTGCTCAGAACCTTTGAGCCGCGTGCCGGCAAATCCGCTGCCGATCTCGAATCCTTTGGTCGCAGGCAGCGAGAGCATGGCCTTGCCAAGGTCCGCCTCCAGCCGATCGAAAACCGGTTCACCCAGCCCCGCTGGCACTCCACGCACGCGACATTCGATCACACCGCCGACCGAATCGCCCTGACTACGAACCGCTTTGATCCGCTCAATCATCACCGCCGCGGTTGCCGGATGCGGACAACGCACCGCGGTCGCTTCGACATCAGCCAGTGAAGGAAATTTCTCCAATGATCCCGTCGGCACGGCCAAATCATGCACTTGAGTGACGAACGCACGGATCTCCACTTGTCCGGCGAGCCGCAAAATTTTCTGTGCGATCGCGCCCGCCGCCACACGGCCGATCGTCTCCCGCGCCGAGCTGCGTCCGCCCCCGCGATGGTCGCGAAGGCCGAACTTCGTCTGGTACGTATAATCAGCGTGCGACGGCCGGAATTTCTCCCGCATCTCATCATAGGCGCCCGGCCGCTGGTCGGCATTGCGCACCAGCATGGAAATAGGCACGCCGGTCGTCCTTCCTTCGAAAACACCCGATAAAAACTCGACGCGGTCCTCTTCTTTACGAGGGGTGACGATGTCGCTCTGGCCAGGTCTCCGCCGGTCGAGTTCAGCCTGAATTTCTTCAATCGTGAGCGGAAGATTAGGCGGGCAACCGTCGATGACCACGCCCACGGCAGGGCCATGGCTTTCGCCCCAAGTCGTAACGGTGAAAAGTTTTCCGAAGCTGTTCGGCATAGGTTTTTGCTGCGCAAAAACCTTAATCCGAATTTTCGCGCCGCGAAAACCTCTAAAATTTTGGCACAGTCGAGTTCAGGTTTTTGGCACCCGTAATCGCCACGGCAAGTAGGTTTTGCTCCCCAAACCACCAATTAGGTTTTCGCAAAGCGAAAACCTGAGGCAACCTTCTCGATAAAATGCCGTCACACACAACACGGTTTACATCACGGAGTCTTTCGCCTCTGCTCGGTGTCCCGGTCCCGGCCCTACCATTTCTACCGACCCTATTTGCATGAGCCTGCGTTTCCTCCGTCTAAGCCTTGTCACTTGCCTCATCGTTGCCGCCGCCAAGGCGCAGACACCGCCCGTCGAACCCAATCCGGCCGCCGTCATCCCAGCCGGTTCCGCGGATGAACTCGTCGGCCCGATCAAACTGCCCGACGCCGACATCGATACCGTGCTCGGTCTGCTCGAGATCTATACTGAACGCAGCGTCCTGCGCCCACAGCAGTTGCCCACCGCCACCTATCGGCTGGTCATCGACAAAAAAATTCCGAAGTCCGAGGCGATCCTGTATCTCGAAACAGTGCTCGCATTGAACCAGGTCGGCGTCGCGCCTCTCGGCAAGAATGCACTCAAAGTCGTCGCACTTTCGCAGATCAAAACCGAAGCGCCCGAGATGATCAGCGGATCCGCGTTGGATCTTCAACCGAGTGGCCACATGGCGACGAAGCTGTTTCAGTTGAACTTTCTCCGCGTCAACGAATTCATTCCGCAAATCACCCCGATGATGTCACCGGGTGTGGCGAACGGCATCGTGGCGCTCGAAAAGGCCAACGCCGCTCTCATCACTGATTCCGTCAGCAATCTTCAACGCGTCGAGCAGCTGTTGCAGCAACTGGACAGGCCGCTGATGGTCGGGCTTACACCCAAGTTCTACCAATTGAGCCACGGTGCAAAGGCGAGCGATGTTGTGAATAAACTTCGCGCGATGTTTCAAGGTCCGCTCCAGAGCCAGCTGGGAAGCGCGATTTCCTATAGCGCAGACGACCGCACGAATCAGATCATCGTACTCGCAGACGAGCGCCAGTTGCCGCTCTTCGACGATCTGATCCCGAAGCTCGACGTCACTGCGGAGCCCAACACGCGTCAGGAACTCATCTCGCTCAAGCACGCCTCCTCGAAGGACGTCGCCGCTCTGCTCAGCCAATTGGTGAACGGCCAAAACACCGCTTCGCAGAAAGCTTCGGGCGGAGGATCGGTGAAAACTCAAATCGGCCAGCCCGCGGCGCCTGCCGGTCAGCCACCAGCGCCCGCGGCCAACATCGCTCCCGCTGGCGCATTGGACCCCACGTCACTGGGCTTGGTGGAAGGAACAAATGAGTTCAGCAGCTTGATCACCATTCTCGCTGACGAGCGCAGCAACGCCGTCGTCGTCTCGGGCACAGTGGATGACATCCGCCTTATCCGTGAGCTGGTTGAGAAACTCGACGTCGTTCTCGCTCAGGTCCGCATCGAAATCGTCATCGCCGAGGTCACACTCAGCGACAAAGCCACGAGCGGCATCAGTGCACTTGGGCTTAGGGTAGAGAACGGCCGTCTGACCGGCATCACCGGTTCCACCACCGGAACAACCCTCGGCGGCACCACGACCGACGGCATGGCTACCTTGAATCCAAATTTCTTTATCAAAGGGGGTGACCTCAACCTCACCGGTCTGGTCAGTCTGGTGACCACACCGCGCAAAGGCAGAAACGCTGTCCTCTCGGTGCCTACAATTACCACAACGCACAACAAGGAGGCGAAGATCTTCGTTGGGGCGACCCGGCCGACCATCAGCAGCAACACTTCCTCGACCGCGGGAAACAGCACCATAAGCCCCGGCTACAACACGTCCAGCGTCACCCAACAGGAGGTCGGCATCACCATCACCGTGAAGCCGCTGATCGGGAACGACGGCTCTGTGCAGCTGGATCTGAAACAGGAGATCAGTGATGTGGGCGAATCGGTGAAGCTTGGTCCCGACTTCACCCAGAACGAGATCAACAAACGATCCACGCAGTCGTTCATCACGGCGAAGAGCGGAGAAATTCTCGTGCTGGGCGGTTTGCAAAAAAAATCCAATTCCCGGAGCACCAATCGCCTCGGCCCCATTCCTTTCATCGGCGACTTGCTAGGCGGCCGAACACGTGAGGAGAGCCGCGTCGAACTTATCTTCTTCCTCCGCCCCGTTGTTCTGACCAACACGCCCGCCGACAACGCCGCCGCGATGAAACAATTGGAACAGTTGCCCAACAAGGACGCCGTCCGCCAGCAGCTCGATCCGAACTACGTTCCGCCAGAGAAAAGCGTGATCGACAAAATCCTCGGTAAATAGTCCGCGCGCCACCATGCCTGCGTCCACCACCGACCATCTTCCGCCTTCGCTCGCGAGTCTTCTCAACGAAGCTCAACTCAATGCCCTGATCGAGGCTCCGCGCGAGAAGCGCCTCGCCGTCGTCGCGGCCGCCTTGCACCTCTCGGAAAGCGCCACCCTCACCGCTGTCGCCGCCGCCGCCGGATTGGACACCGCCAGTAATCTGGAAGCGGATACAGAAGCCCACGGCCTCCTCCCGGCCCGGTTGGTCCACGATTACCAGATCATTCCGATCAAACGTTCCGAGATCGCCGACATCACGCCCGCGCCGCTGCACCTCGCAACCGCGTGGCTGCCCGATGAAGTCATGGCGGACTGGCTGCGCACATTTACTTCGCGGCCACCCGTCTGGCACCTCGCTGTGCCGGAGCGCGTTCACCAGCTCATCATCGAAAACTACGGCGTAGGCTCCGGCTCGCTCGAAGACGGCGACGAAGCCTACGTGGCGCCCGAGACCCAGCATCAAGCGGAAGAAGCCGTCGATGAGGAAGCCGCCGTCGTTCGCTTCGTCACCGACGTGATCTCGCAGGCCGTCGATGATCAGGCGACCGACATCCATTTCGAGCCGCAGGAAGGTCAGCTCCGCATTCGTTATCGCGTGGATGGACTTCTTGTCGCCGTACCCGTGCCGGAAAATCTCCTGCGTTTCCAGGACGCCATCATCTCCCGCCTCAAGATCATGGCGCGGCTGAACATTTCCGAACGCCGCCTGCCCCAGGATGGGCGCATCAATTTCCGCTCGGAAGGCACGGTTCTCGATATCCGCGTTTCGACCATTCCCACGATCTACGCCGAATCGATCTCGTTGCGCCTCCTGAATCAGAAGAAGGAAGCGTACACGATGGACCGCCTCGGCATGAGCGCCGAGGAGCAGGCACAGATCACGCACGTCCTCGATTATCCTCACGGCATCATCCTCGTCACCGGGCCAACGGGCTCCGGTAAGAGCACCTCGCTGAATGCGTTTCTGCGGAAAATTAATTCCACTGATCTCCGCATCATCACGATCGAAGATCCGATTGAGTACGAAGTTCCCGGCGTAAATCAAATGCAGGTTCGCCCCGAAATCGGCCTCACGTTCGCCGACGCGCTCCGCCACGTTTTACGGCAAGATCCCGACGTGATCATGGTCGGCGAGATCCGCGATAAGGATACAGCGGAGATCGCGATCCGTGCGTCGCTCACCGGTCACTTGGTCTTTTCAACGCTGCACACCAACGATGCGCCGGGTGCGATCACGCGGTTGGTCGACATGGGAATTGAACCGTTTCTGGTGGCCTCCGCCATCGAGCTGGTCATCGCCCAACGACTCGTCCGCCGCCTCTGCCCGCAATGCTCGCGACCGGAGCCGATCACGAAAATCAAACTGCGAGAGAGTCTCGCGATTCTCGGTTGCAGCGAAGAGGAAGCGAACCTCGTCGAAGCCCTCAAACAACCCGTCGGTTGCGATCGCTGTCGCGGCACGGGTTATCGTGGGCGCATCGGTCTCTTCGAAATTTTCCGGCTCAATGACGAGATGCACGAACTCGTGCTCAAGCGCGAGAGCACGCGCACGCTCACGGATTGTGCGCGACGCAACGGCATGCGCACGCTCGGCCAAAGTGGCTGGGAAAAAGTGAAGGCCGGCCACACCACCCTCGACGAAGTGCTACGCGTGATCACGGTGTCGGAGAAGTAGGATGCCTCTATTCACCTACACGGCGCGCGACCGCGCTGGCAAAAACATTTCCGATTCGCTCGAGGCGCCCAGCCGCCGCGACGCGTTGCGCGTTCTCGCCGCGCGCGGGCTGCAAGTCGTCGCCGCCAACGAAGCCGTGGTCGCTCGTCCGGGCGCCAAACCGCGTCCGGTTGCTGCACCAGGCGCCCGGCCTTCCGCCGCCGGTGTTGCTCCGGATCGCAAACAGCGCCTGCAATTGCTGGAGGCATTGCACGATCTCACCACGAGCGGAATGTCCGCCGGTGAAGCCGTTCGATTACTGTCGTTGCGCATCAAGGAGCCCGCGCTCCGAACGTTGTGCAACGGACTTTGGGAACGTTTGAGCGAGGGCGCCCCGCTCTCGCGCGCGATGAGCGAGTTTCCCGCGGTGTTCGATGGTGCCACGATCAACTTGATTCAAGCCGGCGAAGCCACCGGCTCGTTGAACGACACGCTCGCGCGGCTGATCACGCATCTTCACGAGCAACGGGAACTCCGCGGACAGCTCCTCACCGCGCTGGCTTATCCCGTGTTCATGATGTTCGTCGCGAGTGGCGTGATTCTCTTTTTCCTTTTTTTCCTGCTGCCAAAACTGCAGGCCCTACTCACGTCACTCGGCGGCGAACTGCCAACGTCCACGAAACTACTGGTTGGTCTCGCGCAATTCGCGCTCCACTACGGTGTGTTCCTCGTGCTCGCGGCAGTGCTCGGCGGAATCGCATTCTGGCGCTGGCGGCAAACCGACGCGGGCCGCGAAGCCACTGACGCCTGGCTGCTCCGTCTGCCTCTCGTCGGGCCATTCATCATCGCCCAAACCGTTCTCGCCTTCAGCCAGACGCTCGCGGTGCTGCTCGCCAACGGTATCACGGCAGCGGATGCGTTGCGCATGACCGAGCGGCAAATTTCCAATCGCGTCCATCGGCGTGCATTCGACGAAGCCACCGGTCGCGTGCTGGAAGGCGAAGCGTTATCACTCGCGCTCGGCCGCACCGGATGCTTTCCGGATCTTGTACTCGACCGTCTCGCCGTTGGCGAAAACACGGGAAACGTCGTGCCGAGCCTGCGTGATATCGCGCGCAGCTATCAGAAAAAAGTTTCGAACCAGCTCAACCTGTTCACGAAAGTGATCGCGAGCGGCGTGCTCCTGGCGGTGTTCGTTCTCGTCGGATTCATCGCCTTCGCAATCGTCAGCGCCGTGTTCCGCGTGAGTGGCAGTTTCAAGATGGGTTGATGGGAAGGTAAGGCGGGGTCGCCTAAAGAACGGACGACACGGAGGCTTGTGCGCCTCAGGCGCGCGTCCCTCCGCCGCCGGATCGCCTCGTTCTCATTCTCGTAATCGTTCTCGTTCTCGTTCTCCGATTCAGAGATCGAACCACTAATTCCGGTCACCGATCTAAAGCCCATTGTCTCGCGAAGGAGCGAAGCAGACTTTGGTAATACTTTGTTCTAACGTTGGTTCCGTTCGCTCCTCCGCGAGACTCCTCAACGGCGGTGGATCGCCGCACACGCCACGGGGAAACGGACGACACGGAGGTCGTCCCTCCACCACGCGAACACTAGGAGCCGCCACCTCGCCCGCTCAATCAGCGTCGTAAACTTCCACCAGCACGATTCCGGACGTATCCGCTTTGCCACGCGCGATGAAGCTGTAGACGCCCGGCCGTAATTTTATCAGGAGCGCCGACGACTTCGTGTCGCCGGAATCGAATGGCGTCGCTCCAATGCGCGAACCGGTCGTGCGAATCGCCTCGGCGTTTGCGTTGTCAATCCAGTTGTCATTGGTGGCGATGACCGGCGCGCCTTGATGTAGCTCGATGATCGGATCCGCCAGGACTTCCGTCTGGCCGATTCCGGCAGTCGTCAGTGTAGGACCCACCGCGCGCAACAACACCTGTTTAGCCGCAGCGCCCGACACCACGAAACCACCGATCGTTACGCCATTCCCTGTCGTGGAAAAAGCGCGCGTGGCGATATTCGCAAAAGTGGAACCACCCGCGGTTGCGTCAGCATCATAGACCTCCAGCAACACGACACCCGACGTTCCGCCTTTGCCGCTCGCCACGAAACTGTAAACGCCCGGGTCCAACGTCAAAAGCATCGCCGATGATTTTGTATCGCTGCTTAAAAAGGCCGTCGCCCCGATTTTCGCGGCGGTCGACGTAATCTCAACGGCGTTGGCATTGTCTCCCCAATTGTCGTTCGTCGCGATGGTCGGACTGCCCTTATGAACTTCGATCGAAGGGTCGAGCAACACCTCAGTGGCACCAAGCCCCTGCCCTGTGAGCGAAGGACCCACCGCACGGACGAGCACGCGTTTCGGCACGCTGCCGGAAATTACGAATCCACCGATCGTCACATTATTTCCAGTACCGCAGAAAGCGCGCGTGGCGATGTTCACAAACGTCGTCGCACCCACATTATTGCCCGCAGGCGTGGTGAGCTGAATTGCGCTCGCGGGAGCAGATGCGCCAGCCGTGTTCACTGCTGAGATTCGATAGAAGTATGTGGTGTTGGCTGATGCCGACGTGTCGACGTAGGAGGTCGAGGCGGTGGTCACATTGAAGGTCGTCAGGCCCGCGCTAAACGCACTGTCCGTGGCGCGCTCGATCTTGTAACCGGTCGCCGCATTCCCACTCGCTGGCGGCAACCACGACAGCGTCACCTCCGTCGCGCCAGACGCGTACCCGCCTGTGCTGGCAGGGGTGGATGGAGCACCGGTCACGACTGCGTTCACTGTCAACACCGCTCCATTACTCGTCACTGAACCCGCGGAATTTGTCGCCACCACAGTATAGGTACCTGCCGCGCCGGTTTGTACATTGCTCAACATTAATGACGTGCCCGTTTCCCCCGAAATCGCCACGGTGTCTTTACGCCATTGAAACGTCGGCGCGGGACTGCCGGAGGCAGCGACCGTAAATGTCACGTTTGCGCCGACAGTAACCGTTTGCGACACGGGCTGCGTCGTGATGGACGGAGCCGTCGCCGCCGCGCCATTTACCGTAATCGTATACGTGTAAACGGCCGAGGAGAAATCGGTGTTATTCGTCCCGCTGAAAGCCTGCAATGTGACCGGGTACGTACCGGCCGTGGTCGGCGTGCCGCCCAAAGTCAAATTCTGGACATTGACGGAGCCGGCGGTCGTTCGACCGGAAAAATCGAGGCCTGGTGGGATCGTGCCACTAATCTTCCACGACATGATTGGCAGCTGGGTGGGCGTTACCGTAAACGAGATCGAAACAGCGGTACCTACCGTAACCGTCGTTCCTGTATCAGATCCCGAACTCGGCGCCAACGGAGTGGCGCCCACCAGCGAGTTCATTGCACCCAAAGATGCAGCCGTCGCGGCCAACGACTTCAACACGGCTCCGATGGGCGACGACAAAATGAACTCCTCCGCGGTCGTTGCGACCTGGACGACAGGCGTCCGCTGCAAGAATGCGAGCAGCGAAAGCGTGGGAACGTTCAACCAACGCAAATGGCGTTTAAAAAAAGCGGACGCATTCATGGCACGGATGAAATCATGGATTGAATACAGGACGAGACGGTGGCTGAAACATTCCTCCCCCGCTGACGCCGGCAAGGAGTCATCGGTAACAAGGTCGTTACCTGCCGCGCTTTTATTTCAACGCGAAGCGAAGCCGCCATCGCTTTGCGTAGCGTGC
>CBRAFL010000236.1:0-8869 GCA_967755055.1 uncultured bacterium
AATTCGCGCAGGCCGACCGGCGGGAGCACGCCGCGGAGATCCGGCCGGTGGTGTTGGTGGATCAGGCAACGGGATTCGACTGGCACACGGATACCATCGTCGATCACGTCCATCCGAATCCGGCCGGCGCGCGCAAGATCGCCGGGCGATGGTACGCTGCCCTGCGCACCGTTCTGCCGGCCCCGGCGCGAACCATTCCCGAACCCGATCGCTACGTCTACAAGCGGGTCAACGGCCTGGAGCTGACTTTGAGCGTGTTTCAACCGCGCGCCGGGTCCCGTCGGCCGGCGCCGGCGCTCGTGTATTTTTTTGGCGGCGGTTGGCATCTGGGCACGCCGATCCAGTTTTATCGGGAATGTGCGCGTCTGGCCGATCGCGGCCTTGTGGCTATTGCGGCCGACTACCGCATTGATGCCACCGGAGCTTCGACGCCGTTTGACGGCGTTGCCGACGCGAAGTCGGTAATACGCTGGGTCCGGGCGCATGCTGTAGAACTCGGGATCGATCCCGTGCGTGTGGCTGCGGAGGGTGCCTCGGCCGGCGGGCATCTGGCAGCGGCCGCCACCTGGGTGACCGGCTATGACGATCCGGCCGACGACCAGTCCGTGTCCTGCCGGCCGGATGCTCTCGTGCTGCTTTATCCCGTGCTCGACACCAGCCCGGCGGGCTATCGTTTTGCCCCGCTTGGCGCCGGCGCGCCGGAGATTTCTCCGTTGGAACATGTGTCCGCGCCGGCGCCACCCACGCTCGTGCTGGTAGGCGACCGGGATACTGTTTTGCCGGTGAAGACCGCACGGCTTTTCCAGAGTCGTGTCGTGGCCGCGGGTGGCCGCTGCGAGCTCTCCGTGTATCCGGATACTGGACATCCGATCTGGCTCTATCGCGGCGGGGAAAATGAAGTGTCGCGCGACATCGACGCGAAGGTGGATGCGTTTCTCGAAGAGATCGGATGGCTTTAGCCCGCAGCGCCATGATCGGCGGCGTTCACGAGTGGCAGGTTAAGTCAGGCGACACTCGGAGCCAGCGTGTCTTGAAGGTCGGGAAGGAATGCGCCCTGTGCGAGGAGTTGTTCGCGCACGAGACCGAAAGGAACATCGGCTGGTGCACTGCCGCGTTCTGCTGCCAGCGCCGCAACGACCCCGCCGGCTTGTCCGATAGCCATCGCGATCGGCGTCACTCGAATCGCCGCAGCCGCTTCGTGCGTCGCGCTCACGCAGCGGCCGACGACCAGCAGATTGCGAGGGTCCGCCACAAGCAACGAGCGCAACGGCACCTGATACGCCGCATCCGCCTTCACGGCTACAGTCGAAGTCGAATCGCCGCCCGGCGAGTGAATGTCGATCGGATAGCCGCCCAACGCGATCGCGTCGCCAAAGGGGCGAGCAGTGATCAGATCGTGAGCGGTGAGTTGATACAGTCCCTCGATGTGGCGCGTCTCGCGCACGCCAATTTTCGCAGCGGTATCCATGCGGACGGCCCGCGAAAATCCGGGTGCATATTCTCGGAGAAAACGGAAAATCTGCGCGCATTGGCGACGCCCGGCCATCTCCGCTCGGCTGAGCTGCATCGGATCGGTGGCGTCGTAGCCGATGACCCTCGATGTGTTGACGATCACAACCCCTGGCACGGCAGTCTCGAAGAATAGCACGTGATCACGTGGCACGTCGACTTCGCCGCGTTCGCGCGCTGCGCGCCAGGCGCCACAGAATCCAGCCAGACTGAAGCGTTGAGCGGTGCGCAGGCGGCGCAGTCCCTCCTCGGAACCTTGGTGCCAGAGGAAATCCTCCGGATGTTCGAGTGCGAAGGCGCGCACCGCGTCGGTGTCCACGTTGGCGAGTTTCAGATTCATCGTCATGGGCTGCGCCGCCGCATCCTGCGCACGTCCGAACTGGAAACGCACGCCGGCGCGCGCCGCGAGATCTCCGTCGCCGGTGGCGTCCACAAACACCCGCGCGCTCACTGCCGTGAGCCCGGCTTTGTTGCAAACGATCACTCGTTCCATGCGCCGGTCGGTGCATCTCACCCCTGCGAGTTGAGTGTGAAAAAGCACATCCACCTTTGCCTCGTGAAGCATCGTCTCGAATTCGATCTTCAGTTCCTCGCTGTCGAATGGAGTTACCGTGCTGCAGTACGTCGTGGTATCGGGGATGTGTCCGAGACTCGCTCCACGCATTTTCAAACGGCCAATGAGTTCATCGGCAATGCCGCGCACGACCTGCGTGCCCGCGGCATCGTGAAAACTCATCATTGGCCCCACACCCATCGCTGTGAGCGAGCCGCCGAGGAACCCGTGCTCTTCGACGAGCAGAACACGCGCGCCGAGACGCCCTGCAGCGATAGCGGCAACGCTTCCGGACACGCCGCCGCCAAGGACAACGACGTCGTAGCTGACGGGTGTCTCGTGGATGAGTAGCGAGCTCAAGTCACGGCCTCCGCCTCAAAGTTTGGCCATTCTGAGATGGGAGAGCGCGACGGTTCGATTGAGCGAATGATCATGTGGGTGAAAAATTCCAGCCTGCAGCCTTTAGATATTTCTAACCAGAGCGCCGAAGGCCGCGGCCGCGATCCCTCATGGTTGGAAAACCCACCAATCGGTTCGGAATTCACATCCCGGCCTATCTGGAAAGCTGGCGGCTATGATCGCTCGGCCGCTTACACGGGGCTGTTGTTGGCGTGAAGCTTTTCGCGGAATTCGCGGGGCGACATGCCTTCAGCCTGGCGAAACCAAGTAGAGAAATCGGAGAGCCGGCGAAAGCCGAGATCCAGTGCGATTTCTTTGATCGGTATCTCGGAACCCGCCAATAAACGACGGCACGCTGCGCGGCGCCGCTTCATAAAATAACGTTTGGGCGTGATTCCAACCTGGCGCCGAAAGGTTCGTACGAAGTGCCCTACTTGAAGTCCTGCAAGTTTGGCCAGGTCACGTTCGGAAAACGTTGCCGAGAGCGGAAGCCGGTCGAGTTCATGCAACACAGCGATGACGCGCTCATCGTCCAGCTGGGTGCGTGTCGGCATGATCTCACGGCGCGCCAGTGTAGTGTGGAGCTCGGCAAACCACCTCCAGAATCCAACCTTCAGGCCTGCATACGAGTCGAAGGACAATGCGTGCGCGAGCAACGCGTGCGGGTCGTCGGCCAAGTAGGGCCGGGCAACAGCCAGCAGCGCTCTCGCCGCCTCTTCAAGTGCCGGGTTCAGGGAGGCAGGAAAGGTGGTGCTCAGCCCTTCCTCGTAAAACGGCCTCTGATCCGGCCATTCCGCGGAAAAGCGAACCGATAAAATTCGGGCATCATCGCTGAAGCGTTGGTAACCTGAGGCCTGCCTCAATATCACCCATTCACCACGAGTCGCCTCCACCACGGAATTTCCCTGTTCCAGCCGCACCCTGCCAGCCAGCATCAGCCAGGCGCCGAGGAAGTTCGGGCGAAAGACATCCTTGCGATAGATCGGTTGCACCGCGCCTTCATATATCCACGCCAAGTCTGCACGCACGTTTGACCAATCGCGAAGCTGCAAGCCAGACATCGGGCCGAGAGAGTTTTCGGCGAACAAAGTAGCAAGCCTGAAATCCGATAAAGCGAGTCCCGCGGGCTCCCGTTTCGCGAATCAGAGAGCAGGCTGCTTTCGGTCGCGGCGAGAAGACCGTCGACGCGCGGGACTCTCCGAGGGATCTCGGGATCGCGACATCGCACCGAGTTCCGAAACTCAAACAACCTGTTGGTTTTCTCAACCGCGGGAACTGGAAGAGCGTCGAGCGGGGCTTACCATGGCGACGTTTTCTTTAACGCGTCGAAGGTGAAATGGCCCTTTCCCCTCATTTCCACCTGAACCGTGAACCCCCAAAAAACAGATCATGAAATTCTCGTTTCGAGCGCTTGCGCTCTTCGCATTTATTCTCGCCGCATTGATCGCCAGCCGACCGCTGGCAAAGGCAACTCCACCTGCCGGCTATACGCTGGTCTGGTCCGACGAATTCACCGGATCCGCAATCGACACGAATTATTGGAACGTCCTGACGGGTGTGTACCACGACGGCACGAGAACGCCCAACGCGATCTCGGTCGCAAACGGACTCCTCACGATCACGACCTACACCGTCAACAATGTGCACTACACCGGTTTCGTTTCAACCAGAGACCGGTACCAACCGCTCTATGGGTACGTCGAGGCGAGCATTTCGAATGCCGGCACCTCCGGCGTGAATCAGGCCTTTTGGCTGCACTCGCCCACGATCGGCAATCCCATCGGAGACCCATGGAACGCCGGGATTGAAATGGACATCAGCGAGTACCGTGTCCACGACAACAATAACAACGACATCAGCGACAAGAACACCTCCGCTACTCATTGGGACGGGTATGAGGCGAATCACAAATCGCTCACTAGCGGCCTCCGGGCCACCGGCTTGGCCAGCGGGTTTCATACCTACGCTGTCGAATGGACGCCCACCTATACGAAATTTTATATCGATGGTGCCTATGTGTGGACCGTCAACGATTCGACGACCACCCCTGTTTCACAGCGGAGCGAGTATGTTTTTCTCACCGCTGCGGTAACGAACGGCGGTTGGCCCGGGACCATTCCCGTGGGAGGCTACGGTTCCCTGACCGCCAGCTCGACCAAAATGGTAGTGGATTATGTGCGGGTCTATCAACTCAACCCGCTTGTGCCGCCTGCTCCGACCGACCTCATCACCGGATCGGGCAACGGGCAAGTGGCGTTGAAGTGGACGCTGCCCGAGGATGCTACGACGCATAAGATCAAACGGTCTCTTTCAGTCGGCGGTCCTTACTCCGTCATCGCATCGGCGGTGGCGGGCAACCGCTATACCGATACCAGCGTCAGCAACGGCACCACGTATTATTACGTGGTGTCAGCGTCCAACTCGAGTGGAGAAGGCGTCAACTCCAGTGAAGTCAGCGCGGTGCCATCGGCCAATCTCAGTGAGTTTATCGTTGATAATGCCGATGGTACAGGCGTGACGGTCACTGGCACCTGGGCGACGAGTTCCAGCACAGCGGGATACTATGGCGCCAACTATCTCCACGACGGCGCCACCGGTGCGACCGGAGGCAAAAGTGTTCGCTTTGCGCCCAATCTTCCCGCGACCACCCGATACGATGTGTATATCAATTGGACGTCGGAATTGGCCCGGGGTCGTAATGTTCCCATCGATGTGAACCATGCTGGCGGAACGGCGCAGCTTTTCGTTGATCAACAGTTCAACGGAGGAACGTGGTATCAACTTGGAACGTTCAGCTTCAACGCAGGAACCGGAGGCGACGTGACGGTTCGCAATGACGGAGCCAGCAACTATGTCATCGCCGATGCGGTGAAATTTGTTCAGGTCGGCGGCAGCGTCTCTCCTCCTGCAGCCCCGGCGGGTGTGTCGGCGATTGCCGGAAACGCGCGGATAATCCTGAACTGGAACGCCTCCTCTGGATCCACCAGCTATCGCGTCAAACGGGCAACCACGAGCGGCGGCCCCTATAGTCTGGTGGCCAGTCCGACCACCACGACCTATACGGATACTCCGCTTAGCAACGGCACCGCCTATTACTATGTAATCACCGCCGTGAATGCCGCGGGGGAAAGCGGAAATTCCGCGCAGGTCACCGCGACGCCCCAGGCCATTACGATCGTGAAGGATAACGCGGACGGCACCGGCGTCACCCTGACCGGAACCTGGTCCGCCAGCACGACCACCCCTGGATACTATGGATCCAATTATCTGCACGACGGCAACGCGCAGGGGGGCAAATCGGTGAGATTCAGCCCCACCATTACCACCGCGGGATACTACGAGGTCTACGCCCGGTGGCCTGCCGCTGCCAACCGCGCGACCAACGCGTCGTTCGACGTGAATCATTCAGCTGGGACTTCGACGTCGACTAAAAACCAGCAGCAGAACAACAACACCTGGATCCTGCTTGGCACCTATTTGTTCAACTCAGGAACCAGCGGCAACGTGACCGTGCGCGACGACGCGGCGAATGGTTACGTCATGGCAGACGCGGTGGAGTTTGTACTTAAATAAGAAATGTTTCCCCGGCGGAATTCCTTCGGCACGCACTTTCTCTTCCCGGGGAAAGTCGCGCCGAAGCGGATTGGGTTTCGGAAAGGCCTGCGATCGGCGTTCTGGCTTTTTGGATTCCTCAGCGGGAGCGCGATGGGCGCTCCCGTGCCATCGGGCGACGCTCGTATCCACGAATTGCGCATGCCGGGAGTGGAAATCGTCGCCGTTGAAGATTACGAAGGCGGTGAGTATCGGCCTGCCGGGGAGGCGGCTCCCTTGGCAGACCTGCCTGCGTTCTGCCGCGTCGCCCTGCGTATTCGTCCGAGCGGCGACTCCGACATTCGTGCAGAGGTGTGGTTGCCCCGCGCAAACTGGAACGGTCGCTTTCTCGGCACGGGCAATGGCGGAAGTGGTGGACGCATCATCACGCCCGCGCTCGCCTCCGGAGTTCGGCGAGGCTATGCGGTCGCGAATACAGACCTTGGAACTGGCCCCGATCCGGAACTATGGATCAATCAGCCTGAGCGCTGGGCGGATTTTGGCTACCGCGCCACGCACGAGATGACCGTGGCGGCTAAAGCCATTGTCGCGGCTTATTATAGCAAACCCGCCGGGCGAGCATATTTCATCGGCGCGTCGACAGGGGGGCAACAGGCGCTCATGGAAGCGCAGCGCTATCCGACCGACTACGACGGGATCATCGCCGGTTCACCGGTAATAAACCGCACCCATCTGCACGCGATGTTTCTGTGGAACTGGCAGGCTGTCAGCACCACTACCGGCGGTTCGTTCACTCCCGACGAAGTCGGTCGACTGACGCTAAGTATTCTGCACCTAAATGCCGCCAACTCTGATGGCGCGCCCGACGAGGCATTTTTGAATGATCCGCGCCTCGCGCATTTTGATATGGCGGCGCTGCCGCCGTCCGACCCGCTGCAGAAGCGGGCAGATGCGCTCCGAAAAATCTATTCCGGTCCACGTCACGCTGGCACGGGTGAATCGATTTTCACCGGTCCGCCTCTCGGGAGTGAATCGACCATGTACCTTGTTCGCGAGGATCCCACCGCGCCACCTCCGCACTCCTACTTGTTTCGCTGGGTGCTCGGGAAGAATTTTGATCTTCGCCATTTCGATTTCGAAACAGATCTTGCGCGGATCGATCAGGCGCTTGGTCCGCTCCTCAACGCCACCTCAGCCGACTTGCACGTCTTTCGAAATCAGGGCGGTAAACTCCTGATGTATTGCGGCACGGCCGACGCGATCACTCCTTTTCAGGAGTCGATTCGTTACTACGAGGAAGTCGTCGCCCAACAGGAGGGGCTCGAACAAACCCAGTTTTTCTTTCGGCTCTTTCTCGTCCCTGGGATGGCGCACGGCCCTTCGGGCTCGAGCCCATCTGATTTCGGCCAGCGGCTGGCTTCCGGTCAGGCAGGAAATACGTCCCATGACATTCTTGCCGCCTTGGAACAATGGGTGGAACTCGGCATCGTGCCTGAGCGGTTAATCGCGACCTGTTATTCCGAGGGAAATCCGAAGCAGCCGGTTCGTGCGCAGCGCCCCATCTATCCTTACCCTCAGTTTCCCAAATATCTCCGTGGCGATCCCACGCGCGCGGAATCATTCGGCCCAACAGTTCATCCGCGAGGCGCTGGTCCGCGCGCTTGTCCTTACGGCGTGTCACTGGACGGATCGCCTGATATTTCGGGAGGAATTGCGCTGCGTCGATGAGCGATGCACGACGCTGCACTCCAGATTGCCGTGATGCGACGGTTCCACAGTTTCGCGCACTTATTCTCGCGAGTGGCCATGAATCTCTAGTCCGGGTCTGTGGAGGTGTCGGCGCGTGAGCGCCGGCACTACCCGAAAGAAATCACGCTCGCCTGTCGCGCTGTTTGCGCGCCTTGACGAGTTACCGCAGATCGGCATTTTTGAGGCCGTGAGCGTCCTCCAGATTAAGCAAAGCCTGTCTCGTCTTTCCGCCAAGGAACAGCGTGAGATTCAGATTTATCTCCACCAGCTCCGGCGACGCACACCGGCTTGGAAAAAGGCGACCGCAAAGAGAATTGCGGAAGTTAAGTCCGGCAAGTTCACTACGATTGCGCAGCTAGAAGAGATTTATCGTCGTGGCTAGCCAATCGGGCTACGAGGCGGTCTTCGCCTCAGCGGCGCTTGAGTTCTTCATCGTCTGACCAAGCGCGGTCAGCGAAAGCTTTTGGATCGGGTTCACGAGCTAGCCGCAGATCCTTTTCTCGTACCTGATTTTCGTTCCGTGGATTCCACTGGCAGAGATATTTCTCACTTCATGGCCGATGGATTCGTTTTCGATTTCTGGGTAGATCACGCCACAAAGCAGGTTATTGTCACAGACGTTGACTACGTCGAATAGGCCGAACCAGATCTCAGTGCAACGCGATGGCTCGGCCCTTTTCTGTTTTCAAGAGTCGCTCATCGCGTGGCTGTACCTGTAGCGTTGGCAAAGATGGAATTCGCGCACACCCATTCCTAAGAAGATGACCGCGTGGACCCGTGTTATGTGGAGCGTTCTTGCGGTGGCGTTCGCGCTGTTTGGGATTTCGCAAATACGAGATGGCAGAGCGGCTGGTACGCACGGCGTTTTCCCCGTAGATCGCTATGCCGAGCCTGCGTTGTTTTGGATCTACACCGCTGCATATTTCGTGATTGCCGCCTGGATTTTGGTCGTCGTTGCGAAAAGCGACTCTTCTACGAAATGAAGACGGAGCCAAACTCGCCACGGCGCAACGCGATGGCTCGGCCGTTTTCTGTTGGCGAACGCCGCTCATCGGGTGGCTGATCTGGGCCGTTGAGTAAAAAAACTATGTGCATGGTCTATTATCT